>NZ_KV810857.1:0-288038 GCF_001812925.1 Staphylococcus sp. HMSC057A08 | reverse complement strand
ATCACTTATATCACATCTCTTATTTCAACCATTTTCTTATTGATTATGGTACCGTTCTTCTTGATTTATATGTTAAAAGATCATGAAAAATTTATTCCAGCAATTGGTAAATTTTTCAAAGGAGAACGTAAAGTTTTTGTTGTTGATTTACTTAAAGATTTAAATTATACCTTAAAATCGTATATTCAAGGTCAAGTTACTGTTAGTTTCATCTTAGGTATTATTCTTTATATTGGTTATAGCCTTATTGGGTTACCTTATACACCATTGCTTGTATTATTCGCTGGTGTAGCAAACTTAATCCCATTTTTAGGACCTTGGTTATCATTTGCGCCTGCTGCAATATTAGGGATTATCGATGGTCCATCAACATTTATTTGGGTCTGTGTTGTTACATTAATTGCACAACAACTTGAAGGTAATGTCATCACACCTAACGTCATGGGTAAATCACTAAGTATTCATCCACTTACAATCATTGTTGTTATCTTAGCAGCGGGTGATTTAGGAGGATTCACACTTATTTTAATTGCTGTTCCACTTTATGCAGTATTAAAAACAATAGCAAGAAATGTATTTAAGTATCGTCAACGTATCATTGATAAAGCAAATAGCGATGTTAAAGATTAAATTAATTATTAATGCTTTTTAATTACTTACTGCGGATAGAACATATTCTATTCGCAGTTTTTTTTATGTCATATCACATTGAATAATATAAAGCTAGAAGAGGGATAAAATTCATTTTTAAGTCGCCGTTCCACATCATCAATGCATCCCCAATTTGCGTTGAACGTAGATGTTCTTATTGAAAGTTTCTATGTTCTAGCCTTGGAACTGAAATTGAATAAAGCTTGATACAAATGCATTTTCAATTCAGTCATCAACTGTCGATTTATAAAAAAAGTCTAAGACAACTCATTGTCTCAGACTCTTGGATTTATCATATATCTTATAACTATTTTTCAATTTAATCTTATTTAATTGCGTGGAAACCACTATCTACGTGGATATTTTCTCCAGTTACACCACTTGAAAAATCACTTAATAAATAAGCAGCAGTTCTACCCACTTCTTCTTGATCTACATTACGTCTTAACGGTGCACGTTCTTCAACTTCTTTAAGAATTAAATTCAATCCACCTACACCTTTAGCACTTAATGTACGAATTGGTCCAGCAGAAATTGCATTGACTCGAATATTATCTGGGCCTAAGTCATATGCTAAATATTTAACATTTGCTTCGAGACTTGCTTTTGCTACACCCATCACATTATAGTTTTGAATTGCAAATTCTCCGCCTAAATAAGTTGTAGCTACAATACTACCACCATTCGGCATAATTTTTTTCGCTTCATGAGCTACAATGGTTAATGAATATGAACTAATATCTTGTGCAAGTAGGAATCCTTCACGAGATGTTTCAGAAAAACGACCACGTAAATCTTCCATATTAGCAAATGCAATTGAATGATAGACGCCATCAATACTTCCAACTTCTTCACCGATTTTCGCAAAGCCATTAATGACATCTTCATCTTTTTGAACATCTATTTGATAAAGATGATGCTCTTTTTGATTTAATTGATCTAATAATTTTTCTAATTCCTTTTTACTACGTTCTTTACGATATGTAAATACGAGATGCGCGCCTAATTCGTCTAATACTTTAGCTACGCCAAAACCAATACTACGTTTGTTAGCGATGCCCATAATGACAAAGGTTTTATTTTCTAAATTAATCATATAAATTATCTCCTTATATTACTTTATATTAATCCGTTCATTATAAACGTTTTTAACATACATATTTTACCATTGTTAATAATATTTAATAAAGTAATAATAAATTTTCAAATCATCTCAATAAAAAGAGAGGTACACAAAGTAATGTATCTTTTTATGTTATTTTTCAAAGATACTCTTTATTTTGTCCTCTCTTTTAAATGGATTAATAATAAAATTCTAATTCAGATTTGAGTTCATCTACATATTCTTTAGAACCTGTTACAATTAAACGGTCTTTATATCTAAGTTGCGTATCTCCATGTGGTACAATGGATTCATTATTTCTAACAATACGTACAAATATGATATCCCCACCAAATGGGAAATGACGTAATAGAATATTTTCATATTTATAATTCAACATTTCAATTTCATATAGTGACGTTTCAACGTTACTTAAAATATTTAGCATATTTGGTGTTTCAATTAAACTTTTTAAGAAAATTTTATTACTAATAAAGTTACTAAATACTTCAATACCATCTGTTTTTAATTCTTCATCATCACCACTATTTTCTAGTCGACAAATAACTCTGTTTACACCATGAGATTTAGCTAATTTTGCTATCCTTTTATTTAAACCATCATCATTAGCAGAACACACGACAATATCTTGATTAAACAAGCCAAGTCTCTCTAATAAACTTTCTTCATATTCACTAATTTCAATGACAGTCACGTTGTCAGGTAAATTTCGCTTATCACTTAAATCTTTACGGTAAAACAACGTTATATTATATAACTGTGAAGTCAGATTTTGAACAATTGGAATAGTCAATTGATTTTTACCAATTAACGCAATATCAATTTTTCGGTTCACTTCATCTGGAATTGGGAATAATTTTTTAAATACAACAGGTACAAATACACATGTAATAATTGCACTTAATATTAATATCCCTGACATTTCAGAAGTAATTGCTTTTAATTCTTCAGCAATTTTTGCTGCAGCAATAACAAGCGAAAGTGTAGATGTTAATAAAAATGCTGATGCAATGGTTGTTTTAGTATCAAACCATCTTCGAATAAATAAGACAGGAATCAACTTAGAAACGATAAAGGACAATATAAGTATCGGAATTATAATAAGTAAAGAAGGTTCCTTAATTAAAGATGGTATATCTAAATCTACACCGACCATAATAAAGAATATTGGTATAAAGAATCCGTATCCAAATGAATCTAAAGTATGAATCATTTCTTCATCAGGTTTTAACAGTGATACAACTACACCAGCTAAAAAAGCACCTAATATATATTCAGCACCAACACCCTCAGCAAGAGCAACGAGTAAAATGATTAATGCAAAAATGGCCCGTATGCCAATTTGTGTTGTACCACCCATTAAGCGTTGCATAAAATTTAACTGTTTAAATACAGAACCTAATAAATAAAATATTGCAGTAAACACGATTAAAATTGCAGACAGCCAAATTGACCCTCCGCCTTCACCATTGATTCCACCATAAATAGTTAATAAAACCATCGTAAATAAATCTGCTAATACTGCTACTAATAATATAAATTGTCCTATTGTTGTACGCATGATATTCATTTCTTTAAGTGTTGGCACGACTACACCCAATGAAATGGTTGAAATAATAATGACCATTAATAATACATCATCTACAAAGCCTAACCATTTAAATGCAAATGCTAAAATGATTGAAAGCACCATTATTAACGAAAAAACTGTAAGTGCTAATTGTAAATGACTTGGTAAATTCTTTTCATTTTTATTAATACCCTGTCTCTTTCTTGTGTCTTTTTTAAATGCGCTAAAATCAATTTCCAGTCCACTTAAAAACATTAAAAAGATAAAACCTAATGTTGAAAGAATGTTTAACATTTCATCTTTGTGGACAAGTCCTAAAAATGAGTTTCCTATAATAATTCCCATTAATATTTCAGCTACGACAACAGGTAAAAAAGTGACGTTTAATCGATTAACAATAATCGGTGTAAGAAATGCTGCGACGACGACTATGACCAAAGAAAAAAATCCCATTTCATCCCCCTATGTTAGATATGACATAAATGTTGTTGCAAGGCCAAAATAAATTAACATACTTACAATATCATTGATAGTTGTAATAAATGGTCCGCTTGCGACAGCAGGATCGATATGAATTTTATTCATTAAGATTGGAATCATTGAGCCTACTAACGTACCTACTGTCATGGCAATAGTTAAACTTGCACCTACAATCAGTGCCAAGAAGGGTTGACGATAAATAATGACAATAATTAAGAATAAAATCACTGCACACACAAAACCAGTGATTAACCCACTGCCTGCTTCTTTTAAAGCTATTTTAAGTTTACTTTTTTCTTTAATATCACCATTAGAAATATTACGAACAGACACTGCTAATGATTGCGTTCCTGAATTTCCTGACATCCCACTTATAATAGGGATAAATGCTGCTAATAATGCAACTTGCGACAATGTATCTTCAAAACCACCCAGAATCGTTGCTGTTATCATACCTAAAAATGTTAAAATAATCAGCCACGGTAATCTCTTCAATGCTTTCTTAAATACTGATTGATCAGTAGATTTAGTATCAGAAACCCCTGCTAAACGTGAATAATCTTCATCTGCTTCTTCATTTACGACATCTAAAATATCATCTATTGTGATAATCCCTACTAAATGATGTTGATAGTCGATAACAGGCATGGCAATAAAGTCATAATCTTTCATTTTTTGAGCAACACGTTCTTGATCCTCTTCTACATTTACACTTACAACACGTTGAATCATTACTTCTTCAACATGAGCTTCAATATTTGCTACAATTAAATCTTTCAAAGATAGAACACCTACGAGTTGACCGGCAGTATCAACGACATAAATCACATATATCGTTTCTGCGTCAGGTGCTTGATTTTTAACTAGCATGAGTGCCTCTTTTACAGATGTGCCAATATCCAATGAAATATATTCAGTAGTCATGATACCACCGGCAGTATCTTCTTCATAATGTAATAACTTTTTGATTTTATCTGTGACTCTGTTATCCATCAAAGCTAATAAACTGGCAACTTTTGAGTTAGATAATTCATTTAGAATATCAACTGCGTTATCTGTAGACATATTTTCTAATACTTCACTTGCATAATGTGCATGCATTGAATCAAATAATATTTCATATTCTTTCCCTTCAATATCTAATTGATTAAAAAATCTACTCACTTCTTGAGGCGATAAAAATTCGAATATTCTTTGTCTATTCTGATTCGTTGTATTTTCAAAATATTCACTTTGTTCATATTGATGTAAAGTTAGAAATTCTTTTCTGAATTGATCTATATCATTGCGGTTTAAACTGTCATCTAGTAGTTTTTGATTGTATACTTTATTATGTTGTATGTCAGTTGTTTCTGTATTTAATGACATCAAGTGTACCTCCTAATTTTAATTTACACTTTGATATATTTTTTCTAAGTTTTTATAGTCTAAAATAATCTCGATTTCTTTATTATATATTGGATGTATAAATTTTACTTTATAACATTGTAAAGATTGTGTTTGAATCCGAGGATGAAAACCATCATATAAGTCATCCCCAATAAGTGGATGACCAATATGCTTAAAATGAACTCTAATTTGGTGTGTTCGCCCAGTATGTAATTTAACTTCACATAAACTTGCACTGTGATGACTACTCAACGTTTTATATTCAGTTTTTGCATATTTACCAGATGGCGTAATACACCGAGTAATAATACTATCTTTGTTTCTACCAATAGGTGCCTCTATCATAGATTGTTCTTTAGTTTTACCGTAACACACACATATATATCGCTTATCTATTTCAAATGTCGACATAAGGTGATGAATATGACCATGTTTAGTAAAGATAACGATGCCCGTCGTATTACGATCTAATCTTGTAACAATATGAGGTACTACATATTGTACTTTATTCGTAGAATGATTTAAATAATACATCACGCGCTCAATTAAACTATCATGAGGATGTTCTCTTGAAGGTGCACAATTTAAATGTACCGGTTTTGAAACGATAATTAAATATGTATCTTCATATAATATTTCAATATGTTTGTTTGAAGGACGAAGATATGTACTCGGAACTTCTTCCGGCAGTTTAACAATAAGGTGATCATCTTTTTTCAACATATATCTAACTGTTACAGGTTGCCTATTAATAATTAAAGCGCCATCACGTTTAATGGCGCTAATTGTTTTCTTTGAATAATTATGACGTTGTAAAAATGTCTTAAGCATTTCTTCGCTATGAATATGGTATACAAATTTCATCAATCATCTTCACTTTCAATAAACGAATCATGAACTCTTTTCCAAAAAGGAAATGGTCTAAATCTAGCAAAACGAACTTTTTCATTTGCGACTCTAAATTGAATGTCGCTCACATTTTTATATTTTAGACTGACATGATCAATTGTTGTTCTAATTGTATTATGATTTACAGGTGTAATCAAACATGTATGATGCTTTGGTAATACTAATGGTGAACCTACCGTTCTAAATACTCTATTATTAATAGATGCAATTTCAGCAATTTGTATGGCTTCAAGAGAAGGATGAATCAGTGCACCACCTAGTGCTTTATTATAAGCTGTCGATCCAGAAGGCGTGGAAATACATAGACCATCTCCTCTAAATCGTTCAAAATGTTTACCTCTAATTGCAACATCTGCTACTAATGTTGATCCATTTTCAGTTTTCATAGTTGCTTCATTGAGTGCTAGATAGCGTGTTTCATTCTTAGTGTTGTTATATTTAACAATAATTTCAAGTAATGGATATTCAATCACTTGAAATTCAGAATGATGAATTTCATCAATCAATTTTTCAACTTCATGAGGTAACCAGTCTGCGTAAAAACCTAAATGACCAGTATGTACTCCAACAAATGCTACATTTGATAACATATGACTATACTGATGAAAAGCTTGCAAAAGTGTTCCATCTCCACCAACAGATATCACTATTTCTGGATTTTCTGCATCCTCTATCATATGAAAAGAATTCATTTGATTCATCATTTTATGTTTAAGCGTGTTTGATTTAGAGTCACCTTTAGATAAAATCGTATAACGCATGTATTGACACCTCATCAGTCATGTTTTTTTGCACGTTTTTGAGTATAATATTTTTGAGCTTCTTGTATTTCCTCTTTAATTTCAGACATCTCTTCATCTAATAAGTAAGCCGCTTCAGCCGCTCTTTCTAGACGATGTTGTATCTCAGCAGGATAATCTCCATCATATTTGTATCTTAATGTATGTTCGATTGTAGCCCAAAAATTCATTGCTAATGTGCGAATTTGAATTTCAGCTAATATCATTTTTTGACCACTTAATGTTTCAATTGGATACTCGATAATTACATGATATGAACGATAACCACTTTGTTTTGTATTGTTAATATAATCTCTTTCTTCGACAACTTTAAAATCTTGACGTTGTCTAAGCATATTAACAACTACATCAATATCATCAACGAATTGACACATCATCCTTAAACCAGCTATGTCGTACATTTCTTCACGTAATCGATCAAAAGGAATTCCCCTTTTATTCGCTTTGTCAATGATACTTGTAATAGGCTTTACACGACCAGTTACAAATTCAATGGGTGAGGCGTTTTCTCCAACTTCATATTGCTTACGTAAGCCTTTTAATTTCACCTTTAATTCATCGACTGCTTGTTTATATGGTGTTAAAAATTGCTCCCATTGATTCATATGGTTCCACTCCGTTTCACTTTAGTTCGAAAGTTTCTTCAACTGCTGAAACAAACTCCTTACCATAGTTATTATTTCCTTCAACATTTTCTA
The DNA here is from genome assembly GCF_001812925.1 of Staphylococcus sp. HMSC057A08. NCBI lineage: Bacteria > Bacillati > Bacillota > Bacilli > Caryophanales > Staphylococcaceae > Staphylococcus > Staphylococcus sp. HMSC057A08. The sequence goes on along the minus strand of NZ_KV810857.1, from coordinate 280,418 downwards.
GGATATAACTTAACTCATCTTGAAAATGTTCTAATTCTAATTCATCGTTAATAATTACTTTTTTATCTCTATTATTATGTAACATTGACCACGTCTCTTGTACAAAAATCAAATATGAATACGACGAGCCATCATCTAATAAATAAGCAAAACTAAAATTATCACTATCTACAAGCATTTGTCCTACTTCATCTAATCCATCAGTTGGATCTTCTGAGTAGCAATAAATGCTATCATCTTTGATTTTAATTTCATTTACATATATACGCATGCTTGTTCCTCCTTATTATTCCTTATTAGTTTAACATAATTTAACTTTCAAACACACATTAGAGTACCATAGTTCAAGTATGCTCTAAACGATTAAATATTTAGCTCTATATATTTTATTTTTAGTATTGTTATTACTTTAATTTTTTACAAATGTCCGTCATAATGAACTACAATAATATACTAAAGATTTTCTAATGAGGTGTAATTATGAGTACTAATAATGAAATTGAATTTAAGCAATTAATTGATTTCAATACATATAACGCGATTAAAGCTTCTTATTTTAAACAACTCACACCATTCACTCAAATCAATTATTATATTGAAACACCTAGTTTTAAACTACGTGATCATCGTTCTGCTTTAAGAATACGTGTTAAACAAAACAGATTTGAAATCACACTAAAAGTACCAGCTAAAGTTGGCTTGATAGAATATAATCATCCAATCGATATGAAGCCTCATATTGGACAAACAATTGTCAAATCAACATTACCTAATGATATTCAAAACATTCTTACTGAATTTGATATTGGAGAAAACGAATTAAGTGTTTTAGGTGCATTGACAACTGAAAGACTAGAAGTTGAATTTCAAAATGAACTATTAGTATTAGATAAAAGTCAATACTTTGATAAAACAGACTATGAATTAGAATTTGAAGTCAATGATTATCAAATAGGCTTTGAAAAATTTCAAAATTTATTAAAACAATTTAACTTAGTTCACGAGCCACCTAAAAATAAAGTTCAACGATTTTTTGAATATCAAGCTCAATTATAATAGATGTGAGATAAACTTGTGAAAAGTCAAATTACTTTTAAATGTAAAAATTCATGTTATATTAGAAATACATTAATAGAAATGGGTGATACTATGACTACAACACCTTATGATGTAATAGGAGAAAAAGCTTTGTATGATATGATTGATTATTTTTACTTTCTTGTAGAGAATGATCAAAGAATCAACCATTTATTTCCTGGAGATTTTAAAGAAACAAGTAGAAAGCAAAAGCAATTCTTAACACAATTTCTAGGAGGTCCTGATTTATACACTCAAGAACATGGTCACCCAATGTTAAAAAAGAGACATATGGCATTTAGAATTACTACTTATGAAAGAGATGCATGGTTAGAAAATATGTATAAAGCAATCAATAAAGCTCAATTTCCAGCAGGAGTTGGCGAATACTTGTATGAAAGATTGTGTTTAACTGCTAACCATATGGTGAATTCCTAAATATAATTGAAGGTGAGTTAAACATGGCTGAAGAACTTAAAATTGTAGATAATGCGAGTCGTGAAAGCACTAATCTGTCACCTGTAAATAAAATAGAAATTTATTCATTCTTTGATCCCTTTAATAAAGATTGTTTTAAATTATCCGCAATTATTTCTAAATTAAGAATTGAGTATAATCAATATATTCGAATCAGACATATTTTGAATCCTTCATTAAAGGTTTTGACTAAATGTCAAGCTCAAAGTACTTCAGATTTTGATAATATTGCTTTAGCATATAAAGCTGCTGAATTACAAGGTAGATTAAGAGCGGAACGTTTTATTCATTTAATGCAGAACGAAATTATACCAAAAAAAGATATTATCACTGAAGAAATGATTTGTAATTGTATTAAAAATGCTGGTTTAGATTATGATGTTTTCAAAGAAGACTTACAAAAAAATAAACTTACCGAAAGTTTAAAAATAGATTTGCATATTGCAAGAGAAATGGAAATTGAACAAGCGCCTTCACTTGTATTTTTTAGTGAAGATGTGCATGAAGAAGGTTTGAAAGTCGAAGGTCTTTATCCTTACCATATTTATACTTATATTATTAATGAATTAATGGGATGCCCTATCGAAAAAGAATTACCTCCAAATCTCGAAACTTATATTCAATCCAAACAATTAGTAACGATGGAAGAACTGCTTACTATTTATGAGTGGCCGGAAAAGTTACTCGTAAAAGAATTAAAAAAATTAGCTTTACAACAAAAAGTTGAAAAACTAAATTATCCTGACGGCGAATTTTGGCAATCTAAAATGCCTAAGAAATAACAAAGAGCGATCACTTATATGAAGTGTATCGCTCTTTTTATATTAAATTGATTTAATAATTAAGCATAAAAAAACGCCGTGTCTGATTACACGACGCTAAACAAAGGGGATGGGAGAAATTTTTCACTTCAAACAAAGGGGTATGTTTGTTATGTGATTAATTTCATGTATATAATATAACACGCTCAAAACGCCGTTTCAATATTAAACTACATTTCCATCCAAAATGTCACAAATTAGACACATTGAAAACGAATACACTATTTTTAGTGCTTCATTAATTTTTCAAATGCTTCTAATTTTTGTTCAAAAACTTCACACGCTTGCTCTATAGGTTCTGGTGTAGTCATATCTACACCTGCATTCTTAAGAATCTCAATTGGGTAATTAGAACTACCTTTTTTCAAGAATTCATTTATATATCTTTCAACAGCAGGTTGTCCTTCTGTTAAAATTTGATGACTTAAACTTTGAGCTGCACTGTATCCAGTTGCATATTGGTACACATAATAATTCATATAGAAGTGTGGAATACGAGACCACTCTTTACTAATATGATCATCTGTTTCTACCACATCACCAAAGTATTGTCTATTTAATTTAGCGTACTCTTCATTCATACGAGTTGATGTTAATGGCTCTCCCGCTTCCTCAATTTGATGAATTTTATGTTCAAATTCAGCAAACATAGTTTGACGGAATAATGTTGCTCTGAAACGCTCAAGTTCTTGGTTTAGTAATAATAGACGTCGATCATCATCTAAATGTTTATCCATATAATCACTTAGTAGAGCTTCATTACATGTTGAAGCAACTTCAGCTACAAAGATAGAATAATCACTAGAGTTTGATGGTTGATTTTTACGACTAAAGTAACTATGTGCAGAATGTCCAAATTCATGCACAAGTGTATATAAATCAGAGATTGTATCAGACCAATTTAATAAAATAAATGGATTAGTTAAATGTGCGCCTGAAGAATAACCACCTGAGCGTTTTCCTTTATTCTCATAAACATCTACCCAACGATGATTTAAACCTTCTTTAACTACATCTAAATATTCTTTTCCCATTGGTTCTAGCGCTTTTAGCATCCATTCTTTAGCTTCGTCATATGGCATTTCAAATTTAACATCTTTAACTAATGGAGTATAAATGTCATACATTTTCAAATCATCAATACCTAAAAGTTCTTTTCTCAATTGAGTGTATTTATGCAACAATGGAAGATATTTATGAACTGTTGCAACTAAATTATCATATACTTCTTCAGGAATATGGTTATTACTTAAAGCGCGTTCACGTGCCGTTTTATAGTTATGCGCACGAGCATTGAAAATATTTTTCTTAACTTCACCAGCTAAAGTTGAGCCTAATGTATTGTTATATGCACCATACGCTTCATATAAGTTGTTATAAGCTGACTGACGTAATTCACGATCATCTGATTCTAAATATTTAATAAATGTACCTTGTGTTAAAGGATGTTTTTTTCCATCTTTATCTACTGCATCTTTAAATTCTAAATCAGCATTACTAAACATGCCATAGACATTTTCTGGAGTTGATAATGCATCTTGCGCTTGGGTTAATAATTTTTCTTTATCAGCATCTAAAATATGTGGACGTTTTTCATTAATTAATTTCAAGTCAAATGCATAACGTTTTAAATCATCGTTACTCTTAATAAAAGATTCTAATTTCTCTTCATCAATTTGCAAAATCTCTGGAACTAAGAAACTCCATGCTGAGCTAATTTTTATGATGAGTTGATGCGCACGAGATTCAAAACCAGTATATTTATCGTTAGATGTATCTTGGTCTTGTTTTAAATGTGCATAAACATACACCTTTTCTAATTGTGTTCCAATCTCATCTTCTAAAGCTAAAGCATTATATAAAGTTTTAGCACTATCTCCTAGATGTCCTTTAAATTGTTCTTCTTTACCTAGGTAACTTTCTACCTCTTTTAATGCTTTTTCAAAAGCTTCATCGCTTTCAAAAATAGTTGTTAAATCCCAAGTTTCATTTGGATATTTTCGTTCTTGCTCTTCTCTAGTAAGTTGTTGACTCATACATGTACCTCCTAAATGAATTAATGTTATAATTTTCTCATTATTTTATTTATTTTGCACGTTTAAACTCCCACTTACTTGTTGAATATAATCATCTATTAACTTTAAAGTAATTTCTTCTTTATTAATATCCTGTAGATAAAATTGTCTGAATTTCAAATACGACATTAAATAATGCTTGGGAAGGTTATGTTTTAACAACAACTTAAGCTTGAGTTGCCATTGTACTGGATGATTTTCAATAAAAATTTGATACGAAAAAATATAACCTGTATCTCTACATACCTCATCGTCAGTTATTTGTAATTGATACATAGCACTTAAAGACGGTTCTAACACCGAACGTTTTTTTCTACAATTAAAAATATAACGACTGATATGTCTATTTGACAATTTATAACAATATGACTCATTCTTTTTTTCATTGAATGATAATAATTCAGAAATTTGAATAATTCGTCTATGCGCAATAAATTTTCGGCCACCAATATGTTGTATATTGACATACTTTACTATCAGTTGTTTTTCATGCTCCCAACTATATAACGTTCTATCAATCGGATTAATGAAATAAGCTTGAAACGTGTTCAAGTATAAATAACCCTTACGATATTGTAATTGTTCGATAAGCCAAATAACTGCAACTCCAATTTGTTCAAATCCTCTTGATCGAGATTTAACCTCTTTTATACTTATTCTTGAAAATTGAACTTCTATAGCTACTTTAGCATCCACAAGAATATCAGGATACTGCATAATTTTAGAAAAATAAGGTTCTATTTCAACATTAAAGTGATATTGTTTTAAACGTTGAGCAATAAAAAATTTAACGTAGTAATGTTTTTCTGTTTCATTTTTCATGCATCTTTTTTTAATTTGAGAGACATGGGCAAAATGCGGAATCTTTTTTAACCCTTTTTTTAAAAGAAGTTTTTCTTTGCAATATGGACATCGGTATTCTTCAGTAATGATGGCTTGATGAGCATATACGGTTTCATTATTACGATTAATCGCTACTAACATGCATTCACCTCATACTATTAAACGTTTAAGATGATCCATTTACTTTTAAAAAAGAGAGTAGAAAAGAAATTTATTTTAAATTTCTTCTCTACTCTCGATTAATCGTTATATATTATTCTACTGAATCAGTAAAATAACGACGTACTTGTGAAGTAACATTATGACTCATAATAATTTTAGCGTAATCATTTAAATACACTTCTGTTTTATCACTAGGATAAGCGAATTCAAGTAATTGACTGTAGCTATCATTAATTGTCTCTTGGCTAACAGTACTATCGAAGTGAATTGCATAGTAGTAATGTGAATCACTCATATACAATAAATCTTCAAACTCATCTGTAGATAGATTATGATGATAAGCGTAATGAATGACTTCTTCTAAGTCTTCGAATTTCACAATAATTGTTCTTAAACTAGAACGTTGTTGTGATGGTTTACGTTTAGATTTATGTGCTTGTTTTTGTTGTGCACGTTGTTCAAATAAATCTTCAATACTTTCTTCTTGTTCTAATGTGTTAGCTAGCAATTCATTCACTTGTTCCTCAAATTGCTCATTTGCATGATCATCTGACATGTTCATTGCTTCTTCATTTTTAGATTTAGAGATTGTGACTTCCACACCTTTTTCAAATGCATGTACTTGAATCCAAAGAGGTCCTTCAACCACAAAATCTTCTTCCTCATTAATCTCGTCCATCATTGACCAAAAGAATTCTTCACCACGCTTACGATTTGTCCATAAATCTTCACGACTAAATCCTCTTGCTTCAATATCACCATAAGTGATAAATAATTTCACAGTTGTGTCGTCAACGCGTTCTATTCTCATATCATCTCACTCCTTACAGTCGATGAATAGTAACCATATTGTATTAGAACGTAAGTTAAATTACAATTTATTTGTTTGATTAAATTTCACTATTTTAAATAGGACACTATATCATATTATATTCCCTTTTTTTATTATAAAAAACAGCACTATAGCTAAGCCAGTGCTGTTAAATAATAGGTTCTTAAATTTTAAATATTAGTCGACTAAACGTTGCGCTTCTTGTAATTGGAAAGTACGAACCTTTCTAGGTAAGAAACGTCTGATTTCATCTTCGTTATATCCAACTTGCAAGCGTTTTTCGTCTAAAATAATTGGACGACGTAATAGTCCAGGATTATCTTGAATAATCGTATATAAATCTTGCAGTGGTAAAGAATCAATATCTACGTTTAATTTTTGATAAGTTTTAGAACGAGTTGAAATAATTTCATCTGTTCCATCTTCAGTCATTTTTAAAATTTGTTTAATTTCATCAATTGTTAAATGTTCAGAAAAAATGTTACGCTCCGTATACGGAATATCATGTTCTTGTAACCATGCTTTCGCTTTACGGCAAGATGTGCAACTTGGTGATGTAAATAATGTTACCATACATCTCACTCTCCTATTGAATAAATATTATTCATTATATTAATAATTATACTAATTTGTCTTAAGCTTATATTATAAGTATAATATGTTAACATTAAAATTAAATGAGAAAATCCTAATTTTTCTGAGAAATTTCAAATTTTCTAAAAATTCCTATACAAAATCTAATCTCTCATATATACCTCTATTATAACATAACTTACAATTTAAAAAAATACTGTTATAATCTAGTTAAAATGAATTATTTTTAAAGAAAGTAGGCATCTATATGGAGACATTATTTTCAGGAATACAGCCAAGTGGGATACCTACATTAGGTAACTATATTGGTGCATTAAAACAATTTGCAGAAGTACAAAACGATTACAACTGTTACTTTTGTATTGTAGACCAACATGCGATTACCGTCCCACAAGATAAAATCAAATTACGTAAACAAATTCGTCAGTTAGCAGCAATTTATTTAGCTTCAGGTATTGATCCAGATAAATCAACATTATTTATTCAATCAGAAGTTCCAGCACATGTTCAAGCCGGTTGGATGTTAACGACTATTTCAAGTGTTGGTGAGCTTGAACGTATGACGCAATATAAAGATAAAGCACAAAAACGTACGGATGGTATTCCAGCTGGTTTATTAACTTATCCACCTTTAATGGCAGCTGATATTGTTATTTATAATACAAATATTGTGCCCGTAGGTGAAGACCAAAAACAACATATGGAACTTACTAGAAATTTAGTAGAACGTTTTAATAGTCGTTATAACGATATATTAGTTAAACCAGAAATTCGTATGCCAAAAGTTGGTGGACGTGTAATGAGTTTACAGGACCCAACAAAGAAAATGAGTAAAAGTGATGATAATCAAAAAAACTTTATCTCATTACTAGACGAACCAAATGTTGCAGCGAAAAAAATTAAAAGTGCTGTAACTGATTCAGATGGTATTATCAAATTTGATAAAGACAATAAACCAGGAATTTCTAATTTATTGACTATTTATTCAAGTTTAACTGATAAATCAATTAAAGATCTTGAAACACAGTATGAGAATGAAGGATATGGAAAGTTCAAAACGGATTTATCAGAAGTTGTTAAAGACTTTTTAGTACATTTCCAAGAAAAATATAACGAATTTTATAATTCAGATAAATTAGATGACATCTTAGATCAAGGACGTGACAAAGCCCAAAAAGCTTCTTTTAAAACATTGAAAAAAATGGAACGTGCAATGGGCTTAGGACGTAAGAGATAAATTAAAAAGCGACTGATCAATATTGATCAGTCGCTTTTTTATCATTATCTTCTATCTTTTGGATTAAACGCATCTTTTAAACCTTCACCAACAAAATTAATACTTAATATAGTAAACATAATCATTAGTGCAGGAGGCATCCAAATCCATGGTTTAGAACTAATTACATCGCCTTCTTGAGCATCGCTTAACATATTTCCCCATGAAGGAATAGACTTACTAATACCAAATCCTAAAAAACTTAGTCCTGATTCAACTACAATCATACCAGCAAAGGTTAATGTCGCTTGAACAATAACAACACTAATAATATTAGGTAATAAGTGTTTTAAGATAATTTTATGTGTAGGAGTTCCTATGGATTTAGCTGCTAAGAAATACTCATTTTCTTTTTCTTGCATCACTTTACCTCTTATAAGTCTCGCTATCCCGCCCCAACTTAAAATGATAATAACCACTATTAAAATCAATGCAGAACCGTATGGATTTTTAATTTTATCTCCTAATGCTGCATTTAGAACAATTGCAAAAATTAAAAATGGAAATAACATCACAAATTCTGTAATTCTCATTAATATTGTGTCAGTTACACCTCCAAAATAACCTGATATTACTCCAATTGTAATTCCAATGATCAACATACCAATAGTCGAAGTTAGTCCAATAGTTAATGAAACTCTCCCTGCATATAATAATCTGCTAAAATTGTCTCTTCCTCCAGAATCAGTGCCTAAAATATTATGTGAAGACATATCACCTTTAATATTTAAAAGATCTTGTTGATTAATTGGTAGAGGAGCTAATAACGGTGCAATAATAGAAATAATAGCTAAGAAAAATAAAAATATTAAAGATACCATTGCAATTTTATTTTTTAAAAACTTTTTTAAAGCTAATTGTGTTGGAGAATAAATTTTTTTAGTAGAATTTTTTTTACTGCTTCGTTCTTTTTTCATAATACTCTTGCCTCTTTTATTTAATTACTGTGAATTCTTGGATCTATAAAATTATATGTAATATCAGAGATAAGATTGCCAAATAGACCTAAGAATGAAAAGAAAAGTGTTAAAGCCATCATTAATGGATAATCTTGGCCTGTTACTGATTCTAAAAATAATTTTCCTATACCATTAAATGAAAAAATAGTTTCAGTTATTACTGCGCCACCTAAAATACTTACAATATCTGCCCCTAAAAATGTAATTATAGGAATAAGTGAATTTCGTAAAATATGCTTATTATAAATTTTATTAGTTGATAAACCCTTAGCTTTCGCTGTTAGAACATAATCTTTATTTGAATTATCAATAATATCATTTCTAAGGTATTGAATATAACCAGCAGTAGATAACAAACCTAATGTTAAAGCAGGTAATAACGTATGATATATTTTACTTATATAGTAACTAAACGTTCCTTCTTCTAAATTAATATCAACAGAGCCTTGAAAAGGAAATATTGGAATTTGAAATGCGAATAAATATATTGCAAAAACACCTGCTATAAATGAAGGAATAGCTAGCATAATATAGTTGAATATTTGAATTGTATAATCACTTAGTGTATAGGCATATCTACCAGATATAATCCCTAATATAAAAGATAATATGTATGTAATGATTAACGAAACTGTCCCTAATAATATTGTATTAGGTATACGTTCACTTATTAATTCAAGTACTGGTCGTTTATATTTAATTGATTCTCCTAGATTACCATGAGTCACATTATTTACCCATCTAATATATTGTTTAGGAATTGAGTCATTAAGACCTAATTTTTCTTTTTGAGCTTCAATTGCCTCTTGTTTAACATGAGGATTATATTGTCCTGTAAATGGATCACCAGGTTGAATGATTGCTAAACTAAATACCACTATAGATATCAAAAACAGTAAAGGAATCATTAATAAAAATCTTTTTATTATAAGTCTTAGCACTTCACTCTCCTCCTTCGCTATAGAAACAAGCAACATAATGATTAGGCTTAATTTCTTTTAATTTAGGTCTTTTTTCTGAACATATTTTTTTTGCTATTGGACACCTAGTGTGAAACGGACATCCTTGTGGTGGATTACTTGGAGAAGGTAATTCTCCATTTAAAATAACTCTATTTGATTTTTGTTTATTAAATTGTGGGATTGAAGATATAAGTGCTTTAGTATATGGATGATAAGCATGAGTATATAGTTCATGGCTATCCGCTATTTCAACCAAATGACCTAGATACATTACGCCTATGACATCACTAATATGTTTCACAACGCTTAAGTCATGTGCTATAAAGAGATAACTGAGACTAAATTCTTTTTGTAAATTTTTCAATAGATTTAAAACTTGTGATTGTACTGATACATCTAATGCACTAACAGGTTCATCTGCAACAATTAACATAGGTCGTATTGCTAAAGCTCTAGCAATTCCAATTCTTTGACGCTGTCCTCCTGAAAATTGGTGAGTATATTTATAATATGCATCTTCGCTCATACCTACACATTTTAATAAGTATAGTACTTCATCTTTCAAATTCTTTTTATCTACAAGATGATAATTTAGTAAGGGTTCACCTACAATATCACCAACCATTTGCATAGGGTTTAAAGATGCATAAGGATCTTGAAAAATCATCTGAAAATCTTTGCGTGCATTTCTTAATTCTTTACCTTTAAGTTTAGTAATACTTCTACCGCATATTTTAATATCGCCAGATGTTATATTTTCTAAGCGTACAACAGACTTCCCAAGAGTAGATTTCCCACAACCTGATTCACCTACTAAACCAAATGTTTGTCCTTTTTTTATTTTTAATGTGATATTATCTACCGCTCTTACATATTGATTCTTTTTAAAAAGACCATTTTTAATAGAATAGTATGTTTTTAAATTCTGTATTTCTAAGATGTAATCCATATTTCTTTTCCTTTCTAATCATTGAATAAATGACAACGTACCTTACTATTATTTATATTTAGAAGCTTGGGTTCGCATTGACTACAGATATTCATTTTTTTAGGGCATCTATTAACAAAACGACATTGCTTATTATTAAATTCTGTTATATTTGGAACTAGTCCCTCTATAACTTCAAGATATTCAGTATCTTCATCTAATTTTGGAATTGTATTTAATAATTTTTTTGTATATGGATGTTTAGGATTCACCATTACGTCTTTCAAATTTCCATATTCAACAACTTGGCCAGCATACATGACCATGACTGAATCACAAAATTCAGATACAACACTTAAATCATGAGTTACTAAAATAATAGCCATTTTATTTTTTCGTTGTAATTTCTTTAGTAAATCTAGAATTTGTGCTTGAACCGTAACATCTAAGGCAGTTGTAGGTTCATCTGCAATTAATAATTTAGGATTACATGAAATGGCAATAGCAATCATCACTCTTTGACGCATTCCACCTGATAGTTGATGGGGATAACTATTTAATACTTCTTCTACTCTTGCTATACCAACGTCTTCTAATAACTGTTTTGCCAATTGATATGCTTCTTTTTTATTCTTTTTTAAATGTAAACTTATAGGTTCAATAATTTGTTCCTTAATTTTAAAAACTGGATTTAATGCAGTCATTGGTTCCTGAAAGATCATACCTATTTCTTTGCCACGAATATTTTGATATTCTTTTTCTGTTATTTTCGTTAAATCTTTACTATCAAATATGACTTTTCCATTTGTAATTTTTGAAAGTCTATCAGGCAATAATCTAATAACCGATTTATTAAGTATAGATTTTCCACAACCCGATTCTCCCACAACACCTAATATTTCATTTTTTTCTAAGTTTAAAGATATCTGATCAATTGTCGGATACCATTTATTTTCAATTTTAATCGAAGTTTCTAAATCTTTAATTTCTAATAAATATTTATCCATCGCTTACTCCAATCAATAAACCCCGACTAAAGTCGAGGTTTATCCTAATCATTCTTTGGTTAATTTATATAAATCCATATCTGATCCTATTTTAATGTCCACATTTTTCACTTTGTCATTAACGACAGTTAGAGTGTCTAATTGAACAATAGGTAATGCTGGTAGTGTATCATTAGTATGTTTTTGCCATTCTAGATATATTTTTTTACGTTTTTTATCATTATTTCCTACTTTTGAGAAATCCAATGCATCATCTAATAATTTATCAGAAGTTTTATCTGTAGTACGCATTTCATTTTGTGGTCTATCAGAATGATATAAATCAGAAGGATCTGGATCAGAACCACCTGTCCATGTTCTAAAGTAAACTTCCATATCTTTAGAAGCTTGAGCTAAGTCATCATTATATTTACCAAATTCCACCATTTTCACATTCGTTTTCAAGCCGACTTTTTCCCAGAAATCTTTAATTGCTGCAGTTCTAGGTTCAAATGTTGGATTTGATCCAGAATAGTGTTTTAAATTAATTTCAAATGGTTTACCATTAGGGTCTTCTCTGAACCCATCACCATTTCTATCTTTATATCCTAATTTATCTAATATTTTTTTAGCTTTTTCTGGATCATAGTTATAGTCATTTAAATCTTTTTGATTAGCTGCAATCCAATGAATTGATGGTACAAAGCTATTTAGTTCTTTACCATATCCTTGATAAAACGCTTTTATCCATTTTTTTCTATCAATTGCGTATAACATTGCTTGTCTAAGCTCTTTTTCTTTATATTTTGGACGTTCTGCTCCAGTTTTATTTTTATCTTTATCATAATCATGAGATACAAATCCTATTACTGCATAATCTGTGCCTGGAGTTGACAATACTTTAAGTTTTCCATCTCCTGATTTTTTAGCTTCTTGAGCAATACTACCAGTAGTACTATCAGTCATATCGATTTCACCATTTTTCATAGCTTTAACGATTTGTGTTTGATCAATTACTTTTAAATTTATTTTGTCTAACCCTGGTTTTCCTTGCCAGTAGTCATTAAATTTTTCCAATTGTACCGCTTCACCTTGGACTACCTTTTTAACTTTGTATGGTCCAATACCTATTGGATGTTTTCTAATCTTATCTGACTTAGCTAGGTCTTTTACAGGAACATCACTTAAATATTTCTTACTTAATAAAGGTCCAGCAAAGAAATTTTCTAGATAATTAACTTTTTTATCTTTGAAAGTCACTTCCATAGTGTATTTATCTACTTTTTTAATACCACTAATTGAATCTGCTTGGCCTTCATGTTTTTCTTTAGATCCCTCGATATTTTCAACTACTGGATAATAATTTCCATTATAGTCTTTATCTGCTAACACATTTAAAGAATAAATCCAATCGTCAATCGTTAATTCATTACCATCATGCCATTTAATTCCTTTTTTAATTGAAAATTTAATTTTTTTGCCTGGATCAATGTCTTTCCAAGATGCAATATATGGCTTAGGTTTTAAATTTTTATCAAGTTTAATAAGTACCTCATTAAAATAATTTTCTACTGATGAGTCCGAAGCGTCAGAACTTAATAAAGATGATAAAGTTCCTGAAGGTGCAGCATTTAGAGCTACATTTAATACTCCACCCTTATGATTAGATGTTTCAGTTTTAGATGTAGTAGCGTCTTTAGAATTTCCTCCGCCTTTTCCACATCCACTCAATACTAATATTGCTACTAATAAAAGAATTAAATACTTTCCAATTACTTTCATTAATATCAAGCCTCCTGTATATTCTATGATGTTTTTCTTATTTTACTTCTAAAATAAAATTTAACAAATATATTTTAAGAATTTTCTGATAATTATATTATTTAAATTTTTAAATAAAAATAACCCCAAGTATTATAACTTGAGATTACTTTTTTGAATATTTAATTAGTTATCTTTCTTTTTTCCTGTTTCACGATCAATTGATTTATCGATATATACATGTTTCAATGTAGTATCTGGACCGATTTTATGATACTGTAATCCTTTGACCTGTGGATTAGTTAAGTGTGCTTCACCTTTTTGATAAACAGGAGCTACTGGTGCATCATGAAGCAAGATACTTTCCGCACGTTGTAGCGCTTCATTTCTTTTTTCTGTTTCACGTAACAATGAACTATTTGATTCTTTTAAAAGCCTGTTATATTCTTTGTTATCCCAATCAGTATTATTTTGAGCATTATCCTTAGTCATTGTTTCTAAAAATGCTGTTGGATCAGGATAATCTGGACTCCAACCTGAATAAGTCGCTTCGTAATTATTAGCTAATTCTAAAGTGGTTTTTTGTTTAAATGGCATTTGTTTAATTTTTAATGTAACACCTGGTAAGTTTGATTCAACTTGAGATTTAATATACTCTGCAGCTATTTTAGAAGCTGGTGTATCTTGCGTATTCATTGTAAATGCAAACTCTTTTTTACCTAATTCTTTTTTTGCCTTTTCCCAATTTTGTTTTGCTACCTTAGGATTATATTTTAAAGGAGACTCAACTGTACTTGCAAAGTCTTTACCGTCAGGCGTCTTCGCTGTACCTATTCCCGTGAAATTATTTGAAGCAAGAGACCCATCATTTAAAACAGTTTTTACATACCCTTTTTTATTGATAGCTTGTGCAATAGCTAATCTCAAATTTTTATTTTTAAATTCAGGCACTGTTTTTTCATTCATTTTAATATAAAAAGTAGCAGCAGTTAACCGATAGTTTAATTCTTTACTGCCTTTATATTTATCAACTTGTTCAGAAGTGATGATTGTATCATCAATTGAATTAGTATCATATAAAGAAGCGCCAGCTTGTTGATCTTTTAAAACTTTATAATTTACTTTATCTAATTTAACGCTTTTCTTATCCCAATATTGATTATTTTTTACCAATTGTATTTTATCTTCTACCTGCCAATTAGTAACTTTGAATGGACCATTATAAACTGCTCTTTCAGCATTCGTTCCATATTTTTTACCATATTTTTTGGCAATTTTAGCATCTTGTGGATAAAAAGTACTTAAAGCAAGTAATTCATTTATGTACGGTACCGGTCTTTCTAAATCAATTTGAAGTTTATATTTATTTAACGCTTTGATTCCTAAAGAATTTAATGGTTTTTTTCCAGTATTAACTAAATCTGCATTTTTTATATCACTCATTATATATGCAAATTCAGAGGCGGTTTTTGGATCTACAACTTTTCTCCATGCATAAACAAAGTCATGCGCTGTTACAGGATCTCCGTTTGACCATTTTGCATCTTTTCTTAAATTGATAGTCAGAGTTTTACCACCATTACTTTTTTGTGGTGTTTCTTTTGCTACACCTAAAGTTACTTTATCATTTTTATCTATTGAATATAATCCTTCGAAAGTTTGACCAGCAACATCGCTAGAAACAGCATCTGTAATAAGAGCTGTATCTAAAGTAGTTATATCTTGAGTAATTATTTTTCTGAATACCTGTCCTTCATCAGAATATAAACTTTTTTTGTTACTACACGCTGATAGTATTAAAGTGACAATAACTAATAGCGTTAAATATTTATATTTTTTCTTCACATTCTTGTCCTCCCTTCCTCAGACTTAATTATGTTGAAGATGAGTTTGATCTTGTTCTTTTAAACGTACTGCTTCTTCATCTGTTACAAAAACGTAATGATTAGGTCTAATTTCTTGCAGTCTACGTTCTGCATTTTTAGATTCATCTTCTTCATACACAATTCGTTTTCTTGTTCTTTCACTATCAGGATCAGGTTGAGGAATCGCAGATAACAGTGATTTAGTATAATCATGTAAAGGATGATAATAAATTTCGTCAGACGTTCCTAATTCTACAATTTTTCCAAAATGCATTACTGCTATACGATCAGAAATATATTTAACCATTGATAAATCATGGGCAATAAATAGGAAAGTAATACCTCGTTCTTTTTGCAATTTCAGCATTAAATTCACTACTTGAGCTTGAATAGACACATCCAATGCAGAAATAGGCTCATCCGCAATAATAAACTCAGGTTCTACAGCTAACGCACGAGCAATTCCTATACGTTGACGTTGTCCACCAGAGAACTCGTGAGGATAACGATTCGCATGTTCCTTACTTAAACCTACTGTTTCTAGCAAATCATATACACGACGTTTACGATCTTTTTTATTACTTGCTAACTTATGAATATCAATACCTTCTGCTACAATATCCATGACCTTTAGACGTGGGTTTAAAGATGCATATGGATCTTGAAAAATCATTTGAATTTTCTTATTGAAATTTAATAACTCTTTTCTTTTAGTAATCTTCTGGATGTCCTGTCCTTCGTAAAGAATTTCACCATCTGTAATATCATTTAGTTTAATAATTGCTTTTCCAGTTGTAGATTTCCCACATCCAGATTCTCCTACTAACCCCAATGTTTCTCCCTTATAAATATTAAATGAAATATTTTCTATTGCTCTAACTTCATTACGTTTGCCTTCATTAAAATACTGCTTCACATTTTTTATTTCTAATAATACTTCTTTACTCTTCTCCATTGAACGACACCCTTTCTACTCGACGTGGTTTGTCGTAATTATTAGACATTTGACGTTGTCTCTTTTTCACCATTTCCGGCGGTTCAACTTTTGGGGCGCGTTCGTCTAACAACCATGATTTCACATAATGAGTAGGCGATACTTTAAACCATGGTGGTGCTTCCTTAAAGTCAATGTCTAGTGCATATTGACTACGTCTTGCAAATGCATCACCTTTTGGTGGATGTAATAAATCAGGCGGGGTACCTGGAATTGCAATTAACTCTGTCTCGTTACTTGTCGTTAAATCAGGCATTGAAGATAATAATCCCCATGTATATGGATGTTTTGGATCATAGAAGATTTCATCGACATGTCCAGTCTCAATCATTTGCCCACCATACATAACAGCCACTCTATCAGCCACATTTGCTACTACCCCTAAGTCATGTGTAATAAATATAATAGATGTTTCAATTTTTTGTTGTAATTCTTTCATTAAATCTAAAATCTGTGCTTGCATTGTTACATCAAGTGCTGTCGTTGGTTCATCTGCAATTAAAATTTTAGGTTCGCATGCCAAGGCAGTTGCAATAACAATTCTTTGACGTTGTCCCCCAGAAAATTGATGGGGATATGCTTTAAATCTTTTTTCTGCATTAGGCAGTCCTACTAAATTTAAAATCTCAAGTGCACGTTTCTTTGCTTCAGATTTACTATAATGACGATGTTTTATTAAAGGTTCCATGACTTGCTTACCAATTTGCATCGTAGGATTTAATGACGTCATAGGGTCTTGAAATATCATAGAAATATCTTTACCACGAAGTTTGTTTAATTCTTTTTCAGATTTAATTGCTAAATCTTCCCCTAAAAAATTAATTGTCCCTTTTTTAATTCTCCCTGTATCACCCTGGAATAATTTTGTAATTGCTTTTGTTGTTACAGATTTGCCAGAACCTGATTCTCCGACAATCGCTAATGTTTCCCCTTTATTTAAAAAGAAATCTACTCCTCTAACCGCTTGCACTTCCCCGGCAGTAATATCAAAGGAAACATGCAAGTTGTTCACTTCTAACACTCTTTCTGACATAGATTTTGCCTCCTTTGTTATTTACGCATTTTTGGATCAAATGCATCGCGTAATCCGTCACTAAATAAGTAAAAGAATAAGATTAATAAACTTAATACTGTAGCTGGAATAAATAATTCATGTGGGTGTATTAACAACATTGCTCGTCCATCATTTACGAGTGAACCAAGTGATGTTTTCGGTGCAGGTACCCCTATACCAATAAAGCTTAAAAATGCTTCGAAGAAAATTGCACTTGGTACAGTAAACATAGATGTTACTACAATGGCACCTAGTGTATTTGGTAAAATATGTTTAAAAATTAATTTAAATTTTGAAGCTCCCAATGTTCTTGAAGCCATTACAAATTCTTGACTTTTTAGTTTTAAAAATTCACCACGCACTACTCTACTCATACCTAACCATCCGGTGATAGACATAGCTAAAATAATCGTCCAAATAGATGGTTCAAATATCAATACAAATAAAATAACAATAATAAGATTAGGAATAGATGCTATAATTTCTAAAATACGTTGCATCACATTGTCAACACGTCCCCCAAAAAATCCTGAAATAGCGCCATAAACGACCCCTATAAAGATATCTAGTGCAGCAGCTACAATGCCAATAAATAATGAAATTTGAGCACCTTTCCATGTTCTAGTCCAAAGATCACGACCTAATTGATCTGTACCAAACCAAAAGTTTTCTTTCACGCCCGCTTCTTTATAAGCGCTCTTACCATCTGCTCCTGTTCCATCAAAAGGTAAAAAGTGTACTTGATCTAGTACTGGAATTTTAGCAGGTAAATTTCGTCTAGTAACATCTTGTTCGGCATAATCATGTTTACTAAATGCTGGTCCTACAAATGCAAGAATGACAATTAAAATGAGTCCAATCAAACCGACAATAGCTAGTTTATTTCTTTTCAACTGTGTCCAAGCATCTTGCCAGAAGTTTTTACTTTCACGTTGTATTTCTGGTTCTTTATTTAAATCGAGTTCTCTAATAACAAAATCCGTCCCAACCGCTCCCTCAGAGGTATGTGACATCGCTGCATTTGAATGGTCATCAAATGGTTTATTAAAATTTTCAGGCATTATTTTTTACCTCCTTGTACACGGATTCTTGGATCAATTACACCATAAAGAATATCTACGATAAAAATTGAAACGATAAATAATGTACTAAATAAAATTGTAGTAGCCATAATAACTGAGAAATCATTTGTTGTAATCGATCTAACGAATTGGTCCCCTAAACCGGGTACACCAAAGATATTTTCAATAGTCAAAGTCCCTGTTAAAATACCGGCTAACATTGGAACAATAATTGTAATAATAGGAATTAATGCATTTCTTAATGCATGCCCAAAAAGGACTCTTATCGGCGAGTTACCTTTAGCTCTTGCTAATAATATGTAATCAGAACTTAGTACCTCTATCATTTCAGCTCGAATGTAACGAGCTACTGTGGCCATTACACTTGCTGATAATGCTAAGGAAGGCAACACTGCAGTTGAAAATCCTTCCCATCCTGCCACTGGAAACCATCTTAAACGTACTGCAAAAACGTATTGTAATAGTACTGCTAAGACGAATGAAGGTACTGATACTGCTATAACTGAAATAACAGTAGTTGTATAGTCTACCCAAGTGTTTTGTTTCGTAGCAGCTGCTACGCCTAAAATTAAACCTAAAATCACTCCAATAATCATTGCAGTAATACCCATTTCCATAGAAGGAATCAATCTAGGTCTAATTAATGACCAAACTGGTTGATTATGATATTGGAACGAATAGCCAAAATCCCCAGTTACTACATTTTTTAAATAATGAAGATATTGCACTGCTACTGGATCGTTTAATCCATATTTTTCGTTTAAAATTGCTTTTTGCTCAGCGCTTAATTTAGCATCATTAAATGGTGATCCAGGCATCATTTTCATTAAGAAAAATGTAATTGTGATGATAATAAATAACGATAAAACCATATATCCCAAACGTTTTAATATATATCGCGTCATCATATAGTCCCCCTTTACTAAATATTCAAAATTAACATTCCCTTCAAAATTTTCAGAAATATTTATACATATTATATATACTTTTTACATAAAATTGCAATATAATTTTACATTTTCTTAATATAAGTGTAATTTTTATATATATTATTTAAAAGAATATATATTTTAGATTTTATTTATAGTAAGTTTACAGTAAATTAGACTATATAGATAAGAAGGTTGGAGATATACATGAACAATATTAAAACTTGGTTTATATGGCTCTTTTTGCCACTCATATCTACTTTTTTACTTTGGATGTTCGTAACTCAACATTCCTTTATCTCATTTGTTGATATCTTATTTTATATATCACTTGTATTATTTATATTGTTATTTTTACTTCTCCTTGTACAAGAAGGTATATTTGATGCTACAAGTTTTGGTTTTAGACGCATGCGTTATCAACTCGCTTCTCGCTCTAAGAAAAAAACTTTAGAGAACGATGACTTTTTCAATCCAAAACAAGTAAAAAAAGAGCATTATACCATTTCAACATGGTTACTACCTGCTCTAATACTATGTGCATTTTACTTCATTTTGACTATTCTTATTTCAATTTTTCTATAAACATAAAAAAACCATGCATATTATTGCATGGTTTTCTACTCTTAACTTAATTTTTAATCTTTAAACTTTTTAAATACTAATACTGCGTTATGTCCACCGAAACCTAGACTATTACTCATTGCATATTCAATTTCTAAATCTTGTGCTTCATTAGGAACAATATCTAAGTCACATTCTGGATCTGGTGAATCTGCATGAATCGTCGGTGCAACTTTAGAGTCACGAATAGATAATGCAGAGAAAATTGCTTCAATTCCCCCAGTAGCACCTAATAAATGTCCTGTCATCGATTTAGTTGAACTAATTTTTAAGTTTTTAGCTGCATCTCCAAATGTATTTTTAATCGCTTTAATTTCATACAAGTCACCTACTGGCGTACTTGTACCATGTGCATTTAAGTATTGAATATCTTTAGCTTCAATACCTGCATCATCTAAAGCCGCTTGCATTGCACGAGAACCACCTTCGCCTTCAGGTGCTGGTGCAGTAATGTGATAAGCATCTCCAGTTGAACCATATCCTACAATTTCAGCGTAAATTTGTGCGCCACGTGTTTGTGCTGATTCTAATGATTCAATGACTAAGATACCAGCGCCTTCACCCATGATAAATCCATCACGTCCTTCTTGGAAAGGACGACAAGCTGTTTCTTTATCATCGTTTGTTGATAATGCACGACTTGCACTGAATCCTGCAAGTGCCATATGCGTAATAGGTGCTTCAGTACCCCCAGTAATCATAGCATCAGCAGCACCTCTTTGAATGATTTTAAATGCTTCACCGATAGAATTTGTACCTGTGGCGCAAGCAGTAACAGTTGAACCATTAGGTCCTTTTGCACCTAAATCAATTGAAACTTGGCCAGTAGCCATGTCAGGAATAAGCATTGGAACAAAGAAAGGACTAACTCTTCTTGGTCCCTTATTCTTCAGTATTGTATGTGCAACTTCAAATGTTTCCATTCCACCAATACCTGAACCAATCCATACACCGATACGATTAGCATTATCGTCATTGATAGTTAAATTAGCATCTTCTACAGCTTGTCTTGCCGCTACTACTGCATATTGTGTAAAACGATCCATGCGACGCGCATCTTTTTTCGAAATATGATCTTCAATATTAAAGTCTTTTAATTCACCTGCTAAATGAACGTTATATTCTTCAGTATCAACGCGTGTAATTGTATCAATTCCATTGACACCTTTTAAGGCATTTTCCCAATTTGTTTGGGCATCGTTTCCAATAGGTGATAATGCACCCATGCCTGTAATTACCACTCTTTTGTTTTCAGTCATACATTAAATCCTCCTATTTACCCCATTTGATTACCATAGCGCCCCATGTTAGGCCGCCACCGAAACCTACGAGTACTAAAGTGTCATCATCTTTAATTCTTCCGTTTTCTAACTCTTGTTGAATACTTAAAGGAATCGAAGCAGCTGACGTGTTTCCAAAACGGTTAACTGAAACACTCATTTTTTCTCTTTCAATACCCAATCTTTCACGTGCTGATTCCATAATTCTGATATTTGCTTGATGTGGTATAAACATATCAATATCATCAGATTCTAAACCAGCTTTTTCAACTACACGTGTAGACGCTTCGCCCATAATTCTTACAGCGAATTTAAAAACTTCGCGTCCATTCATTACTAGTTTACCAGTCTCTTTATTTAAATATAAGTATTTTCCACCTGACCCATCTGAGCCCATTTCATAGCTAATAATACCTCGTCCTTCTGAGACTTCACCAATTACTACTGCACCTGCACCGTCTCCAAATAATACAGCAGTTGAACGATCAGTTAAGTCAGTGATTTTGGATAATTTATCCGCACCCACTACTAGAATATTTTTATAGTCTCCAGATTGAACATATTGTTTTGCAGTAATCATTGAATACATGAAACCTGAGCATGCAGCAAGTTGATCCATAGTAGGCACTTTACCAGTACCTAATTTTTCTTGTAGTATATTAGCTACAGATGGAAATGGCATATCTCCAGTTGCTGTAGCTACAATAATCATATCTATATCATTCGGTTTAATACCAGCATCTTCAATTGCTTTCTTACTTGCTTCATATGCTAAGTCTGACGTATCTTGATCGTCACGAGACCAACGTCTTTCTTTAATACCAGTCATTTTTGAAATCCATTCATCAGACGTATCTAAAAAACCTTCAAAATAGGCGTTATCGACTACTCTCTCAGGCGCATAAGCACCAAAACCTTTTATACCTACGTTCATGAACGTACACCTTCTCACTTCATTTTTTAATACCAGGTATTAATTTAACATACTTTTTAAATCTAACTCAAGTAGTTAAACTTTATTAAACGATTTTGTTAAACAGTCACGAGTCAATAACTCATATAAAAATTGGTACAAATTTTTATACATTCTCTACTAATACTATACAAATAATTCACTTTACTTTAAAATGATAATATATATAAATTGGAGGTCATATATATGAAATACCTCGTAACTTTTATTTGGGCGTTAATCTTAACACAAATGGTTAACTTTGTACTTAATAGTTTAAATGGTGGCGGCAGTCTAGATGTGATTAAACCAATTATTATTGCAATCATCATTACCATTGCTATTGCCATTTTAAGTGCTATGATTAAACCTAATGATTTCGCTCGTAAAGGGAATAGAGACGTCTAAATGGTATTGCATTACGTGTTTGGAGTAATATAACGCTCTTAACAAGTTTAATAATAAGAAAAGGCATTGGAAAGCTTTGCTTTCCAATGCCTTTTTATATACTATTCAGCTAAAGGTTTTTGTACATCAAATGTTAATTCTTGACTATCGTTAAGATCAACATTTACTTTTGTACCTTCTGGCATATTTTCTTTAATCATCATACGAGCGAGGGGTGTTTCAATTTGACGTTGTACAAAACGTTTAAGTGGTCTAGCACCAAATTGTGGTTCGTATGCTTCTTCACCTAACCATTTTTTAGCTTCGTCTGACACTTCAATTGAAATACGTTGATCCATTAATCGAATATTTAATTGAGTTAAAATTTTATCTACAATCATACTCATATCATTTATAGATAATGGTTTAAATAATACAATATCATCCATACGGTTTAAGATTTCTGGTTTAAAGAATGCATGTAAACTATCCATAACTGCTTTTTCAGTGCTTTCCGTAATTTCACCAGAATCTTTAACATTTTCTAATAATATTTGTGAACCGATATTACTTGTCATGATAATAATTGTATTTTTGAAATCTACGCTACGACCTTTAGAATCAGTTAAACGCCCTTCATCTAAAATTTGAAGTAACACGTTGAATACATCACTATGCGCTTTTTCAACTTCGTCGAGTAGAATAACTGAATATGGGTTACGTCTTACCGCTTCAGTTAATTGACCACCTTCATCATGGCCTACATAACCAGGAGGCGCACCAATTAATCTAGAAACAGAATGTTTTTCCATATATTCACTCATGTCAATACGAATCATATGTTTTTCAGAATCGAATAGTGATGAAGCGAGTGATTTAGCTAATTCTGTTTTACCTACACCAGTTGGACCTAAGAATAAGAAACTACCTATTGGACGATTAGGATCTTTTATACCTGCACGTGCTCTCACTACAGCATCTGACACAAGATCTACCGCTTTATCTTGCCCTACGACACGTTCATGTAAGATATCACTTAAGTTTAATAATTTTTCTCTTTCTGTTTCGACTAATTTAGAAACTGGAATACCTGTCCATTGGCTTACAATATCTCCAATTTCCTCATCAGAAACAACTTCGCGAATCATTCGTTCATTATCGCCTTGTTCATCATGGAAAGCTTCTTCGTATTCTTTTAATTCTTTTTCTAATTGTGGAATCGTACCATATTGTAATTCTGCCGCTTTTTCATAATTACTTTCTGTTTGCGCATCTTCTAAAGCTTGACGACTACGATCTAATTCAGCACGTTTTTCTTGAACTTTCGCGATTTTTTCTTTTTCTTGTTCTACACGAGATTGTAATGACGTTTGTTTTTCTTTTTCATTTGAAAGTTCTTCTTGTAATTCTTCTAATCGATGTTTACTTGCATTATCTGATTCATTTTTCAATGCACTTTCTTCAATTTCTAATTGCATAACACGGCGATTAACTTGGTCTAATTCAGTTGGATTTGATCCCATTTCTGTTCGGATAGTGGCACATGCTTGGTCGACTAAATCAATTGCTTTATCTGGTAAGAATCGATCAGTAATATAACGATCTGATAATTCTGCTGCTGCTACTAAAGCACGGTCTTGAATACGCACACCATGATAAACTTCATAGCGTTCTTTTAAACCACGTAATATTGAAATTGTATCTTCTACGTCAGGTTCACTTACACCTACTTTTTGGAATCGACGTTCTAAGGCTGAATCTTTTTCAATATATTCTCGATATTCATTCAATGTTGTAGCACCAATACAATGCAATTCACCACGAGCTAACATTGGTTTTAACATATTACCAGCATCCATTGCACCATCTGTTTTACCAGCACCAACTAACATGTGAATTTCATCAATAAATAGGATAATACGTCCATCTGATTCTTTCACTTCTTTAAGTACTGCTTTAAGACGTTCTTCAAATTCACCTCTAAATTTTGCACCTGCAACTAATGCACTTAAATCTAATTCGAAAATAGTTTTATCTAGCAATGATTCTGGCACATCTTTACGCACAATACGTTGTGCTAATCCTTCTACAATTGCAGTTTTACCTACACCAGGCTCTCCAATTAATACTGGGTTATTTTTAGTTTTACGGCTTAAAATTCGAATGGTATTACGGATTTCTTCATCTCTACCAATAACTGGATCCATTTTGCCTTGGCGAACTTCTTCTACTAAATCTCTACCATATTTCTCTAAAGCTTCATAATTTACTTCTGGATTTTGTGAAGTCACATGATTTCCCCCTCTAACTTTAGTAATAATTTCTTTGACTACTTCTTCTTTATTTCCTACAAATTGTTGTGTTGTTTCATCAATATCCATAGCAGCACGTAAAATATGTTCCATTGAGATATAATCATCTTCATATTCTTTCATATATGACTCAGCTTTATTTAATAATTCGTTTGCTTTTGAGCCAATATATCGTCCATATTGCACATTATCTCCTTGTACTGATGGATAGTGTTTCAATTTTTCACTATACGCTTGATTTAATTGATCAGTGTCTATATTTGCACGTTCTAAAATACTTTTAAACAAGCTTTCGTCTTCTTCTAAAGTTCCTTTTAGTATTGCTTCAATTTCAATATTTTGTAATTCATTTTCTTTACTTAATTCAATTGCTTTTTGCAAAGCTTCTTGTACTTTATAAGTCATTTGATTGATATCCAAATTTATTCACCCCTACTTTTTGTATAAGAGTATGGTCAAATACTTCTTTGTTTGACTTTGACTTTCTTTGACCTTAATTACATTATAGACCTTCTTTGCTAATTAATCAACACTTTTACTCATCTTTTTAACAATTCAATAAATCCTATCATATCAAGCATTTATTTACGTTTCACTCATTATTTATCATATCACCTTACTATTTAAACATTGTTACCTTAATTTTTTCATAAATGTTAAAAAAGGATTAACTTTGTGAGCATCCTCAACTAGTTAATCCTTTTTAATTATTTATTTTTTAGTCATATTTTTTAGTATTTCGTCCGACAATGCTTGTACCCCACTATGTTCTAAGTGCACACCATCAGATGCAAAATATTCAGTATGACCGGCAGAACGTTTATACCAGTCTACTAAAACAACATTTTTATGTCGTTTAGCTGCGTCTGAAAGTTGTTTATTTACATTATCTTGCCAGCTTCTCGGTACCCTTGTATTAACTAAATATATTTTGGCTTTACCAAATTTACTAATAAGTTGGTCAAGCTCATCTTGAGTAAAATCTCCATTTGTACCAAGTTCTAATACAACTTGATTTGATGGTTTATTATAATTAGTATAATTATTTGCAACTATCAAAGCTTCTTGTAAATGGCGACCTACTTTACCATCTATAGTTGCTTTAGGAACTTGAGACTTAAATTCTTCACCAATATCTACCATAACTGAATCGCCAATAAGTAATGGGCTGATATTGGTGTAAACTTTATCTTTATTCTCACTCTTACTTGTTTGTCCATTTAACTTAATATTTTCACCGGGCATCATTTTAACTAAATATTTATCAGCAGTACTTGTATTAAAACTGTTTGCTTTATTTGCAATTTCATCTTTTCCAAATCGATCAAATGCACCCATAAATATTAATAGCAATGGAATCACAGCTATGATAGTAACTATTGTTCTTATAAATTTAGGTCTACGTAATCGGTCAAAAGAAAATGCGCTTAACCCTTCACGTCTAAATGGTGTTTCAATATAACGATAAGATAATTCCGCAAACACCACAGTTAATAGTATATCTAAGATATATACATATATTGGTAATTGACCATCAACAAAATGTATATGTAGAAAACTAATGACGGCGAAATGCCATAAGTATAAACTATATGAACGTTTTCCGATATACACTAACAAAGGATGTCCTAGAAATTTAGCAATCATTGTAGATGGGTGAACGACACTTGCAATAACAAATAATGTCACTAAAGATATCAAATAAAACCCACCATTGTATATCCAATCACTATCGTCGTTAACAGTAAAGAATAAAATAATTAAGATAAGTAGGCTACCTATACCAATTCCATCTATTGCACGACGTAATCGTTGTGGTGGATTAGCTTTTAATTTAAATGGTGGCCAAACAAACGCCAATATGACGCCTAATAATAATGTTTGTAAACGAGTATCTGTACCAAAATAAACACGCGAATATCCCACATTTGGTTGTGATATAATGACCATTTCTAATAAAGAGGCCAATGATACTATCCAAAATATAAGTGTCACATTACGATATTTTTTAATCGTAAGTAATAATATCACTAAAATAAATGGGAAAAATAAATAAAATTGTTCTTCGATAGCAAGAGACCATAAATGTTTAAGAGGCATGAATGAAAATTGTTCAAAATAGTTAACGTCTTTAGCGATATACCACCAATTTGAAACATAAAATAGCGCTGCAATAATATCATGTTTAACTCTAATAATTTGTTGAGGTTCAAATAATAAGGTTGCAATACCTACTGTTATTAATAAAGCTATCACCGCTGGCAGTAGACGTTTTATGCGTCTAATCCAAAATTGTTTAAGATTAATAATTCCTTTTTCTTCATACTCTCTCAAAAGTAAACTTGTAATTAAATATCCTGAAATAACGAAGAAAGTATCTACACCAATAAAACCTCCAGTTAGCCACTTTCTATTCAAATGATATATAATGATGCCTAATACGGCAATTGCTCTTAGACCATCTAAACCAGGCATATAGCGCATTTTTGTTTTATCATGCACGCCCTTTTCTAAATTTTGTTTCATTGTTCACATTCTTTCCCTATTAAATAATAAATTTTCAATAAATTCATTAGATATAAAAGCACTAAAATCAGAATAACAATAAAGTTAATTATAGAAGTTTATATGTATGATTGGTCATTCTATAGTCTATGAATTTAATACACTGTATAATATGATTCTGTGTTTTATACTAAGTTGACTGAAAACTTGATATACAATTAAATAAAATATAAATTCATTTTCATTGATTAATTCTTAATTGTTGAAAATTATACTTTTCCTAAGATATAAGTCTTATGTATTGTAGTATAACCTAGAAGTAAATTCAATTTATATTACAATTGTGTCATTTCTTTTTTACTCATTTAAAAATAAAATTGTCACATTCTTATATATTAAAAAAGAGAGTAGAAGAAAAATTCATCCCCTACTCTCTATTAAATATTGTATCTAGCGCTTCATAATAAATAGCTTCATACATTAATGCTATCGAGCTCGCTTAAATTTATCCAACGCCTAATGCGATTTTTGCATATCTAGACATCATATCTTTATTCCATGGCGGATTCCAAACAATATTAACTTCTGTATCTTGAATCTCTGGAATTTCGGCTAATACTGTCTTAATTTGATCGATGATTTGTGGCCCAAGTGGACAGCCCATAGATGTAAGTGTCATTTCTACAGTACATAATCCTTCATCATCAACGTTTACTTTATATACTAAACCTAAATTAACAATGTCTATACCTAATTCAGGGTCAATTACCATTTCCAAAGCGCCAAGGATACTATCTTTTAATGCTTCTTCCATTAGTATCACCTCTCCATAATTATCTTTACACTAATATATCAAATATCCGACAAAACGCCAATAAAATGCTATGATACAAATAAACTAATATTTATGAACCGTAATGCAAGGAGATATTTATGAAACCTTATTTAATTTGTTTAGATTTAGATGGAACATTATTAAATGATAATAAAGAAATTAGTGATTATACAAAAAAAGTTTTAACTTCTTTACAAAAACAAGGTCATTACTTAATGATTGCAACTGGACGTCCTTATCGTGCAAGCCAAATATATTATCATGAACTTAATATGAATACACCTATTGTTAATTTTAATGGTGCCTACGTTCATCATCCAAAAGCAGATGACTTTGAAACCAAACATGAGGTATTAGATGTAGATATCGCTAGAAGTATTATAGAGGCTCTTCAAAAAGCTAATGTTACAAATATTATTGCTGAAGTTAGAGACAGTGTCTTTATCAATAATCATGATCCTCGATTATTTGAAGGTTTTTCAATGGGTAATCCTAAAATTCAAACAGGCAATTTATTAGAAAAACTTGATGAATCTCCAACTTCCATATTAGTGGAAGCTGAAGAAGTGAATATCACACGTATTAAACAAATGTTAACTCGTTTTTATGCTGAAAATATTGAACATCGTCGTTGGGGTGCACCCTTTCCTGTTATTGAAATCGTAAAACGAGGTATTAGTAAAGCTCGTGGCATTGACTATGTTAAATCATATTTAAATATAGATTCTTCTAATATTATTGCATTTGGAGATGAAGATAATGATTTAGAAATGATTAAATATGCTCAATACGGAATTGCTATGGACAATGGTTTAGATGATTTAAAACATATCGCTAATCATATCACTTATTCTAATAACGAAGATGGAATTGGGCGTTACCTAAATGAATTTTTCAAGCTAGAAATACCTTATCAATAATAAAAATGAGAGTACTTAAAGTAAGATTCTAAAGATTATAATTGTATCTTACTTGTTTACTTCTTAGTTATGGAGGATATGTATGACTAAAATTATTATAGTTGGTGCTGTTGCTGGGGGCGCAACATGTGCGAGTCAAATTCGTCGCTTAGATAAAGAAAGTGACATTATCATTTTTGAAAAAGATCGAGATATGAGTTTTGCTAATTGTGGTTTACCTTACTATATTGGACATCTCGTTTCTGATCGTCATCAAATATTGCCTATTACACCAGACGTTTTTAAAGAGAAGAAAAATATTGTAGTTAAAACACATCATGAAGTAATTGGAGTCAACGATCAACAACATGTTGTACGTGTATTGAATCATCAAACAGGCGAAACATTCGATGAAACTTATGACAAATTAATTTTAAGTCCTGGTGCTAGTGCGAATACTCTTGGATTTACCAATGACTTTACTTTCACTCTAAGAAATGCAGAAGATATGGACCAAATTGATCAATATATTACTCGTCATAAAGCTAAACGAGCATTAGTTGTCGGTGCTGGTTACATTTCATTAGAAGTATTAGAAAATCTTTATCAACGTGGTCTTGATGTGACATGGATTCATCGTTCAGATAAAGTCAATAAATTAATGGACCAAGATATGAATGCAGCCATTTTTAGCGAAATTGATCAAAGAAACATTTCATATAGATTAAATGAAGAAATTGAATCAATTCAAGCGCATACTGTTTATTTTAAATCTGGTATACGTGAAGATTTCGATATTATTATTGAAGGGATAGGAACTCATCCTAATTCATCATTTTTACGTTCATCAAATATTCATATAGATAAAAAAGGATTTATTCCTGTTGATGATTGCTTTAAAACAAATATACCTGATATTTATGCTCTAGGTGATGTCATCACCTCACATTATCGCCATGTAAATATGAATGCTCAAGTACCTTTAGCTTGGGGCGCTCATCGTGCAGCAAATATTATAGCAGAACAACTCTCAGGTAATAAAAATATTACATTTAAAGGTTTTCTTGGTTCAAATATTGTAAAATTTTTTGACTACACTTTTGCGAGCGTAGGAATAAAACCTGAAGAATTAAGTCTATTTAATTATGAGATGGTTGAGATTAAGTCTGGTGCACACGCAGAATATTACCCAGGTAATACACCCCTACACTTACGTGTCTATTTTAATAAAGACAATAGACGATTATTACGCGCCGCAGCAGTTGGAAAACAAGGCGCCGATAAACGCATTGATATTTTATCAATGGCTATGATGAATCAACTTACAGTAGATGAATTGGTTGAATTTGAAGTTGCCTATGCGCCTCCTTATAGTCATCCTAAAGATTTAATCAATATGATTGGTTACAAAGCACGCAATATATAAAAAGAATCGTTTGAGTAGACACTCAAACGATTCTTTTTACTTAACTTAAACCGAACATTTTAGATAATGGGCCCCATGGTAAGATAATTCCAAGAGCCATAGTAATAATAATTAAAATAATTGTTGCCCAAAATAAGCCATGACTAGGTGCATGTTTTTTTCTTTTAGCTAATGATACTTCCATTAAAGCAACAACACCTAAGCCACATAACATTTTTAAAGTAAGAAGCATGTGGTTGCCACCCTCACCATGACTCGCTGCCATAAACTCTTCAATTAATTCCCAGAATCCTGAGAATAATGTAAGGAGCATAAAGACTCTAAGCCCCATATGTAATGATTTAAAAGTTGGTGTTGGTCCTTGTGATTTTGAAATGTGTAAAAATGCAATAATGTATAACACAATGGTTAAAACCCAACTCACAATATGCATATGTAACAAGACTTGATTACCTCCAATATTTATAATCACTTTCTTTCAATTATCATAACACATTTTCACTTTTTAAGTATTAAAATTAAAAAAGAAGAGAAGCCTTAGCTTCTCTCGCTTTAAACATAACTAGCATTATTGTTTGGCAATATAAGTTGTCAAAGTACCAATGTTATCAATAGTGACTTTAACTTCATCACCTGGTTGTAAGAATTTTGGTGGTTGTAATCCAGCTCCTACACCCGCTGGGGTACCGGTTGCAATGATATCGCCTGGATGTAAAGCAACATATTTAGAAATTTCTTGAATTAAGTCATCAATTTTATTAATCATTTGACTAGTATTTCCATCTTGGCGAATTTCATTATTTACTTTAGTGACAATATTAACATTTTCTGGAGTAGGTAATTCATCTTTAGTAACAATATATGGTCCCATTGGGCAACCACCTGTTAAACTTTTAGATAAGAATGCTTGATCTTGTGCATTTTGAGCAGTGCGGTCTGTAATATCGTTAATAATGGTATAGCCATAAACATAATCTAGTGCTAAGCCTTTAGGAATCTTTTCGCCATATTTACCGATAACAATACCTAATTCACCTTCGTAATCTAACTGATCTGTAATATCTTTATGATTTGGAATTGTTGCGTTATCACCAGTTAAAGAAGAAGCTGCTTTAGTGAACACATATAAACGTTGCACTTCATGATTTAACTCAGAGGCATGATCTTTATAGTTACGACCAAAAGCAATAACATTGTTCGGTGGTGTTACAGGAGGTAAAAATTCAATATCATTAAATGAGAATTTATACTGATCTGCTTTTCCACTATTTTCAACAGCTACTACTGCTTTACGTACTTGTTCTTGGAAATCAAGTGTTTGATTTTGTTGTAAACCTTCAAGTAACGTTTGTGGATGGAAGTCTCCTTCACCAAATTCAGCAAAAATTTGTTTTAAATCCCATACAGCGTCTTCACGCTTTACTTTAACGCCATATGATTCAGCGTTATTGTATTTGAATGATAAAAATTTCATTCATTATCAACTCCTCATCTATATCTTATTTCATATTATAACTTTAATTATTAATAAATAACAAATAATATATGTCTGAAATTTTAGAAATTTGACGCATCTTTTCTAAATTAAAATAAGATTGATATTATAAACCATCTTCAATGCTCATTTCACCGAATTGGAAGAAATATAAATAGCCGTTCACTCTTTTATTTAGTATTGTTTCTAAGGTGTTTTTGTAATATTTCATTTGAATTTTATACTTATCACGTAATTGTATTCCAATTTCTTGATCCGTCAGCCCTCTTCTTCGATTAAAAGCGTCTGTTTTGTAATCTACAAAATAATATTGGTTATCTTTAATAAAAATCAAATCAATCATACCTTGGATAATGGAGACATCTTCATCTAAATCTGGTATTTCATCTACACGTGCTTGGTTAACTACAAACGGTAACTCTCTGTATACTTCATCAGCTTGTGCAATTTTCATATATAAGTCACTACGAATAAATTCCATAATTCTTTCAAATTGGATATCTTTTTTAGCGTCTTCTTCAATAATGTGTTGATCAATTAACATATGAATATAGTCATCTAACTCTGTTTCAGTTAATCGTTGTTCTCTAAATGGAAGATGCTGCATGACGGTATGCATCAATGTACCAATTTCATTAGCTTTACGTTTTCTTTCTTCTCTTAAGAATTTAGGACGTTCATAAGTATAAGCACCAATGCGATATTGTCTTACCCTATCGTAACTTGTTCCATCTTCTTTAGTTTCTAATTGACGTTTTAATTCAGATACAGATTGTTTTGATGGCTTTTGAGTATTTTTTATAAATGGATACTTAAACGTTAATTGATGAATCATTTGTTGTTCGTTTTCTTTATTATTCGGAGCTTCTTCTTCAATATCATTGATAGTTCGATGTAATGTCTCATTTGAATCACCTATTAAAGATAATTCATCGAAATGAATAATTTTCAAATCTACATATGGTTTCAAGCTGTCATCTAATTGATTGATAGATGTCTCAAATTGATAATCAGATGTGATAGATTGAGATAAGTGTTTCGCTAAAATACTATATACCAGATTAAAAGGTCGTTCTACTGATAATCTTTTATGAAGTGCAATGAGTTGATTTGAAATAGGCAAACGTTCATACTTTCTTAACTTTTCTTCTTTATCTACCGTTCCGATTAGAATGAGCTGTTCTTTTGCACGAGTTAATGCCACATACATTAAACGCATCTCTTCAGAAATCAATTCTTTTTCTGTTAATGATTTAACAACTACAGATGAAAGTGATGGATAAGAAATATTGTCTGTTAAATCATAGTACTCCATTCCTAAACCATATTTTTGATTTAATACTAAAGGTTTCCGAATATCTTCTTTATTAAAATTCTTAGAAAGACCAGAATAAATAACATATGGAAACTCTAAACCTTTACTACTATGAATTGTCATCATTCGAACTACATTATCATTAGGTCCTATCACATTTTCTTCACCAAAATCTTTTTTACGCTCTATCAATTCATCGATAAATCTTATAAATTGATAAAGTCCTCTAAACGTAGAATTTTCAAATTCTATTGCTTTATTAAACAATCCAAAAAGATTAGCGCGTCTGCCTTTACCACCAATCAGTCCACTAAAATATTGAATGACATAATGATCATTATAGAACTTATCAATTAACTGATACACAGGATGTGTTTGCCCATAATCTTGATATAAATGTATATCTTCAATAAAACGACGTAATTTATTAACTAATTGTGCGTTAGCTTGATCATATTTTATATAGTGTAAAATTGATTGATAAAAGTAATCATCGTTTGAACTGACTACTCGAATTTCAGCAAGTTCATCTTCAGTAAATTGATAAATAACAGAGCGCATTAACCCAACTAGATAAATATCTTGCAATGGGTTATCAATCGTTCTAAGAAACGATAGTACTAGTCGTACTTCCGTTTGTTCAAAATAACCTTCCTTACTATTAACATGGAACGGAATATTATTATCTTTAAATACTTTTTGCAAACGTCTAGCATTACTCATTCCACGTTCTAAAATAACAATATCTTTATAAGTTGCTTTACGATAGGCATTGTTTTTCGCATCATAAACGAGTTTATTGTCAAGGATATGCTTTACTTGTTCAACTACATAATATGCTTCTTGTTCTTGTCTATCTAAGTCTGTGTCCTCATTTTCAGATTTAATAAGCGCATGTAATTCGAGTGGCATTGCTTTTTCTGGATAATAATGAGCTCCGAAATATAAACGTGCATCGGCATCATAATTAATTTCTCCAACCGCTTCATCCATCATATGATCAAAAAGATAATTAGTCGTTGAAAGTACTTCCTTTCTTGAGCGGAAGTTATTAGATAAGTCAATTCGAAGTCCTGTTTGTTGCCCTTCTTTAGTGAATCGATGATATTTACTCATAAACAATGTAGGATCCGCTTGCCTAAACTTATAAATAGATTGCTTTACATCTCCCACCATAAATAAGTTGCCATCTAATTCATCACCACGTTTGATAGTAGATATAATTGCCTCTTGTACCTGATTGGTATCTTGATATTCATCAATAAGTATTTCTTCAAATTGATGACGATACTCTTTAGCGATAGTAGAAGGCGTCCCGTTTTCATCTGTTAATATTTGTAAGGCAAAATGTTCATAATCTGCAAAATCTAGTACATTTCTACTACGTTTTTTCTTAGCAAAATCATTAATGATATCTTTAATGATTTGAACTAAATATTTTATCCGAGGCGCTAACTGTTTCATATCGTCTTTAAGTTCATCTACTGAACGCATTAAATATTTATTTTTTACATTTTGAATGGTTTCATTATATTCTTTATAGAAAGATTTAATATCTTCAAGTGTCTCTAAATCTTCATTTTCTTTTTTTATTTTTGATGACATTTGTGGAAACTTTTCAGGTGTATGATTAAGAAGTGCATCTCTATTCAAAACACCATCTTCTAATATTCTTTGGCATATCATTTTCTCTCTTTGGACAACTTCTAAATGTTTTTCAACAGCATTACAATGGGATAAAAGATTTTCTGCTTCAAGAAGTGAGTCAAATGCTGCTTTCATATATATTTCTGCTAGTATTTTTAATTCTTTAAGGTAGTCTTGTTGCTTCTCATCATTCTCGTAAGGATCGACTAATGAATCTAACCATTTAAATGGTGAAGGATTAGCTATACTAAAATAATAAAATCGTTTTAAAATTTCTCTAAATCTATCGTCATTTCTATCATTTGATAGTTGTTCGACTAAAGTCAAAAATTCAATATCAGGATCTTCATAATGATGTTCTAGTACTTCATCAATTGATTGCTCTAATAAAAGTACATTTTCAACTTCACTAATCGTTCTAAAATTAGGGTCTAGTTGGATAACATCATAATGTTGTTGAATCACTTTTAAACAAAAACTATGCAGTGTAGAAATTTGAGCTTGATGTATTTTTATACGTTGACTTTTTAAGTGTTCATTCTTAGGATCCTCTAATGAAGCTTGTTGAATACGTTGTTCTACACGATGTTTCATCTCTCTAGCACTTAAGTTCGTAAATGTTACTACAAGTAATTTATCAACATCTACTTCGTCTCTTAAGATTTTTTGAATAATACGTTCAACTAGAACAGCTGTTTTTCCCGAGCCAGCAGCTGCTGCAACTAGTATATCTTGCCCTTTAGCATATATACTGTTCCACTGTGCATCCGTCCATTGTGCATCTTTAGGTTTTACTGGAATATTATTCATTGTCCTCACCGCTTTCTAATTCGACCTCTTGAATTGCTTGAATTGGATTAATCGATTCATCTACATGGCGATAATGTTTACTATCAATAAGACTATCTACGTGACATACTGACTGGAAACTACAAAATTCACATGGTAATTTGTCTTCAAATTTAAGTGGAGCTACTTCTGTGTGACCATCCATAATATTTGAAGCAGTCTCAATAAAATTATTTTTATTGTGTTGAATAAATTTATGAATCGTTGTTTCATCAGCAACTTGGCTTCCCCGTGCACTAATACCTCCATCTTTTTTTAATGTCACGGGTACAATATCTGATTTAGATATCTCGTTAAGTCTTATATCCATAGCATCTATAACTTCAGCATCACTATTGATTAATCCATTTAATTTATATTCTTTTAGAATAGCTTGATTAATATTTTCCTTATTCAATGCCTCTTCAGTTAAATCGCCCCATTTTTCAAATTTCAAACGTTCATCATGAATGTGGAAATATAACAATCCACCTGGTTTAACCTCTGAACTTAAACCAAGCCGCTCTGAATTTTGTAATACGATATCCATATACGTCATCATTTGCATCTGTTTACCATAATAAACTTTTTTCAAATTTAAATTGGCGCTATGATTAGATGATTTATAATCTATAATATTTACAAAACTTGTATTATTTTTTGTATAAGCATCGATACGATCAATTTGTCCACGAATATGAATCGGTATCCCTTGTGTCGTCATTAAGGGATGTGCAATCAACTCTTCTTCCGTTCTTGGTTTCTTTCTAAAAGCAGTTTCAAAACGTTTTGGTCTAAATTTTGTATTCTCATTTTGATAACGAAGTGCCTTTAACGTACTTTCAACAATGACACCTATACGTTTAGATACATAACGATAATATGCATTGGAATCCATTAAATTAAATTGCACTTGTGGTAAGACATGTTGTAGAGCTTCTTCAGTAAGTGCATGGATTTTCTGATTATCCAATTGACTAAATTCTCCATTTACTTTATCCGAAATATATTTTAAAGCATTATGAAAAATATTACCTAAATCAAAACTTTCAAGTTGATATTTGGTACGTTCATTTAGACGAAGGCCGTAAGTAGCATAATGTTGGAATGGGCAATCATTATAACCTTCAAATCGTGAAACACTAGCATTAATAGACGTTCCATATAATGCTTCTGACAATTGTGGTGTGAGTTGAATGGTTTCATTATCATATGTTAAAGCTGTTGATAAATAGTTTATACTGTCATTTAATTCTTCATTTTCACTTATAACTTTATAAGCATCAAGCCACGTATCTGCTACCGCTTCTTCTTCCAACCACGATTTCAATGCTTCAAATAAATGAATTTTAGTTTGATGTGGATGTTCCATTAATGTAAGAGGATAAGCATGATGAAGATAATGAATATTTTTGATATCCAAATTACTGAACAGTGCTTGAATCTGATTTAAAAATGGACTTTTCTCTTTTTCATCTCCTTGCATCCCCATAAGACTATATGAAAAAGTCATTTGTTCACATGCACGTGTCATAGCAATGTAGCATACAAATGCTTCATCCATTTGTAAGATATCAGAGGTTGGACTTAATTCAACACTTCCCCGTTCCTCTAACAAACGTTTTTCTTCATCAGTGATTAAGCTTGAAGATGACAAGGGCTGTGGCATCACTCCATCATTCATCCCAACCATATAAACGTGTTTTTTATTATCAACTTTTGCTAAATCCATAGTCCCTATGCTAACTTGATCCAATGTTTGAGGAATCATTACAAATTCAAGTTGCTCAAGTCCAATGTCAAATACTTCTAAGAATCGATTTAAACTCATTTCTTCTTCTTCAAATACTGTGACTAAATCATCTAATATTTGTATTAATCCATTCCATAATTGGTCAATTTCTTCTGCTTTCTCATGGTCTCCTTTTAAGTCTAGTTCATCACGGTGGGCCATTAAATATTTAGGCAAATCAAAAGCTTCCATTGTTTCATAAAATGCAGTTGCATAATCTCTAACATTTTTAGAGTGAAGCATGGCTTTCTCAAAACGAAGTATTTTATTTACAACATCATCCTTTAAGCGTACGACGTCTTCAAATGCTTCTTTTTCTTCTTCAGTTAATTGATGCGCTTTACGTCCCATTTTTGTAAAATTATCGATATTAAACAATTTATCATCTAACCATTTTTTACCGTAAATACCTCGTTCAATGACAAAGTTTTCTAATAGATCAATTAAGTAACTACTATTTTTAAATTGATTAGATAAAATATTGGTTTTAAATAGTCTCATCATTGGACTAAGTCCCATATTACTTTGGATAACTTCTAATAAAGAACGTATCATTTCCATTATAGGATGATGTGTCATCGATTTTTTAGTATCAATATTATAAGGAATATCATATTGTGGCAAAATAGATTCAAATAGATAGGCATATGTTTCATCTCTATATAAAATTGCAATATCTTGATATCTAAAGTGTTTATCACGTGTATCTTTAATAATACGTCGTGCTATTTCATTAACTTCTTCTCTCATATTCGATGACTCAAGTAAATCAATATAACCATGGGATTGAGTTGGATTAACTTGAAGTGCGTCAAATTGTTGTTCTAATTGTAATAAATCCTTATTTTTGAAACGATATGGTGTTGTAAAATAATGTTCATTTAAAGATATATGTAATTCATTTGCAATTTCTTTTAAGTGAATAAGTACGTCAGAAGGTTTTCTAAACATACTAAAGTGATCTTCATTACCATCTGTAGTTAATAATATAGTAACTTGTTTAGCATTTTGTACTAATGCTTTAATAATTTGATATTCAAGCGTTGAAAAGTTATAAAATCCATCTATATAAATATCAGCATGCTTAATCCACTCAGATTTGTGCATTATTTCAATAAAATAATTAAGACTGTCTTCAGCGGTAATAAATTCTCCATTTAATCGTTCTTCAAAATAATGATAAATAAGCGAAATATCTTCTAGTTTATGTCGGGTTCTTGTTTGTAATTCATTATCTTCTAAAAATAAGTCAAGTTGATGAGGTGTTACAGAATATTTCTTAAAATCTTGGATTTGTTCACTTAATTTTTCACTAAAACCATAATAATCTGCTTGAGATTGATATAATTTCATTTCTGATTTGTGTTGTTGAACGATATTGAATATCATCATTTCAATAGCTGCTTTAGTTAAACGTGTTTCAGTTAATCCTCCGAGTTCTTGAAAGATTCTATAGCTCAAACGCTCAAAATGTAAAACTTCCGTTCTTAAACTCCCATTTAACTCTCGATCATTTACGAAAGATTGCTCCAATTGAAACGTACTTTGGGTAGGTGCAATTAAAATGATAGGATCTCCAAGAGGATTTTCTTTCATTTGTTGTTTAATATTTTTAATCATATGATACGATTTACCGGTACCAGCTCTTCCAAGATATGTATTCAATTCCATTATCTACACGCTCCTTTAAACTCATTTTACCACGGAACATACGTTCTTAAAAAGTAAAGTAGATAAAATAAAAGTAGAATGCGAATTCACCTGAATTGACATTCTACTTTTATTTTAAATTGATATCCTACTTATCTGGATTAAAATTAAATTTAAAATTATTTAATGGCCAAAATCTAAATGATACTTTACCGACGATTTGTTGTTTATCTATTAATCCAAACGCTCTACTATCTTTACTAACTTCACGGTTATCTCCTAATACTAAGTATTTATTTTTAGGAATAACGTTAGAGTTAGGATGAGCATTAAGAAGATCCTTAGTTTCAAAAGATCCTGTAATGTACTCTCCTTGTTTATGTTTTTCATTATAGTCTAAGTAAGGCTCATTTACCTTTTTCCCATTAATATATAGCTGATCTTTTTTATATGTCACACTATCTCCTGGTACGCCTATTACTCTTTTAACATAGTCATCAGATTGATTAGCATGGAAGACAATAACATTTCCTTTTTTTATGTTTCCTACCTTATAACCTAAAATGTTAACCATCACATGTTGCCCATCTTTTAATGTTGGATCCATTGAGTCACCTTTTATTGTATAGGATTTGGCAACAAAAGTGACTACAAGCCATACGAGCAATAAACCTACAGCTATCGCAACAATCCATTCTGTTATTTCTTTTTTCAAATATAACACCTCATCTATTTATTAAACTCATAGTTGAATGATCTAAAAGGATAATATCTTAGACATACATTTCCTATAACATCACTTTTTTTAATTAATCCATATCTTCTCGAATCAGTTAATGTATTACTATGATCATTCAACACTAAAAATGAGTCAGGTGGAATAATATCCCCATCAGTATTTTCTAAATCTCGTAATGCGAAATCATTAATATCTCTATTTTTAGCATAATATTTATTCACTTGTCTATCATCTTTATATAATTTACCATGCCTTATTTCTATCGATTCGCCTGCTTTCCCAATAATACGGCTAAAATGAATTTGATTATGATGCCGATACATAATAATATCCCCTTCATTTAATAAATTAAATGTCACTTTCAATTTATTAATCATTATATAATCATTTTTATTTAGAGTGGGGGCCATTTCATTAGTATGAACAATTGCGCTTCTTAGTAAAAAAATTTGAATAAACATCACGAAAATAATTGCTAAAATAATGGATATACTTGTACTTATAATTCGACGCAAAATGTCACTCCTCATGTGTTCCCATAAAATGTTTTTCAACTCTTTTTCCAATAAACCATATGACTATAGTAACAATAATTAAAATAATTGCTCTTATAGGATGAGTTAAAAATGTAGTCACTTCTCTACCCATCACCGCTAAAAATGATATGGAAATAAGCTTTGAAAATAATAAAATAATAAAATAATTCTTCATTTTAATATGAGAAAAACTAGCTACAAAGTTCACTACTGTATTAGGTGTAAATGGAAAACACATTAATATAAAAATAGGAACAAGTCCTTGTTTATCTATAAAATGTGTGAGTTTTTTTACACCTTTTTTTGCTTTAACTCTTTGCATAAAAGATGTATCAACGAATTTCCTACAAAAATAAAATACAGTAAATGTTCCAGCGACGATCCCTAACCAACTAATAATAGTTCCTGTAATAAAACCATAAATATGAACATTTAAGATGACATAGAGAGTTAAAGGAAAAACAGGAATTATAGCTCTTAAATAGAGAATAATAAAACCTGCAAAGTATCCTAATTGTTGTAACACATTAAACCAATGTTCAATTTGATGAAACACTATATCATCAAATCCTTTCTTGAAATTTCATCATTCTCTATTGAGTATAAAATTATTTTACACTCTTTTCTTAAAAAAACTATTAATTCACTAAGAAATCAGTCACAAGTACTAGATAACAGATTTAACATTAGTCATATTAATCTTTTAAAAAAGAATGAGACTGAATTCACAACGAATTC
Organism: Staphylococcus sp. HMSC057A08; assembly: GCF_001812925.1. NCBI lineage: Bacteria > Bacillati > Bacillota > Bacilli > Caryophanales > Staphylococcaceae > Staphylococcus > Staphylococcus sp. HMSC057A08. The sequence goes on along the minus strand of NZ_KV810857.1, from coordinate 238,781 downwards.
AATCCTTTTCTCTTGACCCCATCTTACGTTAAACAAAAACTTCTTTTTATGAAAGTCTATATGCTAAAAAAGATTGATATAAGTATATATTCAATTGAGTCATTGACTGCCAATATATTAAAAATGCCTAAGACAGCTCATCGTGTCCTAGGCTTTAAATGATTATTTTATTTAAATTTATGTTGATATTATAAACGTTCTTCTAATTCTTTTTTCTTATCCTCATAACCTGGTTTACCAAGTAAAGCAAACATATTTTGTTTATAAGCTTCTACGCCAGGTTGGTTAAATGGATTAACACCTAATTGATAGCCACTCATCGCACAAGCTAATTCAAAGAAGTAAACGACATAACCGAATGTTTCTTCATCTAAACGTGGGATATTCACAACGATATTAGGAACGCCACCATCAGTATGAGCTAATAATGTACCTTCAAATGCTTTTGTATTAACTTCATCGATTGTTTTTCCAGCTAAATAATTTAAGCCATCTAAATCGTCATCATCTTTTTCAATTGTAATATCATGTTTAGGTTGATTTACTTTTACAACAGTTTCAAATAAGAAACGGCGTCCTTCTTGAACATACTGACCTAATGAATGTAAATCAGTAGTATAGTTTGCGCTTGAAGGATAAATACCTTTAAAGTCTTTACCTTCAGATTCACCGTATAACTGTTTCCACCATTCATTAAAGTACTGCATAGATGGTTCGTAGTTAATTAACATCTCAGTTGTATAACCTTTATTATAAAGAACATTTCGAATTGTTGCATATTGATATGCAATATTCTCTTCTAAATTTTCAGATGATAGTTCTTTACGAGCTTTATTTGCTCCATTCATAATTGCTTCAATATCAATACCTGCAGTTGCAATTGGTAATAATCCTACCGCAGTTAATACTGAATAACGACCACCTACATCATCAGGTACAACAAATGTTTCATAACTTTCATTATCTGCTAATTGTTTCAATGCACCTTTTGCTTTATCAGTTGTAGCAAAGATGCGTTTTTTTGCTTCGTCTTTACCATATTTTTCTTCAACTAATTGTTTAAACAATCTAAATGCTACAGCAGGCTCAGTCGTTGTTCCTGATTTAGAAATCACATTTACTGAAAAGTCTTTATCAGACAAGTAATTCACTAATTCTTGTGTATAACTTGAAGATAAGTGATTTCCTACAAATACAATTTCAGGATATTCTGTATTGTTACGGAAAGATGAAGTAAGCATTTCAATTGCAGCACGTGCACCTAAATATGAACCGCCAATTCCGATAACTACCAATACATCTGAATTCGATTGAATATGTTTCGCTGCTTTTTGAATTCTAGAAAACTCTTCTTTATCGTAATCTTCAGGTAAATTTACCCAACCTAAAAAGTCGCTTCCAGCACCCGTTCCTTCATGAATCGTTTTATGAATTGTTTTTACAATATCTTTTTGTTGATCAAGTTCATGTTGACCAAAAAATTCTAAGGTTTTGCCATAATCTAATTGAATATGAGTCATTTATAGATCCTCCAATGTTTATGAATTAGTTTCATTTTACTAACTTTAAGTTATCTATTCAATGAACAAGTTCAATTATTCAAAAAATAGTCTGTTTTTTTTTTTAGAATCATTGAATTACTTTACTTTGTAATGAATACACAATTGAAATAGCAATCAACTCTTTAGTTGTAGTAATATTCAATGAATATAGAAATAACAATAGATGATTAATACTATTCCAATTATCTTTATTTTGTATAAATATGTAAAAAAATGGTTTTATTTTCAAAAATAATCTGTTAGTATAGAATTATATTAATTTTCAGAAAAATTTTGAGGTGACAATATGAAAGATAAAATTGTTTTAGCTTATTCAGGTGGATTAGATACTAGTGTAGCTGTTAAATGGCTTATAGATAAAGGGTACGACGTAGTAGCAGTATGTTTAGATGTTGGCGAAGGTAAAGATTTAGATGTTGTTTATTCTAAAGCATTAGACATGGGCGCCGTCGAATGTCATATTATTGATGCAACTAAGGAATTTAGTGAAGATTACGTAAGTTATGCAATAAAAGGAAATTTAATCTATGAAAACAGTTATCCTTTAGTATCTGCGCTTTCAAGACCGTTAATAGCGAAGAAATTAGTAGAAATTGCTGAACAAACAAAGTCAATCGGTATTGCACATGGTTGTACTGGTAAAGGTAATGATCAAGTACGTTTTGAAGTAGCAATTAAAGCACTTAACCCTAATTTGAAAACATTTGCTCCTGTTAGAGAGTGGGGCTGGAGTCGTGAAGAAGAAATCGACTATGCAATCAAACATGGTATTCCTGTAAGTATTAATCATGATTCACCTTATTCAATCGATCAAAATTTATGGGGCCGTGCAAATGAATGTGGTATCTTAGAAGATCCCTATGCTGCTCCACCGAAAGATGCATATGATTTAACTGCTGAATTAGAGGATACACCAGATACACCAGATGAAATTATCTTATCATTTAAAAATGGTGTTCCTGTTCAACTTAACCATAAAGACTATGATTTAGATCAGCTAATTCTAACATTAAATGATTTAGCTGGTAAACATGGTATCGGACGTATCGATCACGTAGAGAATCGTTTAGTTGGTATAAAATCACGTGAAGTATATGAAACGCCAGGTGCTGAAGTTATATTAAAAGCTCATAAATCTTTAGAAACATTAACATTAACTAAAGATGTGGCGCATTTTAAACCAGTCATTGAAAAACAATTTGCTGAACAAACATATAATGGTTTATGGTTCTCACCTTTAACAGACAGTCTAAAGCAATTCATCGATAGCACTCAACACTATGTTGAAGGAGATGTTAGAGTTAAATTATTTAAAGGTAATGCTATTGTTAATGGTAGAAAATCGCCTTATACACTTTATGATGAAAAGTTAGCAACTTATACTAAAGAAGATGCTTTTGATCAATCAGCTGCAGTCGGCTTTATTGATATTTATGGACTACCAACACAAGTAAATGCTTATTTACATGGAGGTTATAGTAATGAGTAATAAAGCATGGGGAGGTCGTTTTCAACAACAACCTGAAGAGTGGGTAGATGCGTTTAATGCTTCTATTGACTTTGACCAAACGCTTTTAGATGAGGATATTCAAGGTAGTATTGCACATACAACAATGCTTGCACACCAAAACATTATTTCTGAAGAAGAAAAAAATGCCATCGTAAAAGGTTTGAAAGATATACAGACAGATTTTCATAACCATAATATTGAATTTAAACATGCTTTAGAAGATATACATTTAAATATCGAACACGAACTGATACAACGCATTGGAGATCCAGGTGGCAAGTTACACACAGGTCGTAGCAGAAATGATCAAGTAGCAACAGACTTACATCTCTATGTAAAAAAACAGGTCATTGAGATTCAAGCACTTATTCGTTCATTCCAAGAGTCTATTTTAACTCTAGCAAAATCTCACGTAGAAACGATTATGCCAGGTTATACGCACTTACAACGTGCTCAACCTATTTCTTTCGCTCATCACATCATGACATATTTTTGGATGTTGGAAAGAGACTATACACGTTTTGCAGATAGTTTAAAACGTATTGATATATCTCCTCTTGGCGCTGCAGCATTGAGTGGCACTACACATCCTATCGATAGACATGAAACTCAAGAATTACTTGGTTTTGAATATATTTATGAAAATAGTCTTGATGCAGTGAGTGATCGTGATTACATTATTGAAACATTGCATAATATATCATTAACAATGACTCACCTATCACGTTTTGCAGAAGAAATTATTTTTTGGTCTACGGATGAAGCGAAATTTATTACACTATCTGATGCATTTTCTACTGGTTCATCTATTATGCCTCAAAAGAAAAATCCAGATATGGCTGAACTCATTCGTGGTAAAGTTGGACGTACGACAGGACATTTAATGAGTATGCTTGTCACATTGAAAGGCTTGCCTCTTGCATATAATAAAGACTTACAAGAGGATAAAGAAGGTTTATTTGATTCTGTTCGTACAATTAAAGGTTCTTTACGTATTTTTGAGGGCATGCTTAATACGTTAACGGTTAATACAAATCGTTTAAATGAAACAGTGCATCAAGATTTCTCTAACGCAACAGAACTTGCAGATTATTTAGTAGATAAAAATGTACCGTTTAGAACAGCACATGAAATTGTAGGAAAAATTGTCTTTGAATGTATTCAACAAGGCATCTATTTATTAGATGTACCATTTGAACGTTATCAAGAATTAAATGATAAAATCGAAGAAGATGTATATGATTACTTAAAACCAGAAAATTGTTTAAATAGAAGAAAAAGTTATGGTTCTACAGGCCAAGATGCTGTGCGTCATCAATTGAACGTTGCAGAAAATATTTTAAAACAATAATGAATACTATTATTAAATGACTATGAAATCGAATAAATAAAGATTCTAATAAAGCATCTATTTGAGGATTAACTCTAAATCGCTTAATCGTTTTATAAGAAGGGGTTTGATTTTGTGAAGATCACATCATTTGTGAGAATAAGTACTGAAGTTTCCTTTCGTAGAGTCAGTTAAGTCATGTTAGAATTTTTATACATAAGGTACTTCGTTAATTTAGTTTAGTGTTGTTTATTAAATTATACGAAAGTGCCTTATTTTTTTAAATATTTCACTGTAAAATTACATATACATACAAAGTAATTGGGCGAGACTCATTTTTAATTTAATTTAATTATTTTAACTTTCTCTATATTTATTGTTAATAAATTAATAGTTTTGCTAAAATTTTGAAAAAATTATTCTAAAAACTTCTTCTCTTTGCTAAAGTTTTAATGTATTTTTAAATTGAATTGAGAGAATGAGTTTTTTTGAAGGTTTCTAAAAAAGCAATGATATCTAGTTTAGCAATAGCCACTATCGGTTTAGTAACATTATATAATCCAGTAGAAGCAAATAATAATCATAACAACCATAGCAATGCTTCTAATTCTGCTGCAGCACATCAACAGTTTAATCAATCACAAAATAAATATACGTCAGTAGCGATTAGTAAACATCGTAATCAAGATCATTCGAATTGGATGACCAACTTAACTGGCGAACGTTTTACGACTATCGCTCATAGAGGTGCAAGTGGCTATGTGCCGGAACATACGTTTCATGCATATGATAAAAGTCATAATGAGTTAGGGGCGTCGTATATTGAATTAGACTTACAACGTACGAAAGATGGACAACTTGTAGCAATGCATGACGAAACCGTTGATCGTACAACAAACGGTACAGGTCGTGTCGAAGACTATACACTCGCACAACTTAAACAACTAGATGCTGGGTCATGGTTTAACAATGCTCACCCTGAATATGCGAAACCAGAATATAAAAATGCTAAAGTCCCTACTCTAGATGAAATTTTATCTCGATACGGTACAAAGGCTAATTATTATATTGAAACTAAAAATCCTAATGTATATCCAGGTATGGAAGAACAACTACTTGAAACGTTAAAAAAACATCACATGTTAACTGGTAACTCTTTAAATCATGGACATATATTAATTCAATCTTTCTCAGAAGAAAGTTTACAAAAAATGCACCAATTAGATTCAAGCGTACCATTGATTCAATTACTTGATAAAAATGAATTGCAACAACAAAGTGAAGCGGATTTAAAACATATTCGCTCATATGCTATAGGTGTCGGCCCAGATTATACTAGTTTAAACGCTGAAAACACTAAGCATTTAAAAGATTTAGGTTTCCTAATTCATCCTTATACAGTAGATAAAACTACAGATATGCAACGTTTAAACCAATATGGTGTTGACGGTCTATTTACAAATTTTGCTGATAAATATAAAGCTACCATTCCAAACGAGTAATTTTATTAATTAAAAACCTCTCAATGACGAGTAATATATTTCTCATCATTGAGAGGTTCATTTTTAATAGTTATATTTACGCCCATCCACGATAACGTGCTGCTTCAGCGGTCCGTTTAATTCCTACGATATAAGCTGCCAATCTCATATCAATTTTTCTATTTTGTGCTAATTCATAAATAGTATCAAAAGCCTCGATTAATTTTTCCCGTAATTTTTCATTTACTTCATCTTCTGACCAGTAATAACCTTGGTTATTTTGTACCCATTCAAAATAAGATACTGTCACGCCACCTGCACTTGCTAATACATCTGGTACAAGTAAAATATCACGTTCAGTTAAAATACGTGTAGCTTCTGGAGTAGTTGGTCCATTTGCCGCTTCCACAACAATATCAGCTTTAATATCGTGTGCATTATCTTCTGTGATTTGATTTGAAATTGCAGCCGGTACTAAAATATCACAATCAAGTTCGAATAATTCTTTATTTGAAATTGTATCTTCAAATAAGTTAGTTACAGTACCAAAGCTATCACGACGATCTAGTAAGTAATCGATATCTAAGCCATTAGGATCATGTAATGCACCATACGCGTCTGAAATTCCAACTACTTTAGCGCCCATATCATTTAAAAATTTAGCTAAGAAACTTCCAGCGTTCCCAAAGCCTTGAATCACAATACGTGACCCTTTAATTTCTTTTCCTCTACGCTTAGCAGCTTGTTCAATAGCAATCACTACGCCAAGAGCAGTAGAACGATCACGTCCTTGTGAGCCACCTAAGACAATTGGCTTACCAGTAATAAAACCTGGAGAATTAAACTTATCTAAAGCACTATATTCATCCATCATCCAAGCCATAATTTGAGAATTTGTAAACACATCTGGAGCAGGAATATCTTTAGTTGGTCCTACAAATTGAGAAATCGCACGTACATATCCTCGTGATAAACGTTCTACTTCATGAATACTCATTTGACGTGGATCACATACAATACCACCTTTACCTCCACCATAAGGTAAGTTGACAATGCCACATTTTAAGGTCATCCACATTGATAAAGCTTTGACTTCTTCTTCATCTACATCAGGATGGAAACGAACGCCACCTTTAGTAGGTCCTACAGCGTCATTATGTTGTGCGCGATATCCAGTAAATGTTTTAACTGTACCATCGTCCATACGTACTGGAATACGTACTTGCAAGAATCTTAATGGTTCTTTAATTAAATCATACATACCATCATCAAATCCCAATTTATGCAATGCTTCTTTAATGATGTTTTGTGTAGAAGTCACTAAATTATTATTCTCAGTCATAATCACTTTCGCCTCTTTTTTTCACAAATGTTTTCGCTTTCATAAGTATTGTAACACGCCTATACTTTTTAAAGAAATTAAATCATGCCCTATTACGTCTATTTACTCAAATACACTTCTAATTCGATTTAATGCTTCATCTATTTCTTCTTTAGTAATAATCAAAGGTGGTGCAAAACGAATTACTGTATCATGGGTTTCTTTACATATTAAACCTTTTTCTTTCAACGCTTCACAAAATGGTCTTGCACTTTCGTGTAATTCCATACCAATGAATAACCCGCGTCCACGAACTTCTTTAATTGCAGGGTGATTAATCTTTTGTAATTCTGTTTTAAAATATTCACCTAGTTCATTTGAATGTTCTGGTAAATTTTCATCAATAATGACATCTAAAGCCGCAATTGACACTGCACAAGCAAGCGGATTGCCACCAAAAGTAGAACCATGAGAACCAGGTGTAAATACATCAAGCACCTCATTATCTGCTAATACAACTGAAATTGGTAAGACGCCTCCACCAAGTGCTTTCCCCAAAATATATACATCTGGCTTAACATTATCCCAATCACATGCAAATAATTTTCCAGTTCGTCCTAATCCAGCTTGAATTTCATCAGCGATAAACAAAATATTATGTTCATCACATAAATCTCTAATGGTTTTCAAATAACCTTCTGGAGGAATATTAATACCTGCTTCGCCTTGAATAGGTTCAACTAAAACAGCTGCTGTATTTTCATTAATTGCTTCTTTTAATTGTGCTTCATTACCAAAGTCAACTTTACGAAAACCCTCTAGTAAAGGACCATATCCACGTTGATACTCAGCTTCGGATGATAAAGACACAGGGGCCATTGTACGACCATGGAAGTTCCCATTAAATGCAATAATCTCAGCTTGATTTGGTTCAATACCTTTAACGTCATAGGCCCAACGACGCGCAGCTTTTAATGCTGTTTCAACTGCTTCAGCACCTGTATTCATTGGTAGTGCTTTATCTTTACCAGCTAATTTACAAATTTTTTCGTACCATTCCCCTAAGTTATCACTATGAAAAGCACGAGAGACAAGTGTCACTCTATCAGCTTGATGTTTTAATGCTTGAATAATTTTTGGATGACGATGACCTTGGTTAACTGCTGAATATGCCGATAACATATCTATATATTTATTACCTTCTGGATCAGTAACCCAAATTCCCTCTGCTTCTGAAACAACAATTGGTAGCGGCACATAGTTATGAGCACCGTAATGGTTTGTTAGTTCAATAATTTTTTCAGATTTAGTCATAATATCTCCCCTTTGCTTATTGTTATATTAAAACTAATCACTATATTTACTGGCTTTCGAAACTCTATTTTAAAATATTAAATTCTCTCTAACTCCATAAATGAAAGCCCTTACAAACATAATGACATATCCCCTTGACATTTTACAAGTAAATTATTTCTATTATCTAAAATTTTGATATAAACTTTTTTCTCTTAATAAAAAAAGGTAGTAGACAAAATTCATAATGAATTCTGTCTCACTACCAAACTATTTCATATTTTATTAATTATTTATCTTTACGAGGTAACGGATAAAATCCTTTATTAAATTGTTCCCATAAATTTGGTGGTAACGCATGTTTATCTTCACGATTTGGATCAAAGTATGAGATGATTTCCTCTTCTTTACCCTCTTCAATTTTATTGACAAAGTTATAATCTAGAAGAATGCCACGACCTAATGCTACGAGTTCAATACCTGTCGATTCTACTGCATCTAAAGCATCATCAGCACTAAATACAGAACCTATACCAATAACTGGTATACGTCCATCTACCCATTGATGGATAAGTTTTAGACGTTCTTCTCCTTCATATTTACCCTCACGTGTTTGTGAATGAATATCCATAATTGAAATATGAACATAATCAATCGCTTTTTTCGTAATTGTTTTAATTAATTTTTCTGTGTGTTCCATTGAAATACCAGGCGATTCTGCTTCTTCTGGTGATAATCTATAACCTACAATAAAATCTTTATTTGCATAAGTTTCCTTAACTTTTAATACTTCATCAATCACTGCAAGTGGGAATTTTAAATGGTCTCCCCATTCATCTTCACGACGATTATAGTATGGAGAGAAGAATTGATGAATTAAGTAATGGTTCGCTCCATGTATTTCTACGCCGTCAAACCCAGCTTCAATAGCACGGCGTGTAGCTTCACCGAAATCTTTAATTGTTTGTTCGATTTCTTCAGTAGTGATTTCTCTCGCATGATGTTCCTGTTGTTGACCAAAACTTTTCATTGAAACGGGACTTGGTGCCACAACATCTCCATTAGGAGTCAATTCAGGTAAAGCTTGTGCACCACCATGATGAATTTGGACTAATGCTTTTGCGCCATTTTTCTTCATTGCTGTCGCTAAGCGTTTTAAACCTTGGATATCTGAATCGTGTGCGACAGAGGGTTGGCCTGGGAAGGCTTTACCAATATCATTTACATTACTTGCAGCATTAATTGCAAGACCTACATCTTTGGCACGTTTCTCAATGTAAGAAATTTCGACATCTGAAATGGTACCATCATCATTTGATGATGTATGTGTTAAAGGTGCAAGTACAAAGCGATTTCTTAATGATACACCGTTTGGTAATGTAACAGTTTCAAATAATTTTTTATATTTATTATTCATAAGTAATTCCTTTCTAAATCTTTTAGTTTTTTTATTTTCAAACTATAACATGAACATTTTTATGTCTCTACTTTTATGCTTATATGCATTAATCATCTTTTTATATTTAGCAATATATTGACATAATAAAAAACGTTACTTAAAAAAGTAACGTTTTAGCGTGTTGACAGTCATTCAATTATTATTACGAATTGCACGTTTAGACTGCTTAATCCAGACCGGTAGGCGTTCTTCAAGCGTTTGAAACCCATACTTTTCTGTCTCTTTAATTTCATCTAATACAGACTGTTTTTCTTTTTTTCGTTCATAATTCTTAAAGTAATCATTATCTTTAAGTGACAAATTAAGCTTTCCTTCATCGTCTATAGAAAGAATTTTAGCTTTTACAATTTGACCTTCTGATAGAAATTTTTTTAGATTATGGACATAATCATCCATAATCTCTGAAATATGGATAAGTCCTTCAGTATGGTCAGGGGTCTCAACAAAAGCGCCATACGGTTGAATTCCAGTCACACGCACTTTAATATGCTGACCTTCTTTATAGTGAGTATTCAACTTGATAACCCCTTATTTCGTTTTTCTTAACATATTAATAATAGCATAAATCCCATACTTGGACTAACGATAAACTAATAAAAAATTAATTTCTTTAGAAATTTATATTTCTTCTTCATAAATTTACATTAAAAAGTTCGTTTTTAATAAAAAAAGTGAGCGTAAATGTCTTATTTAAAACAGTTTACGCTCACCTTTTTTATTTAATGATATTTCATTGATGAATTAAGCTTTTTGGTCTTCTACATCAATAGATTCAATAACAACATCATGTACAGGCTTATCTTGTGCCCCTACTTTAGTATTCGCAATATCTTCTAATGTAGTTTCACCGTCGATTAATTGACCAAACACAGTATGTTTTTGATCTAACCAAGGTGTTCCACCTTTTTCTGCATAAGCTTTAGCAATTGGTTCAGGCCAACCGCCATCAACAAGTTGATTAAGCATTGTATCTGGTACTTCTTTCATTTGAACGACAAAGAATTGTGAACCATTTGTATTTGGACCAGCATTTGCCATTGAAAGTGCACCATATAAATTAAATGCTTCTAATGAAAACTCATCCTCAAATGAACCTCCATAAATACTTTCTCCTCCCATACCAGTAGCAGTAGGGTCTCCACCTTGAATCATAAAATCATTAATGACACGATGGAATGTAATGCCGTCATAATATCCATTTTTTGCATGTGTCACAAAATTTTCAACTGTTTTTGGAGCAATCTCAGGAAACAGCTTAAATGTCATATCTCCTTTATTTGTATGCATAATTACTTTAATTTCATTATCTTGTATTTCTTTATTTAACTGTGGATAGTTAGTCATTTAAATTCTCCATTCATGTTATGATGATATAGATACATATTAACACATTTGAAAGGAAGTAATATAGCATGTTATATCGATTCTCTCACAAAACAGGTACTTATGGTGTAACGATTAAAGAAGATAGCGATCATCAAGTTTTAGTACAAATTGAACAAGTCATTAAACATCCTAAACAAGGAGATTTACATCATCCTGGTGAAACTGAAGGTGTTTTTTTTCATGAAAGACGTGCTTTAAGCCATTATGAAAAACGTTATGCAACACGTTCACAATTGAGAGATTTTAATGTAGAAGAAATGAAATATGAAGATTCTTTACAACAAGCGATTACTAAAATGGAAAACGAATTAAAACAACAACACACAGAATACGCAAAATTAGCATTAGACAATTTAAATAGTCTAAAAAAAGACTATTCTATCCAATATAAACAAAATTTTTTCTAGTCCATTTTACGTCTTTCTTCCTATTTAACAAGATAAGTAAAATTGCTGACTTTACATCTTTTCACAGTTTTTCAGAATAAATTGATTCATGTATAATAAAATTTATAACAATTTTTGAAGGAGGAAAATATAGTGAGTTTGATACATATTGCGGTACTTTTACCGTTAATATTCGCACTCATTATTCCAATCCTTTATCGTTTCTTTAAAAAGATTCATTTAGGATGGTTTGTATTACCTGTTCCTGTTGTCTTATTTATTTATTTTTTAACTTATATTTCAACTACTCAGTCAGGTAATACAGTAATAAAAACTTTCAATTGGATGCCACATATTGGTATGAATTTTGATATTTATCTTGATGGCTTAAGTATACTCTTTAGTTTGCTTATAACTGGCATTGGAAGTTTAGTAGTTCTTTATTCAATCGGTTATTTAGATAAATCTGAACGATTAGGGAATTTTTACTGTTATTTATTACTGTTTATGGGTGCAATGTTAGGCGTCGTACTCTCAGATAACGTCATTATCTTATATCTATTCTGGGAATTAACTTCATTCTCAAGTTTTTTACTCATTTCTTTTTGGAGAGAAAAGAAAGTTTCTATATATGGAGCACAAAAGTCACTGATTATTACTGTATTTGGAGGACTTAGTTTACTTGGCGGATTAATCTTAATTTCACTTGCAGGACAATCATTAAGTCTACATTATTTAATCCATCATGTATCTCAAATACAAGACAGTTCTTTCTTTACACTTGCAATGGTTTTAATTATGTTAGCAGCTTTCACAAAATCTGCACAAGTGCCATTTTACATTTGGTTACCTGATGCAATGGAGGCACCTACTCCTGTCAGTGCATATTTACATTCAGCCACGATGGTTAAAGCAGGGTTATATCTTGTTGCACGTTTAACCCCATTATTCGCGGTATCAGAAGGATGGATATGGACTATTACTTTAGTAGGCTTAATCACACTATTTTGGGCTTCATTAAATGCAACGAAACAACAAGATTTGAAAGGTATTCTAGCGTTTTCTACAGTTTCACAATTGGGAATGATTATGTCTATGCTAGGTATTGGAGCTATAAGTTATCATTTTGAAGGTAGTGAAAGTCAATTATATATCGCTGGTTTTACAGCAGCTGCTTTCCACTTAATTAACCATGCTACCTTTAAAGGCGCATTATTTATGATTACAGGTGCCATTGATCATGTGACAGGCACACGTGATGTAAAAAAACTGGGCGGTTTACTTACTATCATGCCAATTTCTTTTACTCTTACTGTAATTACAGCATTAAGTATGGCAGGTGTGCCACCATTTAATGGTTTCTTATCAAAAGAAAAATTCTTAGAGGCTATGATAGAAGCTACACACGCACCTCTATTTAGTTTAAATACTCTAGGTATTATTTTTCCAATTTTAGCGATTGTAGGTAGTATATTTACATTTGTATATTCAATTAAATTCGTACTACATGTATTCTTTGGTAAATATCATTCTGATTTATTACCTAAAAAAGCACATGAAGCATCATTATTAATGTTAATTTCACCAGCAATTCTAGCAACGCTAGTTGTTGTTTTTGGACTATTCCCTGGACTATTAACACATTCTATAATCGAACCAGCTACTAAAGCCATAAGTGGAATATCAACCATACATGCAGAATTCCATATGTTCCATGGTATTACTCCTGCGTTCATCTCTACTTTAACGATTTGGATTGTAGGTATTATCTTATTATTTACGTTCAATTACTGGATTCGTTTATTAAAAGCACAACCAGACAACTTAAAATTAAATTATTGGTATGATACTACTGGCAAATGGTTACCAAATCATTCCGCTTCTCTAACTAATTATTATGTTAATGGGTATGTACGTGACAGTTTAGTCTTTATTTTTGGTACATTAATTGTGTTAACACTCATCACATTAGTGAGTGTACCGTTTAGCTTTAATTTTAAAAATATAAATACAATTCACATCTATGAAATGATTATTATCATAATACTTACTATCTCAGCGTTCTTAGTTGTTACAGCAACATCTCGTTTATTTAGTATTATTATGCTTAGTGTTGTTGGCTATGCAGTATCGGTTTTATTTGTTTTCTTTAAGGCACCTGATTTAGCTTTAACACAATTTGTTGTTGAGTCTATCTCAACGGGTCTATTTCTATTATGTTTCTATCACTTGCCTAACTTAAATCGCTATAATGAAAAAACATCATTTAAATTAACGAATGCTATCATCTCTATTGGTGTTGGTTTGGCAGTGACAATGTTAGGTCTTATCGCTTATGGTAATAGACATTTTTCTTCTATCGGAGAGTATTACAAGGCACATGTTTATGACTTAGCACATGGTAAAAATATGGTTAACGTTATTCTCGTAGACTTCCGTGGAATGGATACCTTATTTGAATCTTCTGTATTAGGTATTGCAGGTCTTGCAGTTTACACGATGATTAAATTACGAAGTAAACGTAACAAAACAAGTGAGGTGGAAAGCAATGAATAGACAAAATAACAATTTAATGTTTCAGTATTCAGCTGTAATTATTGCTTTCTTAATTGCTCTTTTTGGTATTACTTTATTTTTAGCAGGACATTACACACCAGGTGGAGGATTTGTTGGTGGATTGCTTCTATCAACCGCTTTAACCATTATTATGATTGCATTTGATATAAAAACAATGCGTAAAATCTTTCCTTGGGATTTTAAAATCTTAATTGGTATTGGTTTATTATTCTGTGTAAGTACGCCTATAGCAAGTTGGTTTTACGGAAAAAATTTCTTTACACATACAGAATTTAATATTCCATTACCACTTCTACACCCTGTTCATATGAATACACCAATGTTCTTCGACTTTGGCGTTATGTGTGCAGTAATTGGTACAGTAATGACTATTATTATAACGATTGGAGAGAACGAATAGTGGAAATTATTATGATTATTGTATGTGGCATACTTACATCAATCAGTGTCTATCTCGTTTTATCTAAAAGTTTAATACGTATTATTATGGGAACTACGCTGATTACACATGCATCAAATTTATTTTTAATTACTATGGGAGGATTGAAACATGGTGAAATGCCAATATATGAAAAAGATATTCATCACTATGTAGATCCAATCCCTCATGCATTAATACTTACTGCAATTGTTATTGCATTTGCAACTACTGCTTTTTTCTTAGTCTTAGCTTTTAGAACGTACAAAGAATTAGGCACAGACAACATAGAACAAATGAAAGGAGTGCCTAGTGATGATAGCAACTAATATGGTTGTTCTTACATTAGTTATACCAATTATTACCGCTATTATTCTTATCTTTTTAGGACAACACTATCCATTAAAGCGTGCGGTTACATTGATAGGTTTAGTTTTAACTTTGATTGTAGCGATGGTTAATTTAATTAATGTTAGTAAATTTGGTCCTCTTAAAGTAGAATTAGGTTCTTGGCCAGCCCCATATGGTATTATCTTTTTATTAGATACGTTAGGGGCAATGTTGATTGTAACGAGTATTATCATTACTCTGCTCATTACGATCTATTCTTTTTCAACTGCCGGAATCGATAGAGAGCGTTATTATTTTCATTTTTCAATTGTCTTTATGTTAGTGGGTATTATTGGTGCTTTCACTACTGGAGATATTTTTAACCTTTTCGTATTCTTTGAAGTCTTTTTAATGTCATCTTATGCATTGCTTGTATTAGGTGGTACACGTATTCAACTTCAAGAAACAGTAAAATATTTACTGATTAATGTTGTAACATCGACATTTTTCGTTATTGCTGTTGGTATCTTATATTCAATTGTCGGCACTTTAAATATGGCTGACATTAGCGTAAAACTTAATGAATTATCTCATTCACATCAAGGATTATTAAGTATTGTCTTTATTTTGTTCATCTTTGTGTTTGCAACTAAAGCTGGTGTCTTTCCATTATATGTTTGGTTACCTGGATCATATTATGCGCCACCTTTTGCTATCATTGCATTCTTCGGTGCTTTATTAACTAAAGTTGGCGTCTATGCTATTTTAAGAACACTTAGTCTTTTCTTCCATAACACAATGAGTTTTTCTCACTATACTATTTTGTTCTTAGCACTATTAACGATTATATTTGGATCCATCGGTGCCATTGCTTATTATGATATTAAAAAAATTATTTTATATAATATTATGATTGCAGTAGGTGTCATACTCGTTGGTGTTGCTATGATGAGTAAATTAGGAATTATAGGTGCTATATATTATACCATTCACGATATGTTAGTTAAGAGTGCACTTTTCTTAATTATTGGTGTCATGTATCAAATTACCAAAACATCAAATCTTAAGTCATTCGGTGGTTTAATTAAGACATATCCTATACTTGGTTGGTCTTTCTTTATTGCAGCTTTAAGCTTGGCTGGTATTCCCCCATTTAGTGGATTTTATGGAAAATACTTTATTGTAAAAGCCGCTTTTGAAAAAGGATTTTATATCAGTGCAATTATCGTATTACTTTCAAGTTTAATCGTACTCTATTCTGTGATTCGTATTTTCCTACATGGTTTCTTTGGTGAACCTAAGGGATATAAAATGAATAACAAAGTAAATGTAAAACAAGCTACAATCGTTTCAGTAATTGCCGTTGTCATTACTGTACTATTTGGTTTATCTGCTGATGCACTTTATCCATTTATATCAGAAGCTGCTAAATCTTTCTATGATCCTAATGTTTATATTAAAAGTGTATTAGGAGGTAGATACTAATGGCTCTTCAATTTGTGTTAAATATTATATTAGCTATTATATGGATGTTTTTAAGTGGCAGTTATACATTTAATAACTTTTTACTAGGATTTTTAATAGGAATTGGGCTTGTTTACTTATTTAAAAAAGTATTGCCTGGTAGTTTTTATTTAAAAAGAGTTTATAAAGTCATTAAATTGATTGTTGTCTTTTTTATAGAATTAATGAAAGCCAATATTGATGTATCCAAAATTGTGTTACAGCCAAGACTTAAAAATCAACCTGGCTTCTTTATTTATCACACAGATTTAAAACATGATTGGCAAATTGTTTTATTATCTAATTTAATCACTTTAACACCAGGAACTGTCGTTTTAGGTATTAGTGATGATAGAACTAAAATATACATTCACTCAATTGATTTTAGTACGAAAGAAGAAGAAGTTGAAAGTATTAAATCATCACTTGAAAAAGTAGTGAGAGAGGTGGGCGAAGCTTAATGGTAAAAACAATTATTATTATTGCTTTAATTGTCGTAGTATTATCGATGCTAGCAATGTTTATTCGTATTATTAAAGGTCCCACTTTACCTGATCGCGTCCTTGCATTAGACGCTATTGGCTTACAATTGATGGCGTGTGTTGCATTATATAGTGTGTTTATCGGCTCACAATACTTACTTGTAGTTATTTTACTTATTGGTATTTTAGCTTTCTTAGGTACAGCAGTATTCTCTAAATTTATAGATAAAGGTAAGGTGATTGAACGTGATAGCAAAAATCGTCATTAGTTTAGCCATCATTTTCATTATCTTAGGTGCATTGATCAGTGCAATTACTGCTATTGGTATTATTCGTTTAAAAGATGTCTATTCACGCGGTCATGCTGCAGGTAAATCTGCAACATTAGGTGCTATATTTTTATTATTTGGAACGTTTTTATATTTTATTGGAACAGAAGGATACGCCAATATGCAACTGATATTCGGCATTATTTTCATTTTAATTACTGGCCCTCTTTCTAGTCATTTAATGATGAAAGCATCATATAATAATAAAACGCCTTATACTAAAGATACAAAAATTGATGAACTTAAAGATGAATTTAATAATAAAAAAATATAATTTGATAAAAATCGAGGTACTTTCTTAAAGTGCTTCGATTTTTTGTTTTGAAAAAGATAGTTTTATGTTATTATAAATCGTAATAATTACGTTTTGAAGGAGTTTTATTACGCATTGGACTATTATTGGTGGCGGTATACAAGGAACCACTATAGCAATTAAGTTACGTGAAGCAAGAATATCCATCCAAAATCTTACAATTATCGATTCTCATGATTCTTTATGCGAACAATTTCATAAATACACAAATAGAATTGATATGTCTTACTTACGTTCACCTATTGTACATCATATTCATCCTGACCCATTTCATTTAAAAAAATTTGCAAAAATGAATCAGTATATTAATCCAACTTTTGGTCGTTATCAAAGACCTCAAACAGAGATGTTTATGGATCACACATATGCTCAAATACATAACTATCATCTAAATCAATGTCATATTCAAAGTTATATTCAACGCATTAAAAAAAAACAAAGAAAATGGAGTATTACAACAAGTCATCATTCTGTCATTCAAACTGATTGTGTTGTTTTAGCACAAGGATGTCATAATGAGCCTTTTATCCCTTCCGCATTTACTCAAGCTAAAGATGTATGTCATATATTTAGTGACCATTTTAATTCTCAATTATTTTCACAATCATCTCATGTCATTGGAAGTGGTATTTCAGTTGCTCATTTAACATTAAAGCTTTTAAAATTAGATAAAAATAAAATCGTTCATTTATGGATGAATAAAAAATATAGATATTCAACATTTTGATGCCGATCCTGGTTGGCTAGGTCCTAAAAAAATGAAGGCCTTTTTAAATCATTCTTCACATGAAGAGAAACTTCAAACAGTGTTAAAAGAAAGACATAAAGGTTCAATGCCTCGCGAGTTATATTTACGCTTAAAGAAATATGTTCAAAATAAAAGACTTATCATCCATAAAGAAGAGATTAAGGACTTAAAATCGCATCAAATTGTTACTGAAAATTTAAATATCCCATATGATTACATTCTTTTAGCAACTGGACTTAAGTCTTCAATTTTGCAGCAACCCATGATACAATCTCTAATTCAAAATGCTAACGCCCCCCTCCTATCTTGTGGATTTCCAAACATCCCACATGAATTAGAATGGTTACCTCATTTATTTGTTGCTGGTGGACTAGCTGATTTAGAACTTGGTCCATTTGCTAGAAATATCATGGGAGGTAAAGAAGCAGCTCAAAGAATTTATAGCGTATTTCAAAGAATAGATCACCATAGAGAAGTATCATAAATATAAAATACTAGCCCGTAGATGAATATTTTCTACGGGCTAGTATTTTATAATTTGTTATTTTAATGGTTTAATCCCTATTGTACCTCTCATGATACTAATTAATTTATCTTGCTCACTTTTAATTTCAATATTCCATACTTGTGTCATATGACCTTTATGAATAATAGAAGCGGTAGCAATCACGCGTCCCTCTTTTACTGAGTGAATATGATTGGCATTCATTTCTAAACCTAATGGGATAAAGTGTTTCGTATCAATTAAATGAGCAGCGCCTAATGAACAAGCTGTTTCACCTAATGCAATACTTGCACCACCATGTAGATAGCCAAAGGGTTGTTTAACCTTATCAGTGACTGGCATAGAAATTACAACTATTCCCTCATCTACTGTTTCGATTTTCATATCAAATGTTTCAAGTAAATTAGACATGTTGTCACCTCTTTTTTTCTATAATACCATTGCAGCTATTGTACCAAAAATCATCAATGGAACATTATAGAAAAGGAAGTTAGGTATACATGTATCTCTAATGTGATCATGTTGACCATCTACATTAAGACCTGCTGTGGGTCCAAGTGTTGAATCACTTGCTGGTGAACCAGAATCTCCAAGTGCAGCAGCTGTTCCTACTAAAGCAATTAATGCCATATTATCTAAACCAAGAGATGAACCTAGTGGTATAAATAAAGCTGCAATAATTGGAATCGTAGCAAAAGATGATCCAATGCCTAACGTAACAATAAGGCCGACAATATACATTGCAATAATAGTAATTAACTTATGTCCATTTGTAATCTCAGTTAAACTAGAAACTAATTTTTCAATATCACCAGTAGCATTCATGACACCGGCAAAACCGTTAGCTGATAAAATAACGACACCAATAAATGACATTATTTTTATTCCTTCTACAAATTGGCTATCTAATTCATTCCATTTATAAATACCAGAAATAAAGAATATCAGCACTCCTGCTAATGCTCCAAAAATCATTGAATCCGTAAATGTTTGAACTAAGAAAGTAGCGAAAATAGCAACAATCGTAATAACTAATACATATGGCCGAATTTCTGCTACTTCTTCTCCATTATCTTTCAATCTCTCTTGCTTATATTCACGTGGTTTACGATAAACAAACAATCCAATAACTAAACCGACAATATAACCAAGTGAAGGAATTAACATTGCTTTCCAAATCATATTAAATTCGATAGGATGATGCGCTTTTTGAAATCCGCTTTGTATAATTTGGTGGAAAATCTGTCCAAAGCCATAAGGTAGTAAAACATATGGCCAACATAAACCAAATCCTATAACTAAACCAATTAATCGTCTATCAATTTTCAGATCGTTAAATAGACTAAGTAATGGTGGAATTACAATTGGTATAAATGCAATATGTACTGGAATTAAGTTCTGACTCATAATACTCATTGCTAGTAATACTAAAATAATAATCACTTTTACTTTAATCCTTGATAAGCGACTATTCTCAGTATGAATCGCACGAATAATTTTATTTACTAAATAATCTGTGATGCCACTATACGATATCAGTGCTGCAAAGCCCCCTAATAAAGCGTAACTTAATGCCACTTCCGAACCATCTACAATATTTTTACCGAATACACTAATTACTTTGTTTAAACTCATGCCAGATATTAGACCACCTACAAGTGAACTAATAAATAAACTAATGATAACATTCAGCCTTAAGAGACATAATATAATCATTAATATTACAGCAATAACTACAGCATTAAACATTATACTCACATCCTTTATTACTCTACCGAACTAAAGTGTATAATTATGTGATTAATAATATCAAGTAGTCAGGCGGTTGTCAACGCCTAATATAATAGTATTTTAAAAATGTTTTAAAAAAATAAACGTCTAAGGTATCAATTTACCTCAGACATTTATCTATTTTGTCTCAAAATGAATGTATATTCATTTCTAATATCTATTCTATTTTGATTGTCGTAACCAATTCACTATGGTCATTATCATGCTTCCTGTCGGACCTTTAGGACCTTTATAGTTATCTTTATTAATCGTCGCAGGACCTGCAATATCAAAATGAATATGTGGCGTTTGCCCACTAAAATGCGTAACGAAAGCTGCAGCAAATAAGGCTTTACCTTGTCCATTTGTATGATTCACTAAATCAGCGACATCTGTATTACGAATCAATTGTTGTTCAGTTTGAGTAATAGGCAATTCAAAAGCGAATTCATCAACTTCTCTAGCACTTTCTAAAATGTGTTTCATATCTTCATCTGCATTCGAACTAAATAAAGCCGCCTTATCTTCTCCTAATGCCGCTATAGCAGCACCTGTAAGAGTAGCAAAATCACATATTAAACGTGGTTGAAATTGATTTGCATAAAATACGCCGTCTCCTAAAACTAAACGACCTTCAGCATCGCTATTTAAAACTTCTACTGTTTCACCATTTAAGGCAGTATATACATCATCTGGTTTCATAGCCTGTTGACTAATCATATTTTCTGCAGAGACAATGACACCTACAATATTTACTGGTAAAGATAATTTAGACGCAGCATCAATCATTCCTACAACATTAGCAGCACCACACATATCAAATTTCATTGTTTGCATCCCCATTTTAGATTTGATGCTATAACCACCAGAATCATATGTAATCCCTTTCCCAACTAATGCAATAGGCGCTTCATTTTTATCTGTTCCATGATACGTTAAAGTAATAACAACAGGAGAGTGAGTGGATCCTTTACCTACAGCATGTAGTAAACCAAAACCTTCTGATAACAATGTGTCATTATTTTTAATATCTACTGAAACAGAAGACGATTTAAAGTGATGTGCTACTTTATTTGCAAAGTATTCTGGAGTAAGTATATTGGGAGGCATATTACTAAAGTCACGTGCTATATTCACCGATTCACCAATTAAATATCCTGCTTTTATATTTTTTATATCCTCATCACTATTAGATGATTCTATATATAATTCCAGTTGATATGGTGTGGATTTGTTAGATTTATAGTTGTTAAATTCATAAATCGATTGTCTACTTTGTAATCCAAAAATCTCTGCAATACTTGTTTTGTCAATTTGTTTTGAATTAAATGTCTCAAAAAGAACATTGGCTTCTGTAACACGTTCTTTTTTTAGATATTGAAAAAGTGTACCAAACACTTTTAAAAATGAAGCATAAGATAATGTTTTCAAATTTCCTAGTCCAACCGTAATTAAACGTTTAGGTTCATTATTTATGTATAAAATAGTCGAAGATGTTTTTCCTAATTGACTACTTACAATATGACGATGTCGGTCATTTTCAATAGTTTGTGTAAGGTCACTATTTTGATACGTGATCTTTCCAATTTGATTAAGATGATCGGGTACTCCTAGAATAATAACGTCGGTCATTTTATTCGAATCATAATTAAAATGTATCATATAACTCTCCTTTAAAATAAAGGAGTGAGATATTGAAATCTATTTTGCTTCACAGATTTCTGTCTCACTCCTTAATGATTAAATATTTAATTTATTAACTTAGAATTTACCTTTTTTAAATGCTAAGCCAACGCCACCCATTTTGAATACAGCACGTGTATCAATCACTTTTTTCATGAACGCAGCTTTTTTACCAGTAATGTCTCTACCAAACACATGACCTACACCATCATGTGAACCTAAAGAACAAACTGTACCACGATCAATATATTCGAAATCAGTTGTAGCTTGGCCATTTAAGATATTTTCAATATTTTTAGCAACATGCGCACCTTGTTGCATAGCAATTTGAGCAGTTGTTGGTAATGGACGTTCCTCACCTGCTGGGATAAACGCAGAAACATCACCAATAACGAAGATATCATCATGACCATCGATTGTTAAATCTTGTTTAGTTACGATACGACCACGTTTTACACCTTCGAATGATTCTTCCATAAGTTGACTACCGCGAACTCCAGCAGCCCACACTGCAGTATTGGCTTCAAGTTGTTGTTCTTGATCATTTGTTTTGACTTTGAAACCTTTTTCATTACAAGCAACGATTGGCGTACCAATTTTAAATTCAACGCCACGTTCTTCTAAATAATTTACTACATAATTTACAAGATTTTCTGAGAACATTGGTAAAATTTTAGGCATAGCTTCAACACATGTAATTCTAACTTTATTTTGATCTACGCCATATTTATTACATAATTCAGGAATTCTATCTGTTAATTCACCTAAGAATTCAATACCTGTAAATCCAGCGCCACCTATTAAAATTGCTAAATCATTTTCATCTTTCTCTTTTGATGCAGCGTAGTTAGCAAATTTATCTTCAATATGACGAGATAATTCGCGAGCAGTATGAATATTTTCAATTTGGAATGCATGTTCTTTCATTCCGTTAATACCGAATGTTTCACTTTCAAATCCTAAAGCAACAACTAAAATATCATATTCAAAAATACCGTGAGTAGTTTCTACTTTTTTAGCATTTCTATCAATTTTAGTTACTTCTGCATTAATGAAGTTGACTTTATTTTTGTCAATTACACTTTCAATTGGATAAATTAAATCTTCATAATTTAACGTACCAGCTGACGCTTCGTGTAACCAAGTTGCTTCATAATGATATTTGTTTTTGTTAACTAAAGTGATTTCTGCTTCATTTGCAGATATTTCTTTTTGTAATTTAGTAACTGCTTGTAAACCTGCATATCCTGCGCCTAATACAAGTACTTTTTTACGATTTTGTGCCATTTCATTCACCTAAGCTTTCGTATTTTTTCTTAAATGTAGATAAAGGCTACAAGTTTCAGAACATGTTGAAACATAGCATTTTTATAATACAATAGTATTGTAAAAATACTAATTGTTTCGAAAAACTTTGAACTTAACCTATTTGTTCATCCCCATTTATAGTCTTAGTCAACACTTTTATATCCATTTTGTAAACATTTATTCACAAAAAAGACAAAATTTAATCCACTTCCAATTTTATAGTTTTTATATTATATTTTCAAGCAACAACAGAACGATTATTTAAATTTATTATTACTATATTGTATTAACTTAAGAATATGAAACTTAACAATTTTCAGGATGTCCAGCTACTTTTGCTGTTCTAAAAGAACTGCCGCATCCGCATGATGCAATTGCATTTGGATTGTCGATTTGGAACCCACCACCCATTAGTGATTGTTTAAAATCAATTTTAGTGCCATTCAGTACGGGAGCATCATCTTTATCTACTAAAACTTTTAATCCATAATATTCTAATACTTCATCATTTGATCCTGGAGCTTCTTCTGCAGACATACCATATGTTAAACCTGTACATCCGCCACCATTCACTTTAATTTTTAAATAACCGTTTTCCATATGATTACTTTTCAACATGTCTTTTACTTCATAAGCTGCTGCTTCAGTAAGTGTTACTGTTGGCATTTCTAATCACTCCTATAATAAGTTTGTAAAATCATTTTCTTCTATGTGTTTATAAATATTGTTTAACAAATCTTCAGGTGTATCCCCTTCTACGACTTCTCCATCTACCAATGCATATAACCCAGAAGAACATAAACCACAATTATTGAGACATCCATATTCTAACACATCTACTTCAGGATCACTTTCAAGTTTATCGTAAACGTAGTCTCCGCCTTTGGCCATATTCGATATACAGAATTCGACTAATGGAAACATACTTCACCTTCTTTTTAATTTAATTACATTATTATAACAAATCTCTTTATATGTTGCATTGCTATGGTTTTTAACTATTTGTATTTTGCAATAACATTTTACATTCATTTGTCGTTATTATTAAAAACATATATAATAAAATTATATTAATCTTTCATTTATTTGTTAGGGGACAATAAATGAAAAATAAGCGTTAAAATAGGCTGAATCACTTAATATTGAACCTATACTTTATTTATACAATCTGAAATTATAAAGGTCTGACATTCATAATACATAGCCAATTGATTTTAATGTAAAGGGGTAACATAATATGAAAAATTTAGTTCTACTTGGTGGAGGATATGGTAATATGCGTATTATGTCGCGCATTCTTCCAGATGTTCTTCCTCAAGAATACACATTAACTCTTATAGATCGAATGCCGTTTCATGGTTTAAAACCTGAATTCTATGCACTCGCTGCAGGCACAAAATCTGATAGTGATGTGCGAATGAATTTTCCTAATTCACATCGTGTAAATACAATTTATGGAGAAATAAGTAATATTGACTTAGATAACCAAATTGTTTCGGTAGCACAAACTAAAGTAGATTATAATGAGTTGATTATCGGACTAGGTTGTGAAGATAAATATCATAATGTTCTAGGAGCTAAAGAATACACTCATAGTATTCAAACGCTTTCTAAAGCCCGTGAAACGTTTCATAGTATTAGCGAGCTACCTAAAGGAGCGCGTGTTGGAATTGTAGGAGCTGGCTTGAGTGGTATTGAATTAGCAAGTGAACTACGTGAAAGTCGCACAGATTTAGAAATTATTTTATATGATCGTGGACCTCGTATATTAAGAAATTTTCCAGAAAAATTAAGTAATTATATTGCGAAGTGGTTCCGCGAAAATAATGTAAACGTGGTTCCTAATTCATTGATTGATAAAGTTGAGCAAGGAACAATTTATAATAATGGTACACCAGAACCTGTTGATATTGTAGTATGGACAGCAGGTATTCAACCCGTTGAAATTGTAAGGAAACTGCCTATTGATACTAATAAAAGTGGTCGCGTTATCGTTAATCAATATCATCAAGTACCGACTTATAAAAATGTTTATGTAGTTGGAGATTGCGCAGCTTTACCACATGCGCCAAGTGCTCAATTAGCAGAAGTACAGGGGGATCAAATTGCCGATGTACTAAAAAAACAATGGAATCATGAACCACTTCCTGAAAAAATGCCTGAATTAAAAGTTCAAGGTTTCTTAGGTTCTCTAGGAGAGAAAAAAGGGTTTGCCTATATTATGGATCGTACAGTTACAGGACGTTTAGCGCATATATTAAAATCAGGTGTTTTATGGCTATATAAATATCATAATGGATAAATACAACTGGGAAGCGGGACAGAATTTAATTTCAATTCATCATCTCAAGCTTCCCCTCATTTTTATAAAAAATCGAATACTCCACTTTGCATTAATTATTTATAATATATTGATCTATAAAATGAGTCACTTTTTTTGACTGAATATAACCGTCAGCCACATATTCATCGTTCATTGTAATAAGCGGGTAAAACAACTCATCATTTTCAATTTGCTCAATATATTGTTGATCATGATCACTTAAATTTTCAGTTTCTTTTTGAAAATCGATATATGTATATTCGAAATGAATATTAGGATATTTTCTTTCTAATAATGGTTTTAGCCACTCATACGTATTTTTAGAAGTTGGTGCATTGACACAACTAGCACACACTACATCCGCACCGTAAACAACAACACTTACTTTTGTCATATATTAATCCCCCGTTTAGTTTTATAGATTTTTCTTTCTTTATCTATTATAATAAATTAATAATAAGTTTATGAAGTATTTTACTTGAAAGGAGACATATCTCATGCCTACTGAGAATGCAACAATGTTTGATCAAGTAGCCGAAGTTATTGAACGTTTACGTCCGTTTTTATTACGTGACGGAGGAGATTGTACATTAGTCGATGTAGAAGATGGCATCGTAAAATTACAATTACATGGTGCGTGTGGAACATGCCCAAGCTCAACTATTACATTAAAAGCAGGTATAGAACGTGCTTTACACGAAGAAGTACCAGGCGTTATAGAAGTAGAACAAGTTTTCTAACGATATAAATTAAAGACACCCTACATTCAGTATTTAATCAGAATAGGGTGTCTTTTTTCATTTACTATTTAGAATGAGCTTGATAATCGTTCATATGTTTTTCAATTTGACGATCCATGTATACCCAACCTTTCCAACCTACATGTACTACATCACTTAATACATATTTTTCATAGTCTTTATTTGACATATCATACACTTTGCCACCATGTCCGACAACAGTTTTATGTATTTTTTTATAGACAGGTTCACGTGTTGAACGGTGAATACCTAAATGATCGTACCATTTACCATTTACTGGAAGAATAACATATTGTACATCAGCACCTGCTTGATGCATTGTATCTACTAGTAAAGATAAATCCTTAAACTCTGGTGAATTCATTTTAAATTCATATTGGCGACGATTCATTGGTTTTTTATGCATTAGTTTTTTCCAATATTCGTTACGGATACCATAACCATTAGAAGTAGAACGTTTTTCACCAAGTTGCACTGCTTTATTACTCATGTTTTTCCAAGAATCATTGGGTGATGTAAGTGAGTGCACATGAGTTAATGGTGATTTATCTAATGAAAAGTATGTTTTTATTGCCTCAATTTTAAGAAGTTGACTTTCTTTAAATTTAGAAATATAACGACCTTTTGGGTTGCTTGGATCTTTTACTAATTCTTTTAAATATTCCTTATTAGGAACACTTCTAAATTTTAATAATCGTTTAGCATAGCGTTGTTTTAACTCTGAAGGCATATCCTTTTGTTGAAATATCTGATTGATTTGATTTGGTGTCGTACGTGCAGCCATATCCATATCATTAACGCCATGTGTACTAAACCATTGTGGTGAAATGATAAATGTCATCTTTTTACCTTTAAGTTGATCATATTGACCCGCTAATTCAATAGCATTAATTAAATCTGTATTACCACCCGTACCAACTAAGAATACAGGCTTTGTATTTTTTCGATGATGCATTGCTATCGCAGGATTAAACGGGTCACGTTTATTTAACTCACTTGAACCATAAAGTGGATAATATTTATCATTACTAAATAATTGATTTTGAATGAGCGTACCTTTAAGTACTTGATCAGTTAGTGACGTTCTATTATCAGCAAGTGTCTTATTGTTAACGAGACCAGTAAACCAACTCGCAGGCATTAATACAAAAGCTAAAAATATGATTCCACTAATAAGAATTGGTAAAAATGGTTTGAATTTCATCGTAATTCTTCTAAAGCTTCAACAATTTTATTAGGAGTTGCCCATTCATCGCGATCAAAATCCATAATTGATACTTCAATTCCTAATCTATTTTGAATTTCTAATAATAATCCAACTGTTTGAAATGAATCAATAATTCCTTCTTCAAAAATCTCAACATCTGGGTTTTCTTTAACTACGTCATTTTCTGCTACATCAGCTAATACATCTAAAACTTGTTCTCTAAATTCCATCATTTATTTCTCCCTTTAAATTAATTTTCCTGAGAATATTAAGAAGCCAAATGCTACAAAATGGAATGTGATAATAACACTTAATGCTGTAGCAAAACCATTTTGAAAGCGAGGTGGATGTTTCTTTCTCCAGCGTTCATAATATCCATATCCGATAAACATTAAACCGTGATAAATACCATATACAATATAAAATACTTCTAATCCGTGCCATACACCCATAATAAAGAAATTTAAGAAGAAGGCAAAATTTGACATTGCAAATTGATTCTTCATTATTTTTTTACGAGACATATAGAACAATGTTCTCATATAAACACAGTCTCTAAACCAGAATGATAATGACATATGCCATCTATTCCAGAAATCTTTAATGTTACGTGCTTTAAACGGCTGTTTAAAGTTTGGTGGTGTATTAATGCCATATAGATAACTCACTGCTATTGCAAATAAACTATAACCTGCAAAGTCAAAAAATAAGTAAAAGCTATAGGCATACATATATAACCATTTATGAGTAAAACCATGTAAATGCATTAATAATGGCATAATTGCATATACATTAATTAAATGAGCAATAATATATTTATATAAGAAGCCCATCATAATCATATGAATCGCTTTAACTACCATACCTCTGTATTGCTCACCAGTTGGTATTTTTTTATCGTCTTTGACAAAACGTTTATAACGGTCGATGGGTCCTGAAGATACTGTTGGAAAGAATGAAATAAATTGAATCAATTTCCCCACTTTAATTTCTTTAATAGAACCATCTCTAATTTCCATTATAAGTTGTACACTTTTAAAAGTAACATATGAGATTCCTAAGAATCCGACAAATTCAATTAACTTATGTTCATGGAAATGTATTTGATGTCCACCTAACCATGAACTTTGTAATATTTTAACAAGTGCTAAAGGTAAAATAGATAAAATCATAACAATTAAAAATTTAATAAAAGTATTATTTTTTTGTCGTGATTTGTAATACCACATGATTAATAGCACTTGCCATATTAAATAAATTACAAAACTGATTAATTGAACACTTAAATATTTCTGTCCAAATAAATTGTATGTATCTGAAGAGAAAATAATCACAATCATAATCACTGTACTTATCCCATTGTATACATAGCTTCGCTTACCTAAAAATCCGAGTATGATGACTGGTAAAAGAACGATAAATGCGACTAAGAAGAAGGTAAACGTGCCATAAGGAATCATGCGTCGATATCCTCTGCAACTTGTTTACGATCAAGTTTTCCATTTGATGTTAATGGAAGTTGTTTCATCCAAACGAATTTTCTCGGAATCATATATTCAGGTAAGCGAGATTTCAATTCATTTTTAATGTTTCTAGTCATCTCTAAGTCATTATCAACTTTTTTAGTAGGTACAATAGCACCTACAAGATAAACAACTTTTCCATTTTTATAAATTGGCACAACAACAGTTTCTCTAACGTATTTTGAGTGTCTTAGTTGTGTTTCAATTTCTTCTAGTTCCATGCGATAACCGTTTAACTTTATTTGAAAATCGATACGTCCTTGGATAAACCAATAACCATCTTTTTCAATAGCTTTATCACCCGTGTGATAAATGCGAACGCCATTATCAAACTTAAATACTGCTTCAGTTTTTTCTTTGTTTTTTAGATATCCTAAACTCACACTTGTTCCTTTAATAACAAGTTCACCTTCATCAGTTGTTGATAGTGTAGTATTCGGTCTTGCTACACCTACTGGAAGTGGATTATAACGTTCTAAAATCTCGGGTGTGATTTTTACACCAGTAACTGCAACTGTCGCTTCCGTTGGTCCATATGTGTTATAAACAATTGCATTTGGATATCTATCAACAAGTGCTTTAGCTGTTCTATGCGGTAAAATTTCTCCACAAAAGAAGAAATGATTTAAACTTGGATAATCTTTTTCATTAAGGTTAGGAAGTAATAAACACATTTCTATAAATGATGGTGTTGATACCCAAGCATTAATTGGCGTTTGAACAAGCATTTCATTTAATAACTTCGGTTTTTTTATCATATCTTTATCTACTAAGTTAAGTGTTCCACCAGATGTTAAACATGGATAAATTGCCATTACAGATAAATCAAATGAAAATGGTGCTTGGTTCAACCACTCCTGATGATTATCTGTTTCATTTAATGAGACCATCCATTCTGCAAACTCTATTAAACTCGCATACTCAATTTGCACACCTTTAGGCTCACCTGTAGAACCAGAAGTGAATATAGTATAAACAACATCTGTTTTATCCATTTGACTATCAAAAACAATAGGATAATCAGAATGTTTAATATCTTCGATTGTAAGTTCTTTCCTTGGTTGATTCACACTTGAATCAGTTGTATTTAAAATAAAGGTTGGATCTACTTTATTCATAATCATTTCTACACGTTCTATTGGAACTGACGTATCAATTGGGACATAGCCACATCCTGCTTTGATTGCTCCTATCATTCCAACTACCATATATGGTGACATATGACCATAGATGATTAATGGTTTATTTGTATCTTGCAAATAATGTGCTAGCTTACTAGATTCTTCTATAAGTTGACGATACGTTAACTCATCTGATTTATGTCTAATAGCTACTCGATCTGGATTTTTTTGTCCAATATCATTAATTAAATTTATAATATCTGTCATCCTTTGACTCCTTACTAGAATTCGTTATATATAAAGTTATTATGTGTATCGCCTGAACCATATATAAGATACAAAGCTATAAAAATTGCTAAGTATAGAATAGTCAGTAGATATGGTTTTGCTTTTTCATAAAAAACACTTATTTTTTTAGTTTCTTTCAATTGAATATTGCACCTCACAAACATTGCTATTTATTTTGAAGAACAATTCTACTTATTTTATATTTAGTAAAGTTATCTTACTATCAAGAAATATTATATCGCACTTTTATTTTTACACTTTATTATATAAAAATATTAATTATATATCAAATTTATTTTATATAATAATTAGTGAGTGTTAAATATGTATCTATCTTATCCGATATGTCCTTATTCTTATCTTTGATATTCTATATATTAGTACTAATGGTTACATATCACAATTACACAGAGCATAACAAAACTGTTAGATATAAAAACTTCTTATTACTCATATCATCAATTTAAGTAATAAGAAGTTATCATAGAAATTATTTTTATTAATTAGTATTACTTTCTAATTCAGCTATAGCCACATTCAAATCTTTAAATGAATAGGTTGGCTTTGGTTGTTTAGTTTGAATTTCTTCATAAGATGTTACACCTGTTTGTACATGTACCGTATCCATCCCCACATTAATACCAGACATGATATCTGTATCATACAAATCTCCCACCATAGCCACTTCAGACTTATCTAGTTTCAAGATATCTAAAGCAATTTGCATGATTATGGTTTCTGGTTTACCAATAAATTGTGGCTGTTGTCCAGTAGATACACTAACCACACTTGTAATAGCTCCATTTCCAGGTAAGAAGCCTCTTTCTTTAGGAATTGAGACATCTGGATTCGTAGAGATAAATTTTGCGCCTTTACGTACTGCTAAAGTAGCTATTGCAAGTTTTTCATATGTGACTGCTTCATCTAAACCGATAACTACGTAATCTACATTCTCATCTTCTTTTACGGTTAAACCTGCATCGGTTAATGCTGTTCTTAAACCATTACCTCCTAGCATATACACACTAGCTTGACTATTTTCTTCTGCAATGTAATTTGCCGTAGCTAGAGCAGAAGTAACTACTTCGTCTGGTTTAGCGTCAATCTTCATTTCTTTTAACTTTTCTGTTACTTCTTCAGGCGTCTTAGTAGAGTTATTAGTAACATATAAATGAGGAATATCGTTTTTGTTCAAATAATCGATAAATTGAGCAGCACCATCAATTTCTGCTGTACCCATATACATTGTTCCATCTAAATCGATTAAATAACCTTTATAATTTTTCATTATGAATAATCTCCTTTTCCAAAAGCGGTAATTGGCACATTTTCTTTTTTTAGAAATTGAGTAACTTCTTTCACAAATTGTCGATAATACGGTATTGAGGTGTCAAATAATGGTACAAGTGTTTCAACTTCTAATTCTGTATAATGATGTGCAAACTGTTTTCTGATTTCAACTGTATCATTAATATGGTTTTGTGTATCTTTGGAAATCACCCCTTCAAGTTCTAAAATATCAATAACATCTTTATAGTTACCAGGATCTCTCAAAATAAAAGCGTCAATAATCATATTTCCAATATCTACTGATGATTCAATTAACATTTGCGCAATACGTTCAAATGCATAATGATTTGATTTATTTGTTTCATAATCCTTAATAAGCTGATTTAAATATTTTATTTTAAGTGCTAATTTATCTTTATCTACAAAATACATATCGGTCACCTCTTATTATTATTATCATATCATAGTTTTGCATCATGCATCATTTGTCGTTATACTAATTTCACATATTAAAAATAAAGGAGCATGACTGATATGATAGATATGTTTCTGTACGATGATGAGGAACAATCGCAAGCACAATTTGTAGGATTTGTAGGTGAACATAGTCGCTATGATTTAATGCTTATTCAGACCGATCGTCATTACGGCAAAACACTGGTATTAAATCTTCAAACTAATAAATTTGGCATCATAGGCACAGACGATATTGAAGAAGAAGGATATATTGCTCATATATTAGGTGTCTCTCAAGAAGAAAGCGAAGAAATCATTGAATATCTAAATCAAGTTATTCAATAAATGAAAGGTCAAAACAATGTATATTTTGTGAATATCATTGTTTTGACCTTTCATTATTTATTATTCTTTTTTTCAGTAGATTGTGTAGTTTGTATTGTTGGTTTTATTTTCACATCATGCAATTTATCTTCTACTTCATCTACACTAGTTAATTCTAATCGTTCATTCTCATTAATATGTCTCACTATAAAATATGGACAACCAAAATTACAATATTCCAAAATATAATCTTGGATGGTTGAAAAACGTTTTGAAATTTCAGCTTTTTTATTTGAATCTTTATAAAATCCTTTTAAACGTAATTGATCATAACCAAAATCTCCAACTACAAAATCATATTTATCAAGTATATCTGAATATCTTGAAGCAAATAATTCTTCATCAAAGCATTCTCTATAATCTTCAATTAATTCAAAATACTGTTGATTAACTTTAATCATAATAAGTCACCTTTAATTATAATTATAATAAAAACTTAGATTGCCTATTTTAAAGAAAAAGAGCAATCTAAGTTTTAGCATCTACCTATTAATAAACATTCTTAATTGACTTTATGTACTCATATCATTGTTTCATAAGATAATATGACTTCATTATGTGATATCGCTTAAAAGAAAGTTTATTTTAAATTTTTGGGTTAATATTATTTTTGTTGTAACTGTTCTTCTCCAAGACGGTGTTTTTCTTTTGCCGCTTCAT
The DNA here is from genome assembly GCF_001812925.1 of Staphylococcus sp. HMSC057A08. NCBI lineage: Bacteria > Bacillati > Bacillota > Bacilli > Caryophanales > Staphylococcaceae > Staphylococcus > Staphylococcus sp. HMSC057A08. The sequence continues at coordinate 205,074 of NZ_KV810857.1, read as the reverse complement.
TTACTTGTTCATCAGCATGATAAGAACTTCGTACCATTGGACCAGCTTCACAATGTTTAAATCCTTTTTCCATTGCAATTTTTCTTAATTTACCAAATTCTAATGGAGTATAGTATTTTTCAACTTTTAAGTGTTTACGTGATGGTTGTAAATACTGACCAATTGTTAAAATATCAACATCATTTGCACGTAAGTCATCCATTGTTTCATAAATTTCTTCCAATGTTTCACCTAAACCTACCATTAAACTTGATTTAGTTGGAATATCAGGTTGTAACTCTTTAGAACGACGTAAGAATTCTAATGTTCTGTCGTAAGTCGCACGCGCACGAACTCTTGGAGTTAAGCGTCGTACTGTTTCAATGTTATGGTTTAAAATATCTGGTCTTGAAGCCATTAGTGTTTCAAGTGCTTCATAATCCCCACCCATATCTGACGGTAAAATTTCAATTGTCGTATATGGATTACGTTCACGTACTTTACGAACTGTTTCTGCATATACATTAGACCCTGCATCTCTTAAATCATCACGTGCAACAGCTGTGATAACAACATGTTTAAGATTCATTAGTTCTACAGACTCTGCAACACGTTCTGGTTCATTTAAATCTAGTTCATTAGGTAAGCCAGTTTTTACTGCACAGAAACGACAAGCTCTTGTACATACCGCACCTAAAATCATAAATGTAGCCGTACGTCTAGCTCCCCAACATTCATGTATATTTGGACATTTTGCTTCTTCACAAACTGTATGTAAATTTTTCTCACGCATCATTTTCTTGAGGCCGATGTAGTTTTCATTAGTGTTTAGCTTTATTTTCAACCAATCTGGTTTACGTAAAATCTCTTCATTTTTAGTAGCCATAACAACACATACCCTCCTGTTTAATCTATCTTCAACTATTATAACGAAATTTACATTAAATTAAAATGTAATAACTTATAAAATTAAGACATAACTATGAACATTTGTGTACTAAGAAGAATGATGCATTTGAATTAATTTTTCTTTAAAGATATCTCTTAAAAATTCCGGCATTAAATAATCAATCGATGTTCCTTTTAATAATGGGAAATATCTTCCAAATGTATACATATCTACAGTTCCTAATATATAGGTACGGTTATCTTCTATTTCTTGTCCATCTACAAAGAAGCGATGTTCTGATTGAATAAATCCACATTTATATAATATATAACCACCAAAAATATCGCCTCTAAATCCTAACCCTTGGACATGTTCATACATATATTCTTGCTTTTGACTTTTTAAGATTACCTTTTTCAATTCAGAACCTTTCAAACGTACACGAACTAAGTTGATTGGATGAGGTAACATAGTATGGATATCGTATTCAGTAAGTTGATCGCCCTCGATACTATTAACGATTAATCCAGCATTAATAATTGTACAATCTGCATTTGTAAACTCATACACACTTTCTGCAAGTAAATAAGTCGTTTTTGTAATCACATTTGTTTTACTAGATAAAGAAACTGGCTTATTAATAATCGCCTTATTCATCAAATTTTTTCCTTCTTCATCAAAATGTGTTTTAACGACTGGTAATGTGTCTACTGGATGTAATGTAGCCTCTTTAGTAATTACTGTTTTATTTTCAATCGTTAAATTCACTTCTCCAAGATAATATCCATATTTCCCTGCTGCTGCCATAAGTACACCATTATTGACTTCACCATGATTAAAATGATGATGTGTGTGGCTTCCTAGTATTACGTCTATCTCTGGGATTTCTTGACATAATTTTTCATCAAAAAAGACACCTACATGACTCATAACTATTAATACATCGTATTGTCCTTTGCGTTGTTCAATTTCGTCTTTGATGGCTTCTAATGGGTCTGTCACAATCCAATCAAGTGCTCGATAGAATGGCGTGAAAGGTGCCGTGGCTGCTACAAATAAAAAGCGCACATCCTCTATTTCTTTTATATAAGATGTGGCAATATGACGAGGTAAGTGGCCATCTTCGTCTAAAACATTAGCACATATGACTTTAAATTGTGCATCATTGTAAAGATTGTTTAATGCTTCATGAGAAATAGTCATTCCTTCATTATTCCCAATTGTAGCAATATCACAATGAGCCTCATTTAAAAGTTCAACATTCTTTTTGCCCATAGTTGCTTCTGTTACTGGTGTAGATAAATCAACATGATCACCAATATCTAAATAAAGTGAAGGGTGTTGAAGTTCAGGTCGGTGTTCAGCCATGTACGTCATAATACGTGCATATTCATTAAGGTGGCTATGAATGTCATTTGTATGAAAAATTGTAAGCTTCACTTAAATTCCTCCTGTTTTTTTATAGAAACGATTTAATAATTAGATATACACCCATAATTAACATTACTGTGCGTAATAATAATACTACTGTTTCTGATTTAATCGAGTGATTTATTTTTACTCCAATTTGAGCGCCAATATAACTAGAAATGATTAGAATAATTGAATATGACCAAGCAACATGACCTTGAATAATATGACCAATTGAACTCATTACACTTGAAAAGAAAATCATCATCATGCTTGTCCCTACTGCTACATGAGGTGGAAATCTAAATACTATAAGCATTAAAGGAGTCATCAACGCTCCACCACCAATCCCAAATAAACCTGTAAGTACACCTATAAATAATGTAGCAAAGAAGGCAAACATAGGTGGAACGCTATAATGATATGTCATCCCTTTAGCATCGATGTATGTTTTACGATACTTTTCCTTATCGAATATTTTAAATGGTTTAATTTTATGTCTAATCATCAATAAAATAGATACACAGATCATAAAAATACCAAAGTATAAATTAAACGAATTTAATGTTAAATATCTGCTTAAAAATGAACCAATAAGTGAACCGGGTAATAATCCAAATAAAAATATAGAGCCATTTTTAATATCTACTTGCTTTGTTTTCAAATAACCAACAGATGAAGAAAGTCCAGTTACAATAAGAATAACCGATGACGTACCAATTGCAATCTGAGTAGTGATGCCGTGTAACAGATGATGGTTCACTCCTAAATACACTAAAGTAGGTACGATAATTATACCGCCACCAATACCTACTAAAGAACCTAATACTGCAGATAATAATCCAATTAAAACTAATAAAATCATTGTTAAAAACATTATAATTCGCCTCTTAGAAAAATTTTAATTGCTGAGGTGCTAAGCCTGTATACTCTATATCTAAAATATCTTGATAGGTTTTAGCATTTTGAGCTGCATGACCACCAGAATTATTATTAAAAATGACATAGACCTTTTTAGCTTTTTGTTCTAATATTTGAACTTTATTCGCTAAATCTTTTAATTCATTTTCATTATAATTATATAAATATCTAACATCTCGCCACTCTTGATCTGTCATATCTTTTTTAGTCCAACCATGCTGATTTCTACCATGATAACGCACAAAAGCAGTACTAGAAGTTATACGATTGACTAACGGTATAGACCCATCTTTAATTTGTGGTTCATCTACGACCGCATGAATAATTTGATGTTCGGTTAAAAACATTAAAGTTTGTTCTTTAAATTGGGAATTAAACCAAGATTGATGTCTAAATTCTACACACATGGGGATATCTTCTAGCTGTTGTCGAACATACAAAATATAATTTATATTTTGAGCTGTACAATCAAACCAAGGTGGAAATTGCACAAGTACCATTGCTAATTTATGATGTGCAATCAGTGGTTCAAGCATGTGTCTAAATTGTTTAAATAGTTCAGATCGTGAATCAGCATAAGTTTTATAATCTGAGTGAAGCGTCAATGCTTGATGAATCTTAACGATAAACTGAAACTTATCTGGTGTTTCATTGATCCATTTCAATATATTACGTTCAGGTTGGATAGCATAATATGAGGCATCAAGTTCAACAACAGGAAAATGACTCGCATACGTACGTAATTTATCTGTTTGTCTTTCAAGATCTTCATATAAAGAATAATGATCTCCCCATCCAGTTAGACCGATATTAATCATTTTTATCACCAGATATATGATACCACATTCAAAATTAATATATCACTTGTTGTATACTAACTTTACATTTTCTTATTACTTTAAAATCGTCACTATAACACCCTAAGTGCGCGTTAATAACTGATTAATTTGTAAAAATAATTAATCTATTAAATCATTCACTTTTGATTAGTAGCTAACCGGGGATCCACTCCAATTATGGGTAAATTCACTATCTCCATTTGTAACTACTTGTCTTCTAATAGATTGTATTAACTGATTTTGAACTGGATAAGATGGAATATCGCCCTCATAATTAATCATTACTTGAACAAATTGACTACTACTTCGGGCATACTTACCACTTCTGAATCCGTATTACCTACTATATTGGCTTGAATAATTGGTTATTTAATAGTTCAGTCAAACAATGATCACACTATTGCATTATAAACATCAATATTTGACTTATCACCTGTTCTATATATATTAAATGTTTACTTCTTTTTAATATACTTGAAAAACAAAAGAACTAGAATGTTAAACATTCTAGTTCTTTTAACTATTAGCTTAAGCTATATCTTAAATTATCCAATTGAACCTTCCATTTCAAATTTAATAAGACGGTTCATTTCTACAGCATACTCCATTGGTAATTCTTTAGTAAATGGTTCGATGAATCCCATAACAATCATCTCTGTTGCTTCTTCTTCAGAAATCCCTCTACTCATTAGATAGAATAATTGTTCTTCAGATACTTTAGAAACTTTCGCTTCATGTTCTAATGAAATATTATCATTAAATACTTCATTATATGGAATTGTGTCTGAAGTTGATTCGTTATCTAGAATTAATGTATCGCATTCGATATTTGAACGCGCACCTTTAGCTTTGCGTCCAAAGTGAACGATACCGCGATAGATTACTTTACCACCGTTTTTAGAAATTGATTTAGATACGATAGTTGAAGATGTATTTGGGGCTTTATGAATCATTTTAGCACCTGCATCTTGAACTTGACCTTTACCCGCAAATGCGATGGATAATGTACTACCTTTCGCACCTTCACCTAATAATACACAGTTAGGGTATTTCATTGTTAACTTAGAACCTAAGTTACCGTCAACCCATTCCATATTACCATTTTCATGAACAAACGTACGTTTAGTAACTAAGTTATACACATTGTTAGCCCAGTTTTGGATAGTAGTATAACGAACATGTGCATCTTTATGAACAATAATTTCAACTACTGCTGAGTGTAATGAACTTGTAGTATATACTGGTGCAGTACAACCCTCAACATAGTTTACTGAAGCCCCTTCATCAGCAATAATTAATGTACGTTCGAATTGACCCATATTTTCTGAGTTAATTCGGAAGTACGCTTGTAATGGTGTATCTAATTTAACGTTTTTAGGTACATAGATGAATGAACCACCTGACCATACTGCTGAATTTAATGCTGCGAATTTATTATCAGCTGCTGGAACAACAGAAGCAAAGTATTCTTTAAATAAGTCTTCATTTTCACGTAAAGCACTGTCTGTATCTTTAAAGATTATCCCTTTTTCTTCTAATTCTTTTTCCATATTATGATATACAACTTCTGATTCATATTGTGCAGAAACACCAGCTAAATATTTTTGTTCTGCTTCTGGTATACCTAATTTATCAAATGTACGTTTAATTTCTTCAGGTACTTCATCCCAAGAACGTTCAGTATGCTCTGAAGGCTTAACATAATAAGTAATGTCATCAAAATTCAACTCTGATAAATCGCCACCCCATTGAGGCATTGGGATTTTATAGAATAGTTTTAAAGCTTTTAATCGGAAATTAAGCATCCATTCTGGTTCTTCTTTCATCTTAGAAATTTCTCTAACAATATTTTCTGTTAGACCACGTTCTGATCTGAAAATGGAAACATCCTCATCATGGAAACCATATTTATAATCTCCAACATCAGGTGCTTTTTTAGCCATTTCAATCACTCCTTAAATATATTTAAAACGATATGCGCATCATTTATCTTTCACTACTATCTATAGTCATTGTAACAACATGCAAACTATATAAAAAGAAATATGTGTAAAATGTCACAGCACCATAGTGCTTAGAATAACATTTATTACCTATTCGTATTTTATTCTTCAGTTGTACCTTCTGCTTTACCTTCTTTTTGCACTGTACCTTTTTCTAAAGCTTTCCACGCTAACGTTGCACATTTAATACGCGCTGGGAATTGAGAAACGCCTTGTAATGCTTCTACATCTCCCATATCTTCAGTGATGTTATAATCTTCACCTAACATCATTTTAGTAAATTCTTGACTCATTTGCATTGCTTCACCTAATGAATGACCTTTAACTGCTTCAGTCATCATCGATGCACTTGACATTGAAATTGAGCAACCTTCACCTTCGAATTTCGCCTCTTGAATGATACCATCTTCGATATCAAATGTTAGTCTAATGCGATCACCACAAGTAGGATTATTCATATCTACTGTCATTGATCCATTATCTAAAACGCCTTTATTACGAGGATTCTTATAATGATCCATAATTACAGATCTATAAAGTTGATCTAAATTATTAAAACTCATATGAGAAAAACTCCTTCGTTTGTTTCAATGCTTCTACTAATTGGTCAACATCTTCTTTAGTATTATAAATATAAAAACTTGCTCTTGCAGTAGATGATACATTTAACCATTTCATTAATGGTTGCGCACAGTGATGTCCAGCTCTAACAGCGACACCTTCAGTATCTACTGCTGTAGCAACATCATGTGGATGAATATCAGCTAAATTAAAAGTGATCACACCTGCACGTCTTTCTTTAGGGGGACCATATATTTCTAATCCTTCAATTGAAGATAATTGCTCATATGCATATTCTGTTAATTCTTTTTCATGCTGATGAATGGCATCAAAGCCTATATTTTCGATATAACGAATAGCTTCAGCCAATCCAATAGCTTGAGCAATAATCGGTGTACCAGCTTCAAATTTAGTAGGTAAGTCAGCCCATGTTGCATCGTACTTACTTACAAAATCAATCATGTCCCCACCATACTCAACAGGTTCCATGTTTTGAAGTAGTTCACGTTTTCCATATAATACACCAATACCAGTCGGTCCTAACATTTTGTGACCGCTAAAGCTAAAGAAATCAACATCTAAATCTTGAACATCGATATCCATATGAGGTGCAGATTGTGCTCCATCAACACTAATAATAGCACCGTGTTCATGCGCAATCTTAGCAATTGCTTTTATATCATTAATGGTACCTAAGACATTAGACACATGAGTAATAGCTACAATCTTAGTATTGTCATTAATTGTCGATTTGACATCTTCGATTCTTAGTTCACCATCATCAGTCATAGGAATAAATTTTAAAGTAGCTTTTTTTCGTTTAGCTAGCTGTTGCCAAGGCACAATATTAGCATGATGTTCCATCTCTGTCACAACGATTTCGTCGCCTTCGTTAATATTAGCGTCTCCATAACTATGTGCAACAATATTAATTGAAGCAGTCGTACCTCTAGTAAAAATAATTTCTTCAAAATATTTAGCATTAATGAAACGTCGTACTGTCTCACGAGCACTTTCATATCCATCTGTTGCTAAAGAACCTAGAGTATGCACACCACGATGCACATTAGAATTGTAACGTTTATAATAATCATCTAATACATTTAATACTTGCACTGGTGTTTGACTTGTTGCTGTTGAATCAAGATAAGCTAATCGTTTTCCATTAACTTTTTGATTTAGTATAGGAAAGTCTTCAATAATTTCTTGTATGTTTAATGAAGTTTCGGCCACTACCTTCACGACCTTTCTTTTATTGAAAATCTCAATGACTTATTTATTTACTTTAAGTTCGATGACTTCTCGTAATTGACGTTTCACATCTTCAATTGGTAATTCACGGACAACTGGATCTAAGAAACCATGAATAACAAGACGTTCTGCTTCTTTTTGAGAAATACCACGGCTCATTAAGTAGTAAAGTTGTTCTGGGTCAACACGACCAACCGAAGCTGCATGACCTGCTTCAACATCATCTTCATCGATAAGTAGAATAGGGTTCGCATCTCCGCGAGCATGCTCTGAAAGCATTAACACACGAGATTCTTGATTTGCGATAGATTTTGTACCGCCATGCTTAATATATCCAATACCGTTAAATACAGATGAAGCATTTTCACGCATTACACCATGTTTTAAGATATAACCATTTGTTTCCTTACCATATTGAACGATTTTAGATGTTAAGTTAATTTTTTGATCACCAGTACCAACAATGACTGATTTTAGTTCACTTGTTGAACGATCACCAATTAAGTTAGTAGTATTATCAATAATTTGGCTTCCCTCATTCATTAAACCTAAAGCCCAATTAATTGATGCATCTGCTGCCGTCACACCACGACGGATAATGTGACCTGTAAATCCTTTATCTAGATAGTCAACTGAACCATAAGTAATGTTTGAATTTGCTCCTGCAATCACTTCAGAAATAATATTGACTTGATTACCTTCACCACTTGCAGTTGAAAGGTAATTCTCAACATATGTTACTTCAGCACTTTCTTCCGTTACAATAATAGCATGATTAAATAAACTTGCATTCTCATTGTCATGTAATACTACATATTGAATAGGGTCTTCAACTACTACATTTTTAGGGACATATACAAATACGCCACCATTCAATAATGCTGTATGCAAAGCAGTTAATCGATGTTCATCTACTGTAACTGCATCTTTCATTAAATATTTTTCTACTAATTCACTATGATCTTGTAGCGCTTTTGATAAACCTTCAATAATAACATTATTATGATTTGCTTGTTCTGATACTTGTGTGAAAGCTAAATCATTATTATGTTGAATAATTAAATTTTTAGAATTTTCTATATCAATAATATTTTTAACTGATTCAGGAAGTTCTGATACATCATTATATGATTTACTTTCTACATGATGTTGTTTAAATGCATCGAAATCCCATTTTCTTAGTTTTGTTTTATCTGGTTTAGGCATTTCTAAAGTTTCTGTTAATTTCAAAGCTTTTTGACGTAGTTCAGTCATCCAAGAAGGTTCATTTTGTGCTTTAGAATAATCAACAAGTTGTGCTTCAGAAATATTTAAAGTTTCTGTTGTCATAATGCTTTTTCCTCCTACTTGATGAAAAATTTTAGTAACTGAATTGATATATAAACTGTTTATTTCCACATTTTAAAATCAATCAGTTCTTTTTATGAATAGTTTTTATATTATTTAATGACCTATTCAGTTGCACCAAATTCTTCTTTAACCCATTCATAACCTTCTTCTTCAAGACGTTTAGCTAATTCTGGACCGCCTGATTTTACAACTTTACCGCCATACATAACATGTACTTTATCAGGAGTAATATAGTTTAATAAACGTTGATAGTGTGTAATCATTAATGCACCGAAATCTTCACCACGCATTTCATTGATTCCTTTAGAAACGACTTTTAATGCATCAATATCTAAACCTGAGTCAATTTCATCTAAAATCGCAAATTTGGGTTCTAACATCATTAATTGTAAGATTTCATTACGTTTTTTCTCCCCACCTGAGAAACCTTCATTTAAATAACGTTGCGCCATATCTTTATCAATATCTAAGAAATCCATTTGTTTATCTAATTTTTTAATAAATTGCATTAAGTTAATTTCTTGACCTTCTTCACGTTTTGCATTAATCGCTGAACGCATAAAGTCTGCATTTGTTACACCAGTAATTTCTGATGGATATTGCATTGCTAAGAAAAGACCTGCTTTTGCTCTTTCGTCAACCTCTAATTCTAAAATATTTACGCCATCAAGTAATACTTCACCTTGAGTGACTTCATAACTTGGGTGACCCATAATTGCAGAAGATAATGTTGATTTACCTGTACCATTAGGTCCCATGATTGCGTGAACTTCACCAGTATTAATTGTTAAATTAACACCTTTTAAAATTTCTTTATCTTCAATAGACACATGTAAGTCTTTAATTTCCAATGTTGATGACATTTATATTCCCTCCATAAAATATAAAGTTTTCTTAACTAGTTTATAGTAATTTTAATTTATAGTCAAAAAGACTTCTAACACTTTAATACACTTAATTATAACGTAAATAGTCCCCAATATAAACTTATTAAAATGACAAAAAAGATTATATTTTCATCAAAATTGTTTCGAAATGACTTCAATTTTCAAGTGCGACTGATAATCAAAAGGCATCTGTTCTCAATAGGCATCTATATATTAACGATGATTGACTACTTAATATTTCAATGTAAGTTAAAAATTTGGTAGTATTCGTATTAACTTAATAAAGAAAGGAGACCTTTATGACATTCAAATGGAAAAATATTTTAAAAGGATTTGCGATGGGAACTTCAGATTTAGTTCCAGGAATTAGTGGAGGTACCATTGCTTTACTTTTAGGAATATATGATGGTTTTATTTCATCCATTAGTGGATTATTTTCTAAACGATTTTGGCCAAGTCTAAAATTTTTACTTCCTATATTAATAGGAATGATTTTAGCGATTGGTGTACTTAGTAATTTAATTCATTACCTACTCGATCATCATCACGTAATAACGATGTTCTTTTTTACTGGTTTAATTATAGGCATTGTCCCTTACTTATTAAAAACTTCAGATTTTAAAAAAACATTTACAACTAAACACTATGGATTATTAATTTTAGGAATCATAGTTATAGTGACATTAACGTTATTAAATCCTAGCACACAGCAATCAAGTTTAACACTTCAATTATCTTTTAGTCTTATTATTAAATATTTTATAGCAGGTGTTTGTGCTTCTAGTGCAATGCTACTTCCAGGTATCTCTGGCTCATTTATGCTACTTGTATTCGGTGCATATGGAACAATAATGTTAGCTATTGCTAATTTAGCTAAATTTAACTTTACCGGTCTGCCTATATTAATAGTAGTTGGTTTAGGTATTTTATGTGGATTTCTATTTTCAAGCCGTATTATAAAATACTTTTTAACCCACCACTTTATTGGAACATTTGCCTTAATTACTGGTTTTGTTATTGGTTCAATTTATGCTGTATTCCCAGGAATTCCTAAATCACCAGTAGAATGGATTGTTTCGATTATTTCTTTAGTAATAGGATATATAGTAAGTTATTCATTAGGACTGATTACGTCTAACAATGATACTCAGACATAATATTCTAAAATAAACAAAAAACGCATGTGTTTAACACATGCGTTCTCTTCTAGTTAAAACGACTTATTTATCGCCTTTTAATTTATCAATAACATCATTCGCTTTATCTTTAACGTTATCAACCACTTCTTTAGCTTTACCTGAAGCTTTGTCGCCTTGACCTTCTTTTTCTAAATCTTTATTATCAGTTGCATTACCAACTGTTTCTTTAATGTTACCTTTAGCTTGTTCAAATTTATCTTCTGCCATTTTAAATTCCTCCTTGTTGAACATTTCATTCTTAAATGATTTTTATAATATTAACATACCCAATACATATCATGTATAAACATAAATTCTGTTGTTTTTTATATTTTCTGTCTAATTAAAATAATTGTTATAATAACATTGTTCAATTTACTTATCCAATTGGAGATGATAACTATGACATTTGTTAATTTTACTGCTATGACAGAAAAAGGTTTAAATAAAAAGGTTAATGCATTCTTAGAAGAACATCCATATATAGAAATTGTTAAATTTGAATATGCGATGGGTCAAGGTGGTATCGGCGTTGGAATACTATATCAAGACGATTCAAGTTTATAATATAAATGACTGCAATAAATGTATTGATATAAAATAAAAAAACGGTTCACATATTTCTTTGTGAACCGTTTTTTACTGCATATTATTCATTATTTTGCAGGTACAACTGCACCTTTGTATTTTTCATTGATGAAATCACGAATGTCTTTAGATTGTAATACTTCAACTAAAGCTTTAATTTTTTCATCATCTTTATGATCTTTACGAACTGCAATTAGGTTTGCATAAGGGTTATTATTAGGTTTTTCAACTACAATTGAATCTTTTTGTGGACTTAAGCCTTGATCAATAGCATAGTTTGAATTAATAATAGCTGCATCTACATCTTGATTTTGATAGATTTTCGGAAGATATTCAGCTGATTGTTTGTTATTGAATTTAATATCTTTTTTGTTTTCAGTAATATCTTCAAATTTAGCGTCTTCAATTTTTACGCCTTTTTTAATTTTAATTAAGCCTTCATCAACGAAGAATTTTAAGAAACGACCTTGTTCAGCTGGGTTATTTGAAACATAAACTGTCGCACCTTTAGGAAGGTCTTTTAAACTTTTGTATTTTTTAGAATAAACAGCCATTGGTTCTAAATGAACTTTACCTGCATCTTCAATTTTGTATCCTTTTTCTTTACTTTCAGTTTTTAAATAAGGAACGTGTTGGAAGTAGTTAGCATCAAGTTCACCTTTATCTAACAACTTATTAGGTGTAGTGTAATCATTGATTGTTTTAATTTCTAAATTATAACCCTTTTTCTCAAGAAGTGGTTTTGCTTTTTCTAAGATTTCAGCGTGTGGTGCTGGTGAGGCACCTACAACGATTTTTTTATCTTTTTCGTCTCCACCTTTACCACAAGCAACTAATACAACTGTCAGTGTAAGTACTAATACTAAACTTAAAAGTTTTTTCATTTAATCTGTCCTCTTTTCTATTATCGTTTATCAATTTTATTTGTAAGCCAATCCCCGATGAATTGGATTATAAATACAATAATTAAAATAAATACGGTTGACACTAAAATGACGTCGTTTTGGTTACGTGTAAAACCAGTTAAGTAAGCTAAATTACCTAAACCACCTGCACCAATAACGCCTGCAATAGCAGTTGAACCAACTAAAGCGATAGCAGTTACTGTAATACCTGAAACAAGTGCTGGCATTGCTTCTGGAAGCAATACTTTTCGAACGACTGTCCAAGTATTCGCACCCATAGACCATGCTGCTTCAATAACGCCTTTATCGATTTCTTTAAATGCGATTTCAACTAATCTTGCGTAGAACGGTGCAGCGCCAATGATTAATGCTGGAAGTGCTCCCGTCGGTCCACTAATTGTACCTAATAATACACTTGTGAACGGAATTAATAACAAAATTAAAATAATAAATGGAATTGCACGGAACAAGTTAACTATAAATGAAACTACCGTATAGAAAATTTTAGCTCCAGGTGCGTCACTTTTAGCTGATAAGAAAAGCAGCACACCTAAGATTAAGCCAAAGATAAAAGCAAAAATGGTTGACACTATAGTCATATAAAGTGTTTCATATATTGCTTGCCAAACTTCAGGCCATTGTACGTTAGGCATAGTAATCATTTCATGGAAGATATCACCATATGATTTATCCATGTTTAATCACCTCCACATTTACGTGTTGTTTATGTAACTCAGTTACAAATGTATTAAATCCATCTTCACTAATATGTGGAATGTGTACAATTAAAAATCCAATTGAACCTGTACGTGTATTTTTAATATTTGCTTCCAAAATATTTAATTCAATATTCTGCGTTCGCGTAATATCAGATACAACAGGTTGTGTTGTATTATTACCGTTGAAATTCAACCTTACAATATAAGCGTCTTTGTTCAATGGTTCTAGATGTTTAATTGAATCTTCAAAATCGTCGTCTAAATCGTCTTTCACGAATCGTTTTGTCACCTCATGTTGAGGATTTTCAAATACTTCATCAACATTACCTTGCTCAATAACACGTCCATTTTCCATCACTGCAACTGCATCACATATGCGTCTAATCACTTGCATTTCATGTGTAATAATCACAATCGTTAGATTTCTTTCTTCTTTTATTTTTAACAGTAAATCTAAAATTTCATCCGTTGTTTGTGGATCTAGCGCACTTGTAGCCTCGTCACATAATAAGACATTCGGATCATTCGCTAATGCACGAGCAATCCCAACTCTTTGTTTTTGACCACCCGATAATTCTGAAGGATAAGCTTTTTCACGGCCTTTTAAACCGACCAACTCTACAAGTTCTAAAGCTCTTTTTTTTGCTTCTGTACGAGCTACTCCAGCTATTTCTAGTGGGAACATAATATTACTAATGACAGTACGTGACCATAATAAATTAAAATGTTGGAAAATCATACTTACTTTTTGTCGTTTTTTTCTCAAATCTGATTTAGAAAGTTTGTTAATATTGTCTCCATCTATAATGATATCCCCTGAAGTCGGCTCTTCTAGATTATTAAACATTCGAATTAACGTACTTTTACCAGCACCAGAGAACCCAATCACTCCAAAAATTGAGCCTGATTCTATATTCAAATCAACGTGATCTACTGCTAGTACATCTTTGTTCTTTGTGTGATAGCGTTTAACAACTTGATTTAACTCAATCACGTTAAATGCCTCCCTTAAATTCCTTATGTAATTAAAAAATGCTTTCCCACCTAGAGAGATGAGAAAGCATTTAAAATTATCTTTCTCTCATCTTCTAAAGTCTTAAACTTTATGTGAATTGGCACCATTTCCATTATAGACGGTTGCCGGGCTTCGTAGGGCACATCCCTCCACCTCTCTCGATAAGAGTTTTCGCACTATTTAATTAATTTATATCCTATCACTGTACTAATAATTCGTCAATCATTTTTTTAACTTTTCTAACAAATATGGCACGGATTGAAATGCATAGATTCTATCTACCTCTTTATCCTTATCCATAATTAACAGTACAGGTACAGACATAATTTTATATTCTTCACTAAAATACTTATGGAAATTTAAATCAATTTTTTTAAGTGGTAATTGTTCGATATCATTTGCAATATCTAGCATGCGCTCTGAAATCTTACATGTTCCACACATAGGAGTATATCCAAATATTAAATGTTTATCTTTATCAAAGTGTTCTTTGATGTCTTCGATTTTAATAGAATTATTCATTCACGAGTACTAACCTTTCAGAACTTAAATTAGGTATAAGTTTTTTCTCTTTTTTTACGTTAAATCCATATTTACTCAATACATGAGCAAGATAATTTTTAGGACAACGCGCGACTTCACAATATGTTTTATCTACATAGATATGTTCACTTTCACTTAAATAACGTTTAAACCATTTTCTAATTTTTTCGCCTTCATCATCTGAATCGGCAAGAATATAGACCTGTTTTCCATATAATGTTTCTATCATATCGTCTAGTTTGTCGATACTCATTGTACCATGTGTACAAATAATATTTACAGGTTCAGCTATGACTTGTTGCACTTTCTTCTTATCAGATTTACCTTCAACAATGATAACTTTGTTTAAAATTGCCATGTTCATCCACCTTCTAAGTCGATATTAAACAATCATTTACTTTTTCACGTTATTGATGAATATAAACACAATTTACAGATAATTAATATAATATATAAAAAACTCCTAGATTCAATATCAAGGAGTTTTTTAAAATTATTCGCCAATCATTTCAGAATATTGTTCAGCTGATAGCAATTCATCTAATTGACTTTCATCATTTAATTCAACTTTTACCATCCACGCTTTTTCATAAGGTGATTCATTAACAAATTCTGGACTATCTTCTAATTCGTCATTTGTTTCAACAATTTTACCAGAGACAGGTGCATACAATTCAGATACTGTCTTTACTGATTCAACACTACCAAATGTATCCCCTTCATTAATTTCATCATCGACATCTGGTAATTCGACAAATACGATGTCTCCTAATTCGCCTTGCGCGTATTCAGTAATACCAATTGTTGCCGTATTTCCTTCAACTTTAACCCATTCATGTTCCTTAGAATATTTGAATTCGCTCGGTACTGCCACGAAAATCCCCTCCTAAAAATAATTACAATTTAATGATGCCATACCGTAAGTTTTCATTCAACTATTAATATTAAAAGTTGTGATTATACTTTCTATAACCATACATCTTTATATTGTTCTTCATTAAAACCTAATGTAACTTTTTCACATGAAACCGCTAGCGGACGTTTTACCAACATTCCATCTGAGGCTAAGAGTTCTAATTTTTCATCATTAGATAATTCTTTTAATTTATCTTTCAAACCAAGTTCTCTATATTTCACACCATGTGTATTAAAGAATTTATTTATTTCCACTTCTGATTTAACTACTAACTCTTTGAATTCTTGTTTTGTAGGTGTGTGTTGCACAATATCTATAGACTCATAACTCACTCCATGCTCATCTAAAAATCGAGCAGCTTTTTTACAAGTTGTGCATTTTGGATATTGATAAAATTTAATCATTCAGTATTATCCTCCTATTTAAACTTATTATAAATATATCAAATTATTTAAATAAACGCTCTACTTTTTAAGCTTTATTTTTTTCTAAATATTAGTAATTAGTTATAATATATAAAACAAGCTAAAAGGAGTGTAAAGTATGAAAAATATTACTACTACTGAAGAATTTAATTCAGTTATTCAAAGTGAACAACCTGTAATTGTAAAATTTGAAGCTGGTTGGTGTCCTGATTGTAAAGCAATGGATATGTGGATTGATCCAATCGTTGACAAGTATAACGACTATAAATGGTATTCTGTAAATCGTGATGAATTAGAAGATGTAGCATCAGACAATGAAGTCATGGGTATCCCAAGTTTACTTATATTTGAAAATGGTCAAAAACAAGCTCATTTGCATTCTGCTAATGCAAAATCACCTGAACAAGTTGAATCATTCTTAAAAGAAACATTTAATAAATAATTAAAGAACCACACTCGTTATTTTGAGTGTGGTTTCTTTAGTATTCTGAGATTAAATGTTTATTTTTACGTTTTGCTTTAGGTGGTACCTCTTCTAAATCAGTAAGATACAATAAACCTGCAATAGCTTCATCTTTAGCAATACCAAACGCTTTTCTTACTTTTGGTTCAAAGATGTACAATGGCGTTTTCCAACATGTACCAATACCTTTTTCATAAAGTAATAACATTAGATTCTGAGTGTATGCACCCATCGCAAAAAAGTTTTCGCGATTTTGTCGTTGTCGTGGGTCAGTTTTAAGTACTAAAACTAACATACCTCCTAAATTTGTCACCGCGTTATAATGATCTTCTTGTTTTTCTGGACTATTTGGAAAGGCAAAACGTGTAATATCTCTACTCATATCTCCTAATCTATCTTTAGAAACATGAATAACTCTCCACGGTTCTCTCATACCATGATTAGGAGCGTCAGTAGCTTGTTCTATGGCTTTAAATACATCTTCATCATTAATCACCATATCATGTTTAAATTTCTTTATACTTCTTCTTAAAGAAATTACTTCTTGTAATTCCACAATTATCGCTCCTCTATATTGATAACTATTATCAATTATACGCGGATATCGATGACATTTCAATGTATACTACATGCTTTCGTAAAATAATAATTGTTTTTTTAGTTCTTTAACATGAATCTGCCCTGGCGCTTGAGGTTCACCTAAGCAACCATATGACACTGTACCCCCAAAAACACCTTGAGCAGTTCGGCTCACTAATCCTAAATGAGACATAGATATTCCAATAACTTGTTGAGAAATCGCTTCAGATGTATAAGCTACTGCTTCTAATAGCATTGCTACGTCCTGTTTTTCCTTAGGCATTACTGCAATTTTTACATACTCAGGATTTAATTTTTGCATTTTATAATATGTGAATTTTAATTCTTCTAACGGTGGCGTTTCTAAAAAATTATGATAGGACACAATTATTTGTTTCTGATGACGATGTGCATTTTCTATAATACGCTTATGCGTCTCAACCTCAATATTTGACTCCCATTCTATATCCATCATTTGACATTCATCTATTGAGGAAATTGTTTCAATTAACTGTAAATATTCTTTATTAGTTAACTGACCTTTTCCACCTTGAGAAATTGTGCGATATGTCACCAATATTTTGAAATGATCCTTTATTTCATTTAGAAGTGAAAGGTTTTTCATTAAAAGTTCGTGATGATGACTCTCCCACTGATCTATACGCAACTCAATGATATCGATATATGCATGATTATCATTGATACTATTTAACGTTTCATTATCTATTATATCTTGAGGTGCTATGGTTGCAGCTACCTTTACTTCTGCCATATAATCCCTTCTTTTCTTGCCATTTACATTTTTATATTATTTTAAACTATTTATGTCACACTCGCCAATGTTTAAA
Organism: Staphylococcus sp. HMSC057A08; assembly: GCF_001812925.1. Classification (NCBI taxonomy): domain Bacteria; kingdom Bacillati; phylum Bacillota; class Bacilli; order Caryophanales; family Staphylococcaceae; genus Staphylococcus; species Staphylococcus sp. HMSC057A08. The sequence continues at coordinate 186,805 of NZ_KV810857.1, read as the reverse complement.
ATTCTTTTTAATTTTTACAGATCATGATTTAAAACTTTTTAGTTGGGTATATAATAATTGTATTCGAATTTAGGAGGTAATAATAATGGCAGTTCAATATGAAACTAAAGCAACAAACGTTGGTGGACGTAAAGGACACGTACACACAGACGATAATGCAATAAATGTAGATGTATTACCACCACAACAAGCAGATGGAAACGCAACTAACCCTGAACAATTATTCGCAGCTGGCTATGCTTCATGCTTCAATGGTGCATATGACCTTATTTTAAAACAAAACAAAGTTCGCGGAGCAGAACCTGAGGTAACTTTAACTGTACGCTTAGAAGATGATCCAAATGCTGAAAGTCCAAAATTAAGCGTATCTATTGATGCAAAAGTTAAAAATGTATTATCTCAAGAAGACGCTGAAAAATATCTACAAGATGCTCACGAATTCTGTCCATATTCAAAAGCAACTCGTGGCAACATCGATGTAGATTTAAATGTTCAAGTTGTTGACTAATTAGCATTACTCTTTAAAATCAAAATTTTATAATTTTAAAAAACCCTGAGACACCTCATTATGTCTCAGGATTTTTTTATGTGTTGATAGATAAAGACTGAATTAAAAAGAGCTGATATCAAGTTATTTCAATAGTAGTATGAAAGTTAACATAATGACTTTCAATAAGAACATTTACGTCCTTGGGGATGTATTGCTAGAATTGAACGACAAATTCAAATTGAATTCCGTCCCACTCCATTTCATTTCCTATCTAACAATTAAGTTTAAAGATATCGATGTATGATAGATAATATTCTAACGTCTATGTATTCTCACACTTTTTGTATAATTTTTAAAAATAGGCTATTCTATGGATATAGTTATTAATTAAACTTTATAAAATTTTTATAATTCAATTAATTTGTATAAATAGATTTTTAAATGCTAATAATAATTTGAGGTGAGTATAATGTCAGAAGTTAGAATTCTTACTAACAACGATTTAAATCAATATATTACTTTAATATCAAATGATTCACATACTTATTCATGGGATAAACTTTATTTTCAACATGTGTCTCCAAATTACTTAAAACACATTCTATCTAAAGAAGAAGAGTATTGTAATATTTTTGGCAATTTTAAAAATGAAAAACTTGTGGCTGGTGTTACATTGCGACAACTCAAACAAGTGGGCACACAACATAAAGCAATGTTAGAAAATCTCTTTTTAAAAGACAAAAAAGACGAGATTACTTTGCAAAATTTAATCTGTGAAGTGATTAATTATGCAAAGTCTCGTCATATTGAAAAACTAATGACTTGTATTACCTCAAATCATATTGGTGCAAAGATTTTTTTCACTGCACTTGGTTTTGAAACTTTAGGAATTGAAAAAAACTCATTTAAAGTAGATGATACTTATTTTGATGTTCATTGGCTACTCTATGATATTAAATAGTCAGGATAATGATTTTACTTATTGGCATCATCGATTGTAGGATCCACCATATCGAGAAATTCAAACTTTCCATGTGTATAAATAAATTTTAAAATACAACAATTTCCAATGATATATTGATTTGCCATATCATCACCTATCCATTTTCTTAAAAAAACCTGAATGGCTGTACCATGGCTTACCGCTAAGAATGTTTTTCCATTAGAGGACTCTAATAAATTACTTAATGTCGTAACGATACGATGTTCAACTTCATGTTTCGTTTCTCCTCCGAAAGAGCGTAGTCTAGTTCCAAAAATGTCGTGTTTATCCCAAACTGCATCCAATAATTGAACACTATCCCCTTCAAATAGTCCAAAACTCCATTCTTTTAATCCTTTATTACGTTGATATGCTTGTTCAGGTAAAACATTTTCTAACGTATCACATGCCCGTTCCGAACTAGATGAATATGCTTCGTCAAAAGTAATATGATTATGTTTAAAGTAATGACCTGCTTGCTTCGCTTGAGATATTCCTAATTCAGTAAGTGGAGAATCACTTGCACCTTGTACTTTCCCTCTTAAATTAAACATAGTTTGTCCATGTCTCATTAAATAGAGTATTTTACTCATTACATTCACCTCAATATATTTTTTAAATAATATAGGCAACTTTCTTTTACACCACTTTATAATCCATACATAGTATATCTTAATTTTTTTATACTTAAAAATAAATAAAGGTAAAAAATTAATTAATACACGTTTGGTTCTCATTGTGATGGGTATAATGAATTATAAGTTTTACAAATAAAGGAGCGTTCATTGTGAATGATCATCATCAATACAATTATGTCAATCCTAATAAGCTCTCATTAGATTGGGAATGTTTTGTAATAAGTAAATCAGAAATGTTACTTGATGGAGTTCCTAGTGAACTTATTCATTCGTGGTTAGATAGAGAAATTATAGAACCTTTTTCAATTAGAGATAATGAATTAAACTTTAAAACTAAAGATATATGGAATGCGTTAAAGCAACAAAATTGGTACTATCCTAATTCAAATTAATTTATAGAGACTCATTGCTCGATTAGCGCTTTCAATTAGTTGGTGATCAACGTAATTTGACATCACATATGCTCTAATTTCTTTATTATTGCGTTCGTTTTTGGGAAATTTATGATCATTTACAATGTAGTTTGCTAAACTTCCTAGTGGTGTATCATCATTAATAAATCCAATAACAAAATCATAAAATGTCATTTTTTTCCTCCTCACATTACAACATTTCAGTATCTCCTATCATCTTATTGTTTCTAAATGAATGATGTTTATTTATATATAATCACATCAGTAAGTTATATTTTTTATAAGAGTTGTAATGTTTTAATTGATTTTATTAAAATAATTAAAACACTTTATTTCTAATTATTCACTAAAAACATTCTATGCGAATATTAATTTTCTGTAAATGTGACGATTTTTCGAATTTTTATACTCTTTTATTTACTTTTTTGATTTCCCCTTTTAATTGATACGTTTATTAGTTAATCATACATATTTATGACTGCCGATGAGTACATTTTAGTTTAATCGCCGGTTTTTTTATGTAAATTTACGAAGTCATTCTTTTAATAAGGATTAAAGTTTTACCTTTCTTTTAAAGAAGTGATATGATGATAAAAAAGACATCATTGTTATAGAGGTGACACTACCTATGAATATTAATAAATTATTTTGGATTAATATTATGATTACCCTTTTATTTCTAGGTTTTAACATTATTGTCACCTATTTTCCTAAGTTAGATGATTATTTCTGGCTCATACCTGGTTTAATCATATGTGGCCTCACTATTTCATTCAGTTTAATTGCCGCTATCTTGGATAAAAACCTTATAAGCGAAATAATTTTTTTAACTAATCTAATCATTTTTTTATATTATATATATCCACTGATATATAACTTTTTTTAATTAAAATGTGGGAGGTTTACAAATGAGTACACATTTAACGATTTTACTTTGGCTGGGTATTATATTTGTTGTTGCTGCTTCAATTATATTAGGGTTATTGCTAAAATCTAAAAAAGAAGAACGTAAAGAATCATATTTAGGCTTTACAGTCATCTTCTATATTTTTGGTTTTGCTTTACTGATATATATACTATTATTTGGTATTTTATAAATAGGGTTTAAAAGAACAAAATACGATTTTATTTTGTTCTTTTTTATATGTTTCTCTATAAAACGATTAAGGAGATATAAATTGAAGATTATTCAATTGAAACGTATTATATTTGTGATTTTCATTTTATTACTATTTTTCGCGTTCTCTTCTCATACTTATGCATCTATAAGTTCCACTTCTTCATCTTCAGAAAAAGGAAATGATTTCAAATTACAACCTGGTGATATTATTCTTACAAAAGGTCCGGTATTATTTGGTTTCTTTGGACATTCAAGTATTGCTTTAGATCATGATACAGTTTTACAAATTGAAGGACCCGGCGATAAGCCTATTATTGAATCTTTCGAATCATTTAAACAGCGATTTGGCGTTAAAAAAAATGATTGGATTAAAATATATCGTTGTGAGTATCCTAATGCAGGTCAAAAAGCAGCTAATTGGGCAAAAGCTCATTATAAAAATAGTGATAAAACTTATTTAGTTACACTTAATTTAAAAAGTGAACGCTTTACTTATTGTACTAAAATTATCTATCAAGCATACAAATATGGTGTAAGTAAAGATACGATAAATGATCATGGTTTACTAATTATCTCTCCATATGCTTTAGTTGATAATTTTAATAATGACTATCGTCTTAAGCTAGTAAAAAAATACTAATAGTTAAAGAATATGGCGTTACACTATACTTTTCTATACTAAGAAATAATATATAAAGGAACAACTTATTTTTATGAAAAACAAAAAATTACATTATCGATTCTTTTATTATATGTTTTTAACTCTTATTATTATATTATTTATTCTTCTCTTTCTTTACTTTTATAAACATTTTGAGTTAAAACAACATCAATCCTTAGATTACTATGCTAACTTTAATGATTTAAAACAACATACAACAAAAAATAAAGATTGGAAAATAATCACAAAACACCGTAAGCACAGCGATACCTTAATTACAGCTATTCATGGTGGAAGTATTGAACCTGGAACCACTGAACTCGCTCGTCGTATTTCAAATATTGGTCAATATAATTTTTATTCATTTGAAGGTCTACGTTCAGATAATAATGCTCAACTACATATTACTTCTACTGTTTTTGATGAACCTCAATTATTAGATATGCTCAACCATTCGTCAAAAACAATATCTATTCACGGATATGCAGGCGATGAACCCATTGTTTACGTAGGTGGTAAAGATAAAAAATTAGTTCAAACATTACGTCATTCATTAACTCATCATGGATTTACAGTACAAAAAACGCCTAAAGGAATTGAGGCCCTTTCCTATAATAATATTATTAATAGAGATAAAAAAGATACAGGAGTGCAACTGGAATTGACGACCCGCCAGCGAGCTTTGTTTTTTAAACATAATAAATTGGATAAAAATAATAGACGATATTCAAAAAATTATACGAGAACATTTTATAAATTTGCCGAAGCAGTAGATCAAGGTATTAAAAAAGCGCAATAAATGTAATATCGTTTTTTTAGTTTTTTAATTAAATTAATTTGGGTATATATAAGTAATGAGTTTAGGAGGCGTTTCTATGGACGAGTTAACTAAAGAACAAAAATATACAGTAGCAAAATTTTATAAGCTATATATGGAACGTTCAAATAGTGGACAAACAGAGGAAGAAGCAAATAATTTTAAAGATAGTATTACAGCTCAAGATGATTATTTTTGCGATAGAAAATATAGTGATTTCTTAGAAAATTGCAAAGTTCTTATTGATCATGGCTATCTAGATGGAAATATTATGTCTGATAGAATTGATAATATTAAAGTTACAAATAAAGCTTTTACTGAAATTGAACAAAGCTTTAATTAAGAATATCTAATTTTTTCAAGTTATTTCTATTCAAGAACATTTGCTTAAAAGTCTTAAATAAATATATTTATTTAATTATGAATATAACTTTTAAAGCCTGCACATATGTATTGAGTATGTTTCAGGCTTTTTATTTTTAATAGAGGTGAGTTTACATGAATCATTGGAAAATTAATAATATGACGAATAGAAATCTACTTATACAACAAAACGAAAATGATGTATCTATAGTTGAACCTTTAAATAACAGTTCATTTAAAATTCTATCAGAGTTTAAACTGAATACACCCTCTCTTCCTATTAATACATATGATGAACATTTATATGTTTCAATCAATTTTAAAAATGAAGAAATTAATATTTACAATAAATCGAATGAATAACACTATTATATTAATAATTTTATCAACTAAATTGTTTTAAAAAAATAATAAAATGTTAAATAAATATTAATATTTATTATGTAATATTTATAGTGAAATTTGATTGACATATTGTAATGATGGAGGTCAGTTATGGATAAAATTATATTCTATCTAGGCATTACTTTATTTTTAATCGCTTGTATAGTCATTATTTTTGGTATTATTGCTATTTTTAAAAATAAAAATTACTTAAAAATGCTTGCTATGGCTATTATTATTATCTTATTAAGTATGCTTGCACTGGGTATTCATAAAGTCATTGAGAGTAATAATCCCTCTAAAAGTGACATCACTCCTATAAAAAAAGAAAAGCCTAAAGATAATAAAACAAATAAAGAAAATAACAATAAAAAAGAAAATAATTCTAAGAAAAATAATAAGGATACATCACATGAGTCTATTCAGGATACTCCTTCCACTCAAGAAAACACACCCGCCACAGAAGAAAATTCAATTCAGTCATCAGAATCACCAACTACACAACAATCAATACAACAAGAAAACCCAACTACTGAACAAAATAATGCGACTACAAATAATCAAAATTCTACACAACGACAGCAAGAACCTTCAACACAACAACAAGACACATCTCAATATCAGACGAATTCAGCAAATAATGATTCAAAACAAACACATTCTACTCACAACCAGAATAGTCAAAATAGTACTCAATATAATCATACAAATGAATCTAATACAACAAAAGACAACACTAATAATGTAAATCAAAATAGCACATTAAATACAACTCAAAATACACAAAGTAATAATACGAATAATAATATAAACCAAATAAACAATTAATAATAAAAAAGGTAGAGTTTTGATGCTCTATCTTTTATTTTCGACATCTTTTTAAAACTTATAAATATTTATTGAATATTACATTTAATATGCCATACTAAAATATGATACGACTTAAAACAAAGGGATGAGACAATGAAAAAATTAGCCTTACTAACACTTTCAAGCTTTCTAATATTAGGTGCATGTAGTCATAGTAATGATACAGTCAAAGATGTAAATGAAAGTGCACATAAAAAGAATAATCCAAAAGCACACAAATCTAAAGGCAATTCTGAACGCGTAGATAGTAAAAAAATAAATAAAAACTAAAAATAAGGAGTAGAAGCGCTCTTACTATCCATCGCTTCTACTCCTATTTAATTATCATTCTTCGTATTGTTTAAAGTAATCTTCGTCTAAATGGTTAAGATGAATATTTTCAATTTGTAGTGTAACATGTTCTAAATTATATTTTTCTTTCAACAATTCAGAAACTTTATTAACCGTTGAATACGGCCATTTAGTATATTCATCACTTAAAACAACATGAGCACTCAATGAACTATGGTTTGTAGTGATGCTCCATAAATGAAACTCATGCACATCTATAACGCCTTCAACGCTTTTCATTGCATTAATAATTTCATCTGAATCATATCCATCTGGAATACGCTCCATTAATACTTTCCAAGCATTTTTAATTATTTTATAACCACCATTTAAAATGATAAGAGAAATGATGATACTAATGATTGGATCAATAATTGCCCATCCAGTAAAATGAATAAGTACTACTGCTACGATAACGCCAATTGAATTTAATAAATCTCCGAAAAAATGCCATAATGCACTTTGAATATTGACATTATCTTCTTTTCTTAAAGATCTAAATAAAATAAGTGTTAAAATGATATTTATAATAAGACCTAATACAGCTACAAATATCATAATACCACTTGCTACCGGTTCAGGATGTATGATTCTCAAAATGCCTTCGTACATAATACCTAACGAAATAACAATTAATGCTAAACCATTTAAGAAAGCTACAATAATTTCTAATCTTAAAAATCCATACGTATAATGTTTCGTTGGAGGCTTACTTGCAAAATAAATAGCAAGCATAGACAATCCTAGTGCCAAAACATCACTTAACATATGGAATGAATCTGATAATAAAGCAAGTGAATTAGCATATAATCCACCTACAAACTCTACAATTGTAAAAATCAGCGTAATAATCAAAGAAGACCAAAGCGTTGCTTTTGAACTACTTTGAAATTTCCTATGTTCTACATGATGAAAATATTTTGATTGATTGTTCATTACTTCTCTCCAAACAATTAAATTATAAACTATTTTCTTTAAAACTACCCTAATATATATTAAAAAAACCTGCAACCAATAAGGTTACAAGCTATAAGATGGAGGCGGCGGGATTCGAACCCGCGTCCAGAGGTCCTGATACAAATCTTTCTACGTGTGTAGTCTATTGATTCATTTCGCATATTGGTAAGCAACAGACAACCAACAATATGCTAGTTTGATTAAATTTCATCTAAACAGACTTCAAACGGCAGTGTTTAGCATATCCTATTAGGGTTGAATCGCGTTAACAGCACATAGGAAATGCTGTTAGGCGATGCAGAGTGCTATTACGCAGCTACTGCTAAATTATTGTTTGATTTGTCAGTTATATTTAACCGAATGTGTTGATGACGGAGACAACCCTCCGACACGCTTAATAAGCTCGGGGGACCCCTGTCGAATCCAAAAACGCCCCCGCAATATCATAAAATATAAGATACAGTTTAATTTAAACAACTTTACTTATCATAACAAATAGAGCCCGATTAAGCAACAATTATGCTTAATAACGGGCTTTCATTGCACGATCAACGTCTCGTTTCATTGCTTTATCTTTCAATGCTTGACGTTTATCATGCAGTTTTTTACCACGAGCTATGCCTAATAAAACTTTACATTGTCCATGTTTTAAATACAATTTTAAAGGAATAATCGAATATCCAATTTCTCTTGTACGTTCGCCTAGTTTGATAATCTCTTTTTTATGCAATAACAACTTTCTTGACCGTAATGGATCATGATTAAAACGATTTCCTTCTTCGTATGGAGCAATATGCATATTATTAATGTACATTTCTCCACGCTTCACTTGTGCATAACTATCTTTTAAGTTCGCACTACCACGTCGAATCGATTTAATTTCTGTACCTTGAAGCACAATGCCTGCTTCAATGGTATCTTCAATATTATAATCATGTCTTGCTTTACGGTTTTCAGCCAACGTACCTGGTGATTTTGTTTTTTTCTTGGCCATTAATGTATGTCACCTCTTTGCTGATTATTTTTTCTTACGACGCGCTTTTTTCTTAATATGTTTATCTTTATAAAAAGGTTTATGCTTAGTTGAGCTTTGTTTATCACGTTGACGTTGATTTTTACCCTTACGTTGTTTACGCTTTTTCTTTTTGTTTTTTTGATGATTATCTTTAGATTTATCTAAAGATTTACCACGTGTTTTAGCTTGAATCGTTTTTCCACGAGCAGGACGCTGTGATTTATCCTTTTTAGGTAATGGCATGCCAACAATTTGGAAATCTATCATGCGTTCATCTACGTCTACATGAGTAACTTTAACTGTTACCTTATCACCAATTCTAAACACTTTAGCATGTCGTTCACCTATCAATGCCATTTGTCGTTCATCAAATTGATAATAATCATCTGTCATATTAGAAATATGAACCATACCTTCTATCGTATTTGGTAATTCAATGAACATACCAAAATTGGCAACAGAGCTTACAATACCTTCAAATTCATCGCCAATATGTTGAATCATATACTCTGCTTTCTTCAACTCATCTGTATCTCTTTCTGCTTCAATTGCACGACGTTCACGTTGAGATGTATGTTCTGCTAATTCTGGTAATGTTTCTTCCCATTGATGCATCTCTTTATGATTCATAGAGTGATCGACAAGATACTTACGAATTAAGCGATGGACAGTTAAATCTGGATAACGACGAATCGGAGAAGTAAAATGTGTATAATATTCTGCTGACAAGCCAAAATGACCTAAATTCGTATCATCATAATGTGCTTGTTGCATTGAACGTAACATCATTGTTGAAATAACCATTTGCTCAGAACGACCTTCAACTTCTTCTTGGATAGATTGTAATGTTGAAGGATGAATATCTTCGCCTGTGCCTTTAACCATAATACCAAAATTAGTAATAAAGTCGAAGAACTGGCGTAATCGATCTGATTTTGGTTGTTCATGAACACGATAAATAAATGGCACTTCTAATTTGTTAAAATGTTCAGCAACTGTTTCATTGGCTGCTAACATAAATGATTCAATTAAACGCTCTCCTTCACCACGTTCTCGCAATATTACATCTGTAGGTAGGCCTTCTTGATTGACCAATACTTTAGCTTCATTAATATCAAAATCAATTTCACCACGACGTTTACGCATACGGACAAGTCGATTAGATAAATCTTGTGCCAAATCTAACATTGGAACAATTTCACTGTATTGTTGACGCACTTCTGTATTTTTTTCGGTAATAATTTGATTCACTGCATCATATGTCATACGATAGTTTGAATGAATAACACTATCAAATATGTCATGATTCACCACTTCGCCACGCTCATTTATTTCCATACGACAACTTAACGTTAAACGATCTACTTCAGGATTTAATGAACAGATACCATTACTTAAACGGTGTGGAATCATTGGAATAACACGGTCTACTAAATATACACTCGTTGCTCTATCATAAGCTTCTTTATCTAGCGCAGAGCCTTCTTTTACGTAATAACTTACGTCTGCAATACTTACTGTCAATTCCGTATGTCCATTATCTAGACGTTTAACGCTAATTGCATCGTCTAAATCTTTAGCATCTGCACCATCTATTGTAATTGTAAGATCGTTTCTTAAATCTCTTCGTCCTTTAATTTCTTCGGGTTTTATTTCTTCAGGGACTGATTCCGCTTCTTTTAATACCTCATCAGGAAATTCAATCTCAATTCCATGCTGATATATAATTGAAAGAATATCTACTCCTGGATCATTTTTATGACCTAGAATAGCAGAAACATGTCCTTCTGGATTATCTGTGCCATCAGCATATTTTGTGATTTGGACAAGTACTTTATGACCATCTACGGCTCCAAGACTCTGTCCTTTAGGTATAAATATATCTTGCATAATACGTTTATCATCAGGAATGACAAAACCAAAATGTTTTGCTTCACTATACGTACCTACCACTTGTGTGACAGAATGTTTTTCTATAGATTTTACTTCACCTTCAACTTTTCCACGATGCTCTCCTCTGGATTTTTGTAATTCAACTATTACTGTATCTCCATCTAAAGCACGGTTAATCTTTGTTGGTGGAATAAAAATATCTTCAAATTCTTCGTTTTCTGGGCGTAAAAAAGCAAAGCCTTTTTTATTTTGACTTAAAGTACCTCTTATTAATTTTGAACTTAAATTCTTATTTGATGCTTTACGTTGATAGCGATCTGTCTTTGTTCGCTCTACCAATCCTACTTGTTCAAGTTCAACGAGCACCTTTATTAATTCTCTAAATGAGTCGGCACTACTAAGACCTAAAGCATCTTGAAAGTCTGATACAGACATCGGTTCATAATCAGGTTGTTTTACAATTTCTTCAATGGATTGCTTTAAATTCATCATGCCCCTCCTTTCTTTAATCAATTATTTTTATGATTTATTCAGACCAGTCTAATCCTTCTAAAAACTCATATACATCTTCAAACACTTGTTCTTTTTCTTTATCAATTGTAATGACATGTCCTGAATTTGCATACCATTTAATTTGTTTTTCATCTGAATCTACATTTTCATATATATAATTTGCTGACTGAGGATCAATCATTTCATCTTTTTCAGCTTGAACTACTAATATAGGATCTAAGACTTCATCTACATCATTACGCACACGACTTAACGTATCACTAAGTTCTTTGAGTGTTTCAGTAGGATGAAAATCTTCCATTTCTTTATCAATCGTTGCTTGATCTTTACCTTCATACTTTTTAAAATTACGTGCATATTCTAAAAAACCTTCATAGATTGTACCTTCTGTTTTTACTTCGGCAGGTGCACACATTGTTATGATACCTTTTACAGGACGGTTTAAACTTAACTTCAATGCAAATACACCGCCTAATGACAATCCAGCTACCGCTATATCTTCATAACCTTGTTCTACAAGATAATCATAGCCATCAAGTACATCTTTAAACCATACATATGGACTAGATTTTAATATCTCTTCTGGTGGCGCAGCATGCCCTTCATACTGTGGTGCATAGGAAGTATAACCCTTTTTTTGTAAAAATCTACCAAGTTGTCTTACATCAGATGAATTACCAGTGAATCCATGTAAGAGTAAGACTGCTCTTTTACCTTCTTGGAAAAAGAAAGGTTGAGGTAACTTAATTTGCATTTTTTATCCCTCTCTAACAAAAATTATAATATGATTACTTTTTTATTTTGTACTAATAGATTGTATTCATTATATAATCAATCTATTTTATTCCCTTAATAGCTTAAAAATATGCATTGATGATCATATTAAAATAATGATTTCATTATAAAATGTGTTAACTCTATTATAAATAAAAAAGCCCGACATTGATATCGTCGGACCTTATAAACCAAAATAACTTATTCCAATCATTATTAAAAAGAAAATGATGGCTAACACAATTGTTAATCTATGCAAGAATAAATCGACGCCACGTTGTTTTTGCTTACCAAATAACTGTTCAGCGCCCCCACTAATCGCACCCGAAAGTCCATTACTTTTACTTTCTTGGAGTAATACAACAGTAATTAATGCAATACAATCAATAATTAATAAGACCATAAATAATGTATGCATGAAAATTGTCCTCCGTTCATTATATACGTTCCGAATTATAACATATTCTTAATATAGTTATCAAATACTATCGATTAAATGTACTTTTACGTACAATTGAAATAATTAACATATATATTGCTAATATTGCTGAACCAATCACGACGATTAAAATAGGTAAAATAAATAAAATAGATTTTGTTTCAATAATAGCATTTAACACCATCGTTAAGTTGACAAGTGTAAATAATACATTTGATACATATACGGCAAACATAAACCACCAAAGATATTTATGTCGATTCCATAAAGCAATTACTCCAGCTAAATATGCGAGAATATACATAATACCTGTATATCTAAAACTATTTAAAATGTTATCTACTGCACTGCTTGATGCTTCTTGATGTGCTAGTGTTAACAGTGTTTTAGCAGTGTGAGCATCTAAAGCAATAAAATTATGGATAATTAATAATATACAAAATACAAGCGAACTATATCCAATCCATTGACCGGCAATACGTTCTCTTTTATTTGACTGATTAAGTTGTTGATCCATCTTCAATTCTCCTTCTTTCAATTACAGGATTATTATATCAGTTTCATCAATGAAGTTAAATCTTACACTTCGAGGCTATTATTTAAAATTTTATATTAAAAAAAGCCTGTCATAGTCTCAACTCTATGACAGGCAAACGCGTGAACTCTATTAATTTTAGTATGTTACTAAAATTATTTATCTAAATTGTAGAAAGATTTAATTCCGTCAAATTTTGCTGTTTCAAATAATTCATCTTCAATACGTAGTAATTGATTATATTTCGCAATACGATCTGTTCTTGATAATGAACCAGTTTTAATTTGACCAGCATTTGTTGCTACTGCGATATCAGCAATTGTTGTATCTTCAGTTTCCCCAGAACGGTGAGATACTACCGCAGTGTAACCAGCTTTTTGAGCCATTTCAATAGCATCAAATGTTTCAGTTAATGTACCAATTTGGTTTACTTTGATTAAGATTGAGTTACCAATACCTTGTTCAATACCTCTAGAAAGAATTTCAGTATTAGTTACGAATAAATCGTCACCTACTAATTGAACTTTGTCACCGATACGATCAGTTAATTGTTTCCAACCGTCCCAGTCATTTTCATCCATACCATCTTCAATTGTAATGATTGGATATTTACTAATTAATTCTTCTAAGTAGTCAACTTGTTCAGCTGCACTACGTTTCGCACCATGTTCACCTTCGAATTTAGTGTAGTCATATACACCATTTTCATAGAATTCAGATGACGCACAGTCAAATCCTAAGAATACATCTTCGCCTGGTTTGTAACCAGCTTTTTCAATCGCTTTAATGATTGTTTCAACTGCATCTTCAGTACCGTCAAATCTTGGAGCAAAACCACCTTCGTCACCTACAGCAGTTTCTAATCCGCGTTCACTTAAAATTGATTTTAAGTTATGGAAAATTTCAGCACCCCAACGTAATGCTTCTTTAAATGATTCAGCACCAGTTGGTAAAATCATGAATTCTTGGAATGCAATTGGTGCATCTGAGTGAGAACCACCGTTAACAATATTCATCATTGGCACTGGTAATTGTTTACCGTTAAATCCACCGAAATATTTGTATAATGGTTGACCTAATAAGTCAGCAGCTGCACGTGCAACGGCAATAGACACACCTAAAATAGCGTTTGCACCTAATTTACCTTTGTTAGGTGTTCCGTCTAATTGAATCATCATTTTATCAATTGATACTTGATCTAAAACTGAAAATTCACCTTCAACGATTTCTGGAGCGATAATTTCGTTTACATTTTCAACAGCTTTTGTAACACCTTTACCGCTATAACGTGATTTATCTCCATCACGTAATTCAACTGCTTCGTGTTCACCAGTAGAAGCACCTGAAGGTACTAAAGCACGACCAAAAGCACCACTTTCAGTTAATACTTCAACTTCAACTGTTGGGTTACCACGTGAGTCTAATACTTCGCGAGCATAAACATCTGTAATAATTGGCATAATAAATAATCTCCTTTAAATTTAGATTCCTTAATTATTATAACTATTTTTTGTTATTTAATAAAATATTTATACTAAGATGACTTAATATTAAAGAATAATATTAAATCATCTTAGTATTTACAACTTTACTAATGCTTAATTAAAGATTCACCTGTCATGTCTGACGGTTGTTCAACATTTAATAAGTCTAGTAATGTAGGTGCTAAGTCACCTAAACGACCAGTTTCACGTAATGTTACATCTTCTTTAGTAACAATTACTGGAACTGGGTTTGTAGTATGAGTAGTCATAGGTTGATCATCATCAGTTAAAACTTGATCTGAGTTACCATGGTCAGCTGTAATTATTGCATAGCCATTCATATCTAAAATTTTATCAACCACTTCACCTAAACATTCATCTACTGCTTCAATTGCTTTGATTGTTGGTTCAAGCATACCACTATGACCTACCATGTCAGGGTTAGCAAAGTTTAAAATAATTAAATCTAAATCACCTTTGTCTAACTCTTCTAACAATGTATCTTTAACTTCGTATGCACTCATTTCAGGTTTTAAATCATACGTAGCAACTTTAGGTGAATCGATTAAGCGACGACGTTCACCTTCAAATTCTTCATTACGTCCACCACTCATGAAATAAGTAACATGTGGGTATTTTTCAGTTTCTGCAATACGTAATTGTTTTAAATTATTATTTTGAGCAACTTCACCAATTGTATTAGTTAAATCAACTTTTTCAAATACGACTTCTGCATCAACATTATCATTATATTTAGTAAATGTTGCATAGAATAAATCATTTACACGCTCAACTTTAAAGCCGTCAAATGCTTTATTTGTAAATATTTCAGATAATTGTGCTGCTCTATCAGGACGGAAATTGAAGAAGATAACAGCATCACCATCTTGAACACCTTCATTTTGTCCTTCAACTATGAAAGGTTCAACAAATTCGTCTGTAACGTCATTTTCATAATTCGCTTCTACACCTTCTTTAGCGCTCGCATAAGAAGGTCCTTCGAAATTGCGAATAGCATTATAAGCTTTTTCTTCACGATCCCAACGTTTATCACGATCCATAGCGTAATAACGACCTGAAATCGATGCAAATTGACCTACACCAAGTTCTTTAAATTTAGCTTCTGTTTCTTCAATATATTTAATTGCTGATTTTTGATCTACATCACGACCATCTAAAAATGCATGTACATACACTTTATCTAAACCTTTTTGTTTAGCAAGTTCTAATAATGCAAATAAATGTTTGTAATGACTGTGAACACCGCCATCTGAAAGTAAACCAAATACATGTAATGCTGAGTCGTGATCTTTAACGTGTTGAGCTGCTTTACCTAACACTTCATTTTCGTAGAAATCACCATCTTCAATGGATTTATTAATACGAGTTAAACTTTGATAGACAATACGACCTGCACCTATATTCATATGACCTACTTCAGAGTTACCCATTTGACCTTCGGGAAGGCCAACATCTAAACCACTTGCTTCAATTTGAGTCGTAGGATATGTGTTGTAATAACGATCGAAATTGGGTTTATGCGCTTGTTTTACTGCATTACCATGTTCACTTTCACGGTTAGCAAAACCGTCTAAAATAATTAATGCTGTTGGTTGTTTAGCCATAATTATTTAGCACCTTCTAACAATTGTACAAAATCATCTACTTTAAGTGATGCGCCACCAACTAATGCACCATCGATATCTGATTGAGCCATATATTCTTTAACATTATTTGGTTTCACACTACCACCATATTGAATACGAGTCGCATCAGCTACATCTTGACTAGACACGTCTGCTACTGTTTTACGTACTTGTGAACACATTTCATTTGCATCTTCTGAAGTAGCTGATTTACCAGTACCGATTGCCCAAATTGGTTCGTAAGCAATAACAACTTCTTGAAGTTGATCTTCTGACAAGCCTTTTACTGCTTCTTTTACTTGGTTGCTTACTACTTCGTTAGCTTTGCCATTTTCTCTTTCTTCATCTGTTTCACCAACACAAATAATTGGTGTCATTCCATGATTAAATACTGCATGTGCTTTTTTATTTACGTCTTCATCTGTTTCATGGAATAATTCACGACGTTCTGAATGTCCAATAACGACATATTTAACACCTAAATCAGCTAATGCCACTGGAGAAGTTTCTCCTGTATATGCACCATTATCTTCAAAATAAGTGTTTTGAGCACCAATTTTTAATCCTTTTGCTTTGCCATCATTCACTAGAGAGATTAATGCATCTAATTGAATTGTTGGCGCACAAATTACTGATTCAACTTCCTTTTCATCAGGTAATGTAGGTAAATTGTTTACAAAGTCTTTAGCTTCTTGAACTGTTTTATTCATTTTCCAGTTACCAGCTATGATTGGTTTTCTCATTATTGACACTCCTATTATTAATAAATTTAAAATTAATTATAAATATTTACGTTCTTTTATTGTTTTCCCATGAAAATCATAAAAGAAACATTTTTATGATTCAAATAAATATTATTTATCGTTAATTGCTTTGATACCAGGTAATTCTTTACCTTCAAGGTATTCTAATGAAGCACCGCCACCAGTTGAAATATGAGTGAAATCCTCTTCAAATCCTAGTGAAATTGCAGCCGCTGCTGAATCACCGCCACCGATAATTGTGATTGCATCTTCTAAGTTAGCAATTGCTTTACATACACCAATTGTACCTTTAGCAAAATTACTAAATTCAAATACCCCCATAGGTCCGTTCCATACTACTGTATGAGCACCTTGTAATTCTTTAGTAAATAACTCTATTGTTTTTGGTCCAATATCCATTGCTTCTTGATCACTTGGAATTTCATCAATAGATACTTCAGTGATTTTAGCATCGTTTGAAAATTCTTTAGCTACTTTACAATCAACAGGTAATACAATTTGATCGCCATTTTTTTCTAAAAGTTCTTTAGCAAAGTCAATTTTATCTTCTTCTAATAAAGATAGACCAATTTCTTTACCTTGTGCTTTTAAAAATGTATATGCCATACCGCCACCAATAATGATTTTATCAGCGATATTCACTAAATTTTTAATAACACCAATTTTGTCAGATACTTTAGCACCACCTAAAATAGCCACAACTGGTTTATGCGGGTCATTTACCACACCACCAATAAATTTAATTTCTTTTTCCATTAGGTAACCTGCAGCTGTTTCTAGATGAGTAGAAATACCAACATTTGAAGCATGTTCACGGTGTGCAGTACCAAATGCATCATTTACAAACACATCACCTAATGATGCCCAATACTTACCTAATTCAGAATCATTTTTAGATTCTTTTTTACCGTCTAAATCTTCAAAACGAGTATTTTCAACTAATAATACATCGCCTTCATTTAAATTTTTAATTGCAGATTCTAATTTTTCACCGCGTGTTTCTGGAACAAACACAACTTCTTTGCCTAATTTTTCAGTTAATGAATCTGCTACTGGTTTTAAAGTTAACTCTTTTTTATCACTTTCTTCTTTAACTTTACCTAAGTGAGAGAATAATACCAATTTACCGCCTTGTTCTAAAATATATTTAATTGTTGGTAAGGCTTGAACAATACGGTTATCATTTGTAATTTCACCATTTTTTAAAGGTACGTTAAAGTCAGCACGTTCAAGTACAACTTTTCCTTTTAAGTCTAAATCAGAAACAATTTTTTTTGCCATTATAATTTCCTCCTTTAAATAGGAATTATTAATATAAAAATAAGCGGAGAAGCGTTAGTGCTCCCCGCTTACTCATAAGCTAACTTAATTCAACATTTTATATAAGTGTACTGAGCACAAGTTTTATTAAACTAGGCTACGAAATTATTTAGTTAATTCAGCTAAATATTCTAAAGTACGTACTAATTGAGAAGTATAAGACATTTCGTTGTCATACCAAGCAGCTACTTTAACTAATTGTTTGTCGCCAACTGAGATGACACGAGTTTGAGTTGCATCGAATAATGAACCAAAGTTCATACCAACAATATCTGATGATACGATTTCATCTTCAGTGTAACCGAATGATTCGTCAGCAGCATTTTTCATTGCTTTGTTAACATCTTCAACTGTTACTTCTTTTTCTAATACAACTGTTACTTCAGTTAATGAACCAGTAGCTACTGGTACACGTTGTGCTCCACCATCTAATTTACCATCGATTTCAGGAATTACTTTACCGATAGCTTTAGCTGCACCTGTTGAGTTAGGTACGATGTTTTGTGCTGCTGCACGTGCACGACGTTTGTCACCTTTTCTGTGTGGACCATCTTGAGTCATTTGGTCACCAGTGTAAGCATGGATAGTTGTCATTAAACCTTCAACAATACCAAATTCGTCATTTAAAACTTTAGCAACTGGTGCCAATGAGTTTGTAGTACATGAAGCACCTGATACTACTGTTTCAGATCCATCTAAGTCTTTGTGGTTTGTGTTAAATACGATAGTTTTAACATCACCTTTGGCTGGAGCAGAAATTAATACTTTTTTAGCTCCTGCATTAATGTGTGCTTCAGCTTTTTCTTTTTCTGTATAGAAACCAGTACATTCTAATACTACGTCGATATCTAAATCGCCCCATGGTAATTTACTTGCATCTGGTTCTTCAAAAGATTTAACTTCTTTACCATTTACACGGAAACCACCTTCAACTACTTCTACGTCTCCGTTAAAGCGACCTTGCATAGTGTCATATTTTAATAAATGAGCTAACATTTCGTCGTCTGTTAAGTCGTTTACTGCAACTACTTCAATACCTTCTACGTCTTGAATTCTTCTGAATGCTAAACGACCAATTCTACCAAAACCATTAATTGCTACTTTTACTGCCATTATAATGGCCTCCTTTAAAATGATATTTAAAAAGTTAAATAACTTTTTATTCCTTATTTAATATTACTTTAGCTGCTGCTTCATCAGTAATTAATATTGTATTTTTTGGGGCAATACTGAGATATGCTTTGATAGCTTCTCCCTTAGACATGCCACCAGCAACAGCATATATAAAATCTTTGCTTTCTAAATCTTCAAGTTGTAATCCAATAGTTTTTACTTTTTGAACTACATGACCTTGAGCGTCAAAATAATATCCGAAAGCTTCTCCAACGGCTTGATGATGTTGAAGTCTTTCAATCACCTCATCAGATGATTGTCTACGGTGCGCCATCTTCAGCGCATCACCAATACCGTGTATTGTTATATTTGCTTGTTTAATCTTTTCTAATGTATGCACAACTGATGGTTCCATCAGTAATGTATTATATGTTGATTCGCTAACATTATCTGGTACATATAGCGTGGTATAATAACCACCACTTTGTTGTGCCATACTTGCTGCAATTGTATTTGCTTGATAAACCATATTTTCACCAAGACCACCACGTGCAGGAACAAAAAACACATTAAATGGTAATAAATGCATTGCTCGGCTAACATTAGCCATTGTTGATCCACCTGTCACTGATACAATTGCATCTTCGTACAATATATCTTCTAGTAAATGACCTGCTTGTCTACCCATCTCAGACTTAACTTCTTCATGCATGTCAGCATTTCCAGGTATGACATATACTTCTTTAATTCCAAAGTTGGACTTAATATGTTTAGCATAATGATTATCATCTTTATACACTTTAAAGTAATCACTTAATTGATTAAGTACTTTTATACCTTCTTCAGTGATTTCCATACCAGTTGATTTTACTTGTATAAGATTTTGCTTTTTTAATATGTCTGTTTCTGTTCTTAAGACTCTTTCTGTAATATCCATATGTTCGCTTAAACTTCTACGCCCAACAGGTTCATTATTTGAAATTGTCGTTAAGATAGAGAAACGTCGATACATTTTATCAACTAAGTCAGGAACCAACTTTTGTTGTAGTTTAATCAGGTCTTTCACTACTACCTTCCTCCTATTTTTCTCAAAAGATAATCGAGAGTTAGAGGGGGTTTGACTTTTTTTGTCCCAGGTGGGACAAAATCCAACCTCTTTACAATTGCAATACTACTATTGTCGTTATAAAAAAGCAAGTGAAAACCTTTATTATTTTAAATAATCTGTTAAATATTTAAAATAGGGTATAGTAAATGCAATAGAGTTAACCTTATAGGTTTTTCAAAAATGATGAATTATAATTTAAACATTAACTAGATAGGAGGAATCACTTTGAAATATAAAGACAATAAGGATGTAGAAGTTTTAGATCCTTCTGATAATAGATATAAAGATGATGACTATTTTAAAAGAGAACAAGAATATCGAGATATTTCTGAACATCACAATACAATACGATATCACTATGGTTGTGGTTGTCCTTTTGGTTGTTTCTCTTCTATTTTTATATCGATTGTTCTTTCAATTATCTTAACATTCTTGCTTAACTGGATATTTTAAAAAAACCTAGAGATACACACATGGTAAAATGTGTATATACCTAGGTCTTTTTTTATTCTTCGTTTGAAGATCTTTGAGATTGTTGGGTATTACTTTTTGATTCTGAAGTAGTTGAACTAGATGATTGTGTTTTAGGTTCAGTAGTAGATGGTTGCATCGTTGATTTTTGTGTTTGGGATGATTGATTTGTATTAGCTCGTTCTTGTGTAGTAGTTGTGTCATTGTTACTTGACTTATGTTGTGATGTTTCAGTTGAATCATTAGAACGAGAAGATTGACTTGACTGAGTGTTTTCATTTGATTTATCTGTTTCTTCTTGCGTTGCTTTTTCTTGAGTTGGTGCGTTTTCTTTTTGTTGAGTTTGTGAGTTTTCTTTTTGTTGAGTACTTTGAATTTGATTTGTATTAGGTTGTTTTGTAGATGTTTCTTTAGAAGATTGTTGCGTTTGTGCTGTTTTACCTTGATTAGTAGGTTGTACTTTTATTGAATTATTTTGCTCATTAGAATAGTTATCAGTTACATTTGGATTTTTTACGTTATCTAATTTATTTTCTTTACTATTATTTGTATTGTTTTCACTTGTTGTATTTTCTTGCGTACTTTCTTCATTCTTTTTATTACTTTTAGTATCTTTATCTTTCTTATCTTTATGTTCTTCCGTTGACTGATTATTTAAACGTTCATTGACTCTGTTTGAATTATCCACAAAAGCAAAAACTGCAAACACCAATCCACCAAGTAATAGAAGCACAATAAGTGTACTAATTATTTTAGAAATACCACTCATTTTTTTCTTTTCATGTGCTTCATAGTCTTTAAGATTTCTATTTTTTTTTGACATGGACTCCCTCACTTCTTAATTATCTATTCATCCTTTAATATAGCAATCTATTTTACATTATTTCCTTTTAAAAAAATATTAAAAATACTTAAGTACATATATAAATGGAATACTCATTCAATTATACATGATAACATCATATATAAATAACTACACTATCAATATGATGTAAATTTTGGAGTGACAAAATGAAAAAAGATACTTTTAACACATTATTCAAACATCATTCAAGCAATAAAATTAAATCTATGATGTTAAGTAATGATGATTTTGATGAAAGTAAAAACTCAAAATTTGATATATTTATTGGCATTTTAATTCCTATAATCATATTATTCTTAATCTTATTTATAAAGTAATATAATAGAAACTTGAAAGAGAAGAGAATAGAAAGAAATTAAAATGACTTTTGTTTTGTAAATTAGTATATTAAAAGTATAAACATACTTTTTAAATATTCTACTATTCTCTATAGCAAAGCTATACTTATATTATAGCTAAATTTAGGTAATTTAATGACCGTATTTTCTAAAGTTAATGACATAATCTTGAATGCTTTTTGAGCATCTTTCTCTACATTGTCATTAAAAAAATTTATTTTCTTTATAAAAAATGAGGTGTTAGTAAATGAAACAATTTTTAATTACTGGTGGAACTGGAATGGTAGGTAGTCATTTAGTAAATGAAATTAAAAAAAGAGAGGCTCATATTACAATTTTAACTCGTAGTGATAAACAAAGTGATGAGCCTAAGATTACGTATGTTAACTGGTCTAAAAAAGGATGGGAAAATCAAGTACCAGATATTGATGTAGTCATTAATTTAGCAGGAGCTACATTAAATAAACGTTGGACATCCTCTTACAAACAAACGATTATGACAAGTCGTATTCAATCGACTGAATCTTTAGTTCATTTATTTGAGCAACGTCAACATAAACCTGAAGTGCTTTTTAATGCAAGTGCTATGGGTTATTATCCTCCAAGTTTACATCGAACTTATACAGAACAATATCAAACACTTCCTTTTGATTTCCTGTCAGATGTCGTTTATCAATGGGAACGATTTGCTCGTCGTTTCGAAAATTTTGGTACACGTGTTATATTGGGAAGATTTAGTATGATTTTGTCTTCTGAAGGTGGCGCACTTCAAACGATGAAACTACCATATAAATTCTACGTAGGCGGCAAATTAGGTTCTGGCCGTCAATGGTATTCTTGGATTCATATAGATGACTTAGTGCGTGCGATTTTATTTACAATTGACGAATCAAATGCAAAAGGTCCATTTAATATGGCTTCTCCAATTCCTGAACGTCAAAATTTATTTGGTTATACACTTGGACGTACGATGCATAAACCACATGAAACGTGGGTGCCATCATTAATTATGCGTGCTGTACTAGGAGAAATGTCGACAGTAGTTCTCGATACTCAAAAAGTCTTACCTAATAAATTAGAAGCATTAGGGTTTAATTTTAGATATAATAATTTAAAAGTTGCACTTGAAGACTTAATTAACGAATAGTATTTGGAGATTTAGTAATGAATGACAACAAGTTAACGTATATCTTACTACTTATCGCTAGTGTATTTTTAATTTTAAATGGTATCTTTGCTTTCGAAAAGAGTATTATTATGGTACTTTTATCTTTCTTCTTTATTATTATAGGATTATTATTAGGGTTTGTAGCTATACATTATTTATTAAAAACTAAAAAACCATAAAAAAAGGAAGAGCATCAATGCTCTTCCTTTTTTACATGTTAAACAATTCTATTTACATATCTTCAGGTTGCATTACATGATCAATTAAACCATATTCTTTTGCTTCATCAGCAGTTAAGAAGTTATCACGATCAGTATCTTTTTGAATTGTTTCAATATTTTGACCTGTACGTTCAGCTAAAATACGATTTAATTTTTCACGTGTTTTTAAGATATGGTTAGCAGCAATTTCAATTTCTGTCGCTTGACCTTGAGCGCCACCTAATGGTTGATGAATCATAACTTCAGCGTTTGGTAAGGCAAAACGTTTACCTTTTGTACCAGCTGCTAATAAGAATGATCCCATTGACGCAGCCATACCAATACAAATTGTTTGTACATCTGGTTTAATGTGTTGAATTGTATCGTAAATAGCAAATCCTGCTGTTACACTACCACCTGGAGAATTGATGTATAAATAAATATCTTTTTCAGAATCTTGAGCTTGTAAGAATAATAATTGTGATACAATTGAATTTGCAACATTATCATCAATTGCTGAGCCTAACATAATAATGCGGTCTTTTAATAGACGAGAATAAATATCATATGCGCGTTCACCACGATTTGTTGTTTCAATAACTGTAGGAATTAAATTCATTATATTTCCTCCTTGTAATTAACTGTTATATTTATTTTACAATAAAAGTCAAAAATGGTCAAAAATAATACCTTTACATTTATTTGACGTTGCGTTTTATAATTTTATACACTATTCATATATTCAAATTGTACTGTTAATTATATATTTAGTACAGAAATTAGTTTTTATATTATACTCCTCGTAGTGTAATGGATAGCACGTAAGATTCCGGTTCTTAAGATAGAGGTTCGATTCCTCTCGAGGGGGCTATTATTAAAAATAGGATGAAACGTTATATTAATGTTTCATCCTATTTTTTAAAACACATTTTATTTTATAATTCGACTTTTTCTCCATTTCTAATTTTATCAGCGAGTTCATTTAATTTTCGTAAGCGATGATTTACTCCTGATTTAGAAATAGGCCCATTTGATATCATTTCTCCTAATTCTTTCAAAGAAATTTCTTGATGTTCTACTCGTAATTTTGCAATCTCTCTTAAACGATCAGGCAAATTATCTAAACCTATTTCTTCATCAATTAATTGAATGCTTTGTACTTGTTTCATAGCTGCACTCACAGTTTTATTTAAATTAGCTGTTTCACAATTTACTAGTCTATTGACAGAGTTTCTCATATCTCTCACTATTCTTACATCTTCAAATTTTAATAGTGCTTGGTACCCCCCTATCAAACTTAAAAACTCAGAAATTTTCTCCGCTTCTTTCAAATAAGAGATACTTCCTTTTTTTCGTTCTAAATGCTTAGCATTTAATCCATAACTGTTCATTAGTTTAGTTAATCCCTCAGCATGCCCTTCATATTGAGAAAAAATTTCTAAATGGTAGGAAGAGGTTTCTGGGTTGTTTACTGATCCACCCGCTAAAAATGCTCCCCTTAAATAGCTTCTACGCATTTCATCATCTTTAATCATACTCGCATCAATATCATGAACAAAAATACCATTTTTTAAAATACCTAATTCATCAAGTATTTCTTTAACACGTACTTTAGTTCGACAAATATAGATATTATTCTTTTTTAATTTCATTTTTTTTCGTACTAAAATTTCTACTTCCACATTAAAAATACGCTTAATTAATGAATATATTCTTCGAGCCGTAGTCGCATTTTCAGTTTGAACATTAATTACAAATTGTTGATTAGATAAACTGAGTGCACCGTTCATCCGAATCAAAGCGCTAAGTTCAGCTTTAGCATTACTTTCATCGACTTCAATACGGGTCAATTCACTTTTCATATCTGATGCAAAACTCATTGATGCTCCCTCCTTTTCTCATCATCATTATTATATGTAATTAACATCTCAAAATATATAACACTCTATATCAAATTATTTTTAAATTCATTAAAATTTATTTTTTAGGTTTAAATTGAATTGTACTTGTTAATTCAAGTGCTAAATCATATATAAGGTTAGCAAGCACCTTTGTATTATGACGAACGAGGACGTGGTCATAAACTTCTACAAGATTTTTAGAAGTAATCATTTTAATATGATTTTCTGTTAATTTTATTTTATTCATATTAACAGGATGAGCATTACGTTCTTTATATCGTTGAAGAATCTGTTCATCAAATGCATCATTACTACAAATAACATAATCAATAAATGGTTCTCCAGCATGTTGATGAATAGCTTTAATATGATCGTAGACATCATAATCATTTGTTTCTCCTGGTTGAGTCATAATATTAGATATGTATAATTTCGGTGCTTGTGAACTTATTATTGCTTTAGAAATACCTTCAATACACAAATTTGAAATTACACTCGTATACAGTGAACCAGGACCTAGAACAATTAAATCCGCTTCTTGTAAAGCATCAACAGCTTCCTGCATGGGTTCTACATTAGATGGTTCTAAATAGACACGTCGAATTTTTTTATTTTTTTTAGGTATTTTAGATTCACCTTCAACAATCTCACCATCTTCTAATACAGCATTTAACATAACATTAGTATTAGTAGATGGAATCACTTTTCCTTTAATGTTTAAAATTTTACTTAATTCTTTCACTGCATGACCAAAGTCATTTTTTATATTTGTGAGTGCTGCAAGTAATAAATTACCTAATGAGTGACCTTCAATTTGATGTTCTTCAAAACGATACTGAAATAATTCTTCTAGAATAGGTTCCGCATCACTTAGCGCTGCAATGACATTTCTAATATCTCCTGGAGCAGGAATAGACATTTCATCCCTAATTTTACCTGTACTACCACCATCATCTGCGACTGTAACAATAGCAGTGATATCTATTGGATATTCTCGTAATCCTCTAGCTAGTACTGAGAGTCCCGTACCTCCTCCGATTAGTACTACTTTCAACTGTTTCATTTCTTCACGCCACTTTCAATATGTGCATCTCTATGATGAACATACACATTATAATCAAATATATCATTTAACTCTTCTCCGATACGCTTAGCTAAGGCTACAGAGCGATGTTGTCCGCCGGTACACCCTATTGCTATAACCAGTTGCGATTTACCCTCTTTTTTATAACCTGGAATCATAAAAATAAGTAAATCCATTAGTTTTTCAAAGAAAGTTTTAGTTTCTTTCCATTTCATCACATAATTATAAACTGCTTCATCTTCTCCAGTCATCGGTCTCAAGTCTTCAACATAATATGGATTAGGTAAAAAGCGTACATCGAATACTAAATCAGCATCTTTCTGAATACCATGTTTAAATCCAAAACTAGTTACATTAATACTAAATGAATTCATTTTTTCATTGGCGAAACGACGTTTGATTCTTTCTTTTAATTCTTTAGGCTTTAACTCTGTAGTATCAATAATGTAATTCGCTATTGACCTAATATTTGAAAGCAATTGTTGTTCTTCTAGAATTGAATCAATTAAAGACATTTGACCATTTTGATTTAAAGGGTGCGCTCTACGTGATTCTTTATATCTAGAAATTAATTTTTCAGTTGTAGCTTCTAAAAACATAATATCTACAATAACATCATTTCGCGTTTTAATTGCATCAATTTCATCTACAAGTGATTTAAATAACTCTTTTCCTCTTAAATCAATTGCAATTGCTACTTTTTGAAGTGAAGGATTACCTTGCTCCATTAACTCCACAAGTTTAGGTAGTAATATAGGCGGTAAATTATCTACACAGAAAAAGCCAATATCTTCTAAACATTGAATAACTAATGATTTACCAGCGCCAGACAATCCCGTAATAACTAATAGTTCACTTTTGCTCATTTCATCATTTATTTGATTAACCATTCTAAGCACCATCCATTTAAGCATACATATATTTATATAACATCATAGCATATATTTTTACATTGCTAACAATTTATATCGACTTTACTGCTAAGAAAAAAGCTAGTAATAATACTTCTATCAGAAGTGATTATTCTAGCTTTAATTAATATCTTAAGCTTCTTCTTTATCATTTAATTCTTCGATATAATCAATTGCACTTTGTGCAGCAATACTACCATCACCTGTAGCAGTTACGATTTGACGTAATCCTTTATCTCTCACGTCTCCAGCTGCAAAAATCCCTGGTACAGAAGTAGTCATATCATCTTTTGTAATAATATAGCCCATATCATTTGTAATACCTAAATTATTAAATGGTGCTGTTAGAGGTTTCATACCAATATAAATAAAAACACCGTCTGCATCTAACGTTTGCTCAGACGCATCTTTTGTTGAAACTAACGTTACAGATCCTACTTTTCCATCTTTTTCATTAATTGATTTCAAAGTGTGACTCCAAATAAAATCAATTTTTTCATTTTTAAATGCACGATCTTGTAGAATTTTTTGGGCTCTTAGTTCGTCTCTTCGATGAACAATTGTTACTTTATCAGCGAATTTAGTAAGGAATGCACCCTCTTCTACCGCTGAGTCGCCGCCACCAATAACAAATATATTTTTGTTTTTAAAGAATGCGCCATCACATACTGCACAATAACTTACACCACGACCACCTAATTCTTGTTCACCAGGGACACCAATTTTTTTATATTCTGCACCTGTTGAAATAATCACTGCTCTAGCTGTTATTGTTTTATTTCCTAGATTAATCACTTTGTGATCGCCATTATCTTCAATTGATTTGATATCTCCATATTGATAAGAAGCACCAAATTTTTTCGCATGTTCAAACATTTTTGTTGATAAATCTGGACCTGTAATCATTTCAAAGCCTGGAAAATTTTCAACTTCTTCCGTATTTGCCATTTGTCCTCCAGGCATACCGCGTTCAATCATCACTGTATTTAGATTTGCACGTGATGCATAAACTGCAGCAGTCATTCCAGCTGGTCCAGCCCCAATTATCGCAACATCAAAATCTACTTCGTTCATTTTTATACCTCCTACATTTATATTAATACGCGCATTATATAGTATTATTTGCTTTTCATAAATTTATATGCTCAATAATTTATCAATTGCGTTATCTAATTTATATCTTGTAGTATTAAAAATTTCAATAATTTTCTTTTTAGTTATATGCTTTTTATGATAACGATAATATAAATAAACATGTGCCGCAATATATCTATTTAACTCTTTAAAATTAACGCCTTCAACGATTAAAGCTTCTCCTTTATCAATCCAACTGACAAATAATTCTGTATCAAACGATAGTTCTTCAACGTCATATATTTTCTTTAAGCCTTTATGAATAAAATCAAGCTTATTTAAATGTAATCCTTGAACTAAGTAAGTTAAATATAACTTTTCATAGTCATTCATGTTTTCCAATACTGACCAAATGTCTTCAGTCATTAGTATTTCTTTTCCATTTAACTGATTTAATAAAAATACGCCATATAATCGATAATGACTGTCATCATCTAATAATAAAGGTAATATTTTTTGTTCAAATGTGTATTTACTTTCTTCTAATACCCATGGGGCATACCCCACATTTACTTCAGAAATTTGCAATAATTTATCCCAAAATAGTTTACTTTGTTCTTTATTTCCTAAGTAATAATAGTTATAACTTAAAGCATTAAACATTTGAACTGAAACAAACTTACCCTTTTTATATAAAGGTAATAAAAGTTGTTGAGACGCTTTGTACTGTTTAAGATAACTTAGTACAATACCTAACTTAAAACTTTCATCTTCATTCATCGGCATCACTTTATTTAATATTTTTATATATTTGTGATACTTCTCTGTTTCATTAGTATTATATAATAGCAATGTATAATGACATAGTGCATGAACATCCGAGTTATCTTCAGCAAGCAATGTTTCGAATAATTCTTTAGCAATCTCATATTCACTCAAATAAAGATAACACATTGCTAGTAAATTTCTAATAACGCGATGCGACTGAATATCATCGTTTTGTTTTAAAATATACGTTCGTGCTTCTTGTAACCGTCCTTGAGCGAATAAATATTGAAATAATAATTGAACTGCAAATAATTGTGCTTCCATTTCAATTTTATTTTCTTCAATATAAGAAACTTCGAACATGTTTTCTAATTCTTCTCTAAAAGAATCATCATTTGATAAAACTACATAATTAATACCAAACAAGAAGGCCTTGTTTGGCTCATTAAGTTTAATATTCAGCTGACTCAATTGATAATAACTTTCTGATACATTATGATCATTTATAATGCTTTCATAAAACATTTTTTCTGCTTTTTTATTCAAATTCAATTCATTTAAACAATCGGCATACTTAAGTTTTATATCAAAATCTTCAGGTGACAAATCTAGCACATTTCCATAATATTCAGCTGCTTTTCTATAATTTCTCTGTTTATATTTTTGATCTGCCATCTTTCGATAAAAATTCTCATCAAAAGTCATTGGAATAATTTTTTGTTCCTTTCGTGCCATGCTTTGTCACCACTTTCTTATTTATTATGAATTTGCATGGGGTTTCCAAAAGCAATAGTATCATTGGGAACATCTTTAGAGACGATAGTACCTGCTTTAATCATAACGTTATGACCGATTTTCACTCCAGGTAAAATGGTCACATTTGCTCCAATTAAAGTATGAGAACCAATGTCCACTCGTCCATAACGATACTCATTTACTAAAATTTCATGCGTTAATATTGTTGTATTATAACCAATAACAGTATTACTGCCAATAGATATTAACTGGGGATGAAAAATATCAGGCATTACCTTATAGGCAAATGCAGTTCGTTCCCCAATTGACATCTTCAAGAAATGAATATAAACATATCGTTTCACATTTAAAAAAGGAATAAATCGACTTATTTCTATTATTACTGTATTTTTTAACACTTTAGAAAAACGAACAAATTGGTAAATGCGCCATAAGGGATTCATCGACTGTGTATTAATAATAGTTAATCGTCTCATTATTTTACTTTCCCTCTTGAATTCCAAGTTAATGGTCCAGCATTTTTATAAATAGCTGGTTGATATTTTATTCGATGATAGATAATCAAAGTCATACCAATAATAATTAAAATAATTGAAACAAGTTGAGCTACGCGAATATGACTTGTTAACATTAAACTGTCTGTTCGTAATCCTTCAACGAAGAAGCGCCCTATTGAATACCAAATGAGATATAATGAAAATGTTTCTCCAACGCGTAGGTACTTTCTAAGAGTAATTAATATAATAAAACCAAGTATATCCCAAATAGATTCATATAAAAAAGTAGGATGATAGTATACACCTTCAATATACATATTTCGAATAATAAATTCTGGAATATGCATATTTTCTAGAAATGTTCTTGATACTGGTCCGCCATGAGCTTCATGATTCATAAAATTGCCCCATCGCCCTATACCTTGAGCTAATATAATGCTTGGTGCAACAATATCTCCAATTTGAAAAGGATTAAGATTTTTCAATTTACATAGAATAATTCCAGTAATAAAGCCACCTATTAATCCACCGTGAATAGCTATCCCGCCATGCCAAATTTTAGGTATTTCTGATGGATTTTCCATATAATAAGGCCATTGAAATATAACAAAATAAATTCTTGCAACTAGAAATCCGAAAATTGCACAATAAAAAATAATATCTACTAATGTATCTTTATGTAATCCTATAGATTTCAAGCTTTCTTGAGCAATAAAATATCCAATCAATATTCCTACTGCAATAATAATTCCATACCATTTTATCGATAAAGGACCTATATCGATAGCAGTAGGATTGATATAATTCAAATTAAAAAACATATACTATATCCCTTCATTCTGATTCCCATTCTTGAGAATTTCTTCATTTAAACGTTGATTAAATTCTTCAGCTGTATTAATACCCATGATATTTAAACGATAATTCATTGCAGCTACTTCTATAATAACAGCAACGTTTCTTCCTGGTCTTACAGGGATTGTTTTTTTAGTTATTTCCGTATCTAAAATCTTTAACGTTTCTTCATTTAAGCCAACGCGATCATATAATTTATTCTTATCCCAATTTTCAAGATTTATATTTAACCGTATTTGTTTTTGGGTTAGAATTGACCCCGCTCCAAATAAAGTCATGACATTGATAATTCCTAGTCCACGTATTTCTAATAAATGTTCAATTAACTTAGGTGGTGTACCAATCAATTCGTCTTTCGTAATTTCGCGAATTTCAACATTATCATCTGCTACTAAACGATGACCTCGTTTTACTAATTCTAATGCTGTTTCACTTTTTCCGATGCCAGAGTCTCCTGTAATCAATACGCCTACACCATATACGTCTACTAAAACGCCGTGTAGAGAGGTCGTTTTAGCTAACTCATGTTCTAAAAATGTCGTTAATCGACTCATTAAACTTGTCGTAGCATCTTTAGAAACAATCAAAGGTGTCTCCATTTCTTGAGCCGCTTCAATCAGTTCCTGAGGAGGCTCTAATCCTCTTGTCACAATAATTGCTGGGGTTTCAGGACGACATAATTTTCTCATTCGTCCTCGTCTTTCTTCATCTGGTAATAAATTGTAAAATGATAATTCAGTGGTACCTAATAATTGAATACGATTTGCTGCATAATGAGAAAAATAACCTGCCATTTCTAAACCAGGTCTAGAAATATCAATATTTTTAATTGTTTTATTTAATCCTTTTTCTCCAGTAAATAGCTTCAGTTTTAATACTTTAACCAATCTCTCTGTCGTTAACATGAGTTCACCTCAAAATTCCCTTGAATTAATTCATCTCTTATCATATCAAAAATATAACAATATGTTATATAAAAAAGGAGTAGAAAATTATTTTTCTACTCCTTTTTTCAAAACCATTAAAATGATATTCTACTTCATTTATACTCTAAAAAAGCACTATCGCACATTAAATTCTATTTTATTCATCTCGCACTTTATCACGTTCTAACACTGTTTTTAAGTACTTACCTGTATAAGAAGCTTCCACACTTGCAATGTCTTCTGGCGTTCCAGTTGCAACGATAGTACCGCCACCTTCTCCGCCTTCTGGTCCTAAATCTATAATATAATCTGATGTTTTAATAACATCTAAATTATGTTCAATAATAACCACTGTATCTCCATTTTCCACAAGGCGATTTAATACTTTTAATAATCGACTGATATCGTCAACATGAAGACCTGTAGTAGGTTCATCTAAGATATAAATTGATCGTCCTGTAGAACGTTTGTGTAATTCTGAAGCCAGTTTCACACGTTGTGCTTCCCCACCAGAAAGTGTGGTTGCTTGTTGCCCTAGAGTAATATAGCCTAATCCTACATCTACAAGTGTTTGTAATTTTCTATGAATTTTAGGAATATTTTCAAAGAAATAAGTCGCTTCTTCTACTGTCATTGCTAATACATCTGCAATATTTTTTCCTTTATATGTGACTTCTAAAGTTTCTCTATTGTATCGTTTGCCATCACACACTTCGCATGGCACATATACATCTGGTAAGAAGTGCATTTCTATTTTAATAATGCCATCGCCTTTACAAGCTTCACAACGACCACCTTTAACATTAAAACTAAAGCGTCCTTTTTGATATCCTCTAATTTTAGCTTCATTCGTTTGAGCAAAAACATCTCTAATGTCATCAAATACACCTGTATATGTCGCCGGGTTAGAACGTGGTGTTCTTCCTATAGGTGATTGATCAATATCTATAATCTTATCTAATTGATCAATACCTTTGATCTCATCATACTCTCCAGGTTTAACTTTAGAATTATTAATTGTTTGAGCTAATGATTTATATAACACTTCATTAACTAATGAACTTTTACCTGATCCAGAAACACCTGTTACAACCGTCATTACTGACAATGGAATATCTACATCAACATCTTTTAAATTATTACTTTTTGCACCTTTAATTGAGATTTTACGATTCGTAACTTCTCTGCGATGTTCCGGGACGTCAATACGTTTTTTACCGCTCAAATATTGACCAGTTAAGGATTTCTTGTCTTTCATTACCTTTTTAGGAGTCCCACTTGAGACAATTTCACCGCCATGATTACCTGCACCAGGTCCGACATCAACAAGGTAATCGGCTGCTCTCATCGTATCGTCATCATGTTCAACTACAATTAGTGTGTTACCTAAATCTCTCATCTCTTTTAATGTATTGATTAAACGATCATTATCGCGTTGATGTAATCCGATAGAAGGTTCGTCCAATACATAAAGCACGCCTGTCAATCGTGATCCAATTTGAGTAGCAAGACGAATACGTTGTGCTTCTCCACCTGATAGTGTTCCTGAAGAACGATTCAGTGTTAAATAATCAAGCCCTACATTATTTAAGAATGTTAATCTTGAAATAATCTCAATTAAAATTTGTTTAGCAATCGCTTTGTCTTGCTCTGATAACTCTATATTCTCATAAAATTTGAGTGCATTTTTAATTGAATATTCTACAACTTCGCCAATATTGTATCCACCAACATATACTGAAAGTGCTTCTTTACTTAAACGTTTACCGTGACATGTTTCACATGGAAGTTCAGTCATATATCTACTCATCATTTCACGTGTATATTCTGATGGTGATTCGTGATAACGTCGATCTATATTAGGGACTACGCCTTCAAATTTCATTTTTCTACGACGTGTGCCTCCATTTCGACTATGAAATGAAAACTCAATTTCTTTATCGCCTGACCCATTCATAAGAATATCTTTTTGTCTATCAGTCAATTTTTTATATGGCTTATCCATATTAATTTTATAAACTTCACATACTCGTTTTAATAATGTTGGATAAAAGTCGGAACTTGTAGGCTCCCAAGGTTCAATCGCACCTTCATTTAAAGTTTTATTAGTATCAGGAACAACCAAATCTAGATCTACTGTAAGTCTTTGACCTAATCCATCACATGTTGGACAAGCACCGAATGGGCTATTAAAACTAAACATTCTAGGTTCTAATTCACCTATAGAAAATCCACAAATTGGACAAGCATGATTTTCAGAGAATTTGAGCTCTTCTCCACCAATGACATCAACAGTAAGGTTTCCTTCACCTAGCTCTAAACTTGTTTCTATTGAATCTGCTAATCTTGTTTCTATTCCTGATTTTACAACTAAACGATCTACAACTACTTCAATAGTATGATTTTTATTTTTATCTAGTGCAGGAACCTCGTTTACATCGACCACTTCACCATCGACACGTAATCTGACATATCCCTTTTTGCCAATATCTTCAATTAATTTTTCATGGCTCCCTTTTCTATGTGAAACTAAAGGAGCTAAAATTTGAATTTTAGTTCTTTCTTCTAATTCTAATATACGATCTACCATTTGCTGCACGGTTTGCGATTCAATTTCGATTCCATGATATGGACAAAATGCTTTCCCCACACGTGCATATAATAATCGAATGTAATCATATATTTCAGTCACAGTAGCTACTGTAGAACGCGGGTTTTTACTTGTCGTTTTTTGGTCAATTGAAATTGCAGGTGATAGTCCCTCAATGGTATCAACATCTGGCTTATCCATTTGTCCTAAAAATTGTCGTGCGTAGGCACTTAACGATTCTACATAGCGACGTTGTCCTTCAGCATATATTGTGTCAAATGCAAGTGATGATTTTCCCGACCCAGAGAGACCAGTCATCACTATAAGTTTGTTCTTTGGTAACTCAATATCGATATCTTTTAAGTTATGTGCTCTTGCACCTTTAACTACGATACTTGGACCTTTCATGTAATAATCACCCTTCTGCTTTTAGTTCAAATAACATATCTCTCAATTCTGTTGCTCTTTCAAAGTCTAAATCTTTAGCTGCTTTTTTCATTTCTTTTTCAATATTTTCAATTGTTTTCTGACGTTCTTTCTTTGTCATTTTCTTAGGTACTTCAGTTTGTTGCTTTTCATTTGTTTCATCATTATCCACTGTAGCACTAATGACATCATGTATTTTTTTATTGATTGTTTTAGGAGTAATACCATATTTTTCGTTATGTGTCATTTGTATTTCTCGACGACGCTGTGTTTCATCAATTGCGTACTGCATAGAGTCTGTTATCTTATCGGCATACATGATAACTTCTCCTTTATCGTTACGTGCAGCACGTCCGATAGTTTGAATAAGTGAACGATTTGAACGTAAAAATCCTTCTTTATCTGCATCTAAAATAACTACTAACGACACTTCAGGTATATCAATACCCTCTCTAAGCAAATTGATACCTACTACAGCATCATATGTGCCCATTCTTAAATCACGTATAATTTCTATACGTTCAAGTGTTTTGATTTCAGAATGAAGATAATTCACTTTAATTCCTGCCTCTTTCATATATGTTGTCAAATCTTCACTCATTTTTTTAGTTAAGGTTGTGACAAGTACACGTTCATTCCTATCAATTCTTTCTTGAATTTCACTGAGTAAATCATCAATTTGATTCTTCGTAGGTCGAACATCAATTTTAGGATCTAATAAACCAGTTGGTCGAATAATTTGTTCTACCATTTTATCAGTATGTTCAATTTCATATGGACCAGGTGTTGCTGAAACATAAACGAGCTGTTTAGTTTTTTGTTCAAATTCTTCAAATTTAAGCGGACGGTTATCCATAGCACTTGGTAAACGGAAACCATGATCTACGAGTACTTTTTTACGTGCTTGGTCTCCATTAAACATACCTCTAATTTGTGGTAACGTCACGTGCGACTCATCTATCATTACAAGCCAATCATCACCAAAATAATCAAGTAAAGTATAAGGTGTGGAACCAAGTGGTCTTAATGTTAAATGAACAGAATAATTCTCTATTCCAGAACAAAAGCCCATCTCTCTCATCATTTCTAAGTCATAATTTGTACGTTGTTCTAGACGTTGTGCTTCTAATAATTTATTTTCAGCTTTCAATTCTTTTAATCGCTCTTCAAGTTCTTTTTCAATACGTTCAATAGCGACTTTCATTTTTTCTTCTCTAGTAACAAAGTGGGAAGCAGGGAATATGGCAAAATGTTCTCTTTCACGTATCACTTCACCAGTTAGATAATTTACTTCTCTGATTCTATCAACTTCATCGCCAAAGAATTCCACTCGGATACACATTTCTTCTCTTGAAGCAGGAAAGATTTCTACAACATCTCCTCTTACTCTAAATGTACCACGTTGAAAATCGATGTCGTTCCTTGAATACTGAACATCGACTAATTTTCGAAGAAGCTCACTTCTATCCATTTCCATTCCTACTCGAACGCTAACAACTAAGTCTTTGTATTCTTCTGGATTACCTAAACCATAAATACAACTTACACTTGCAATAATAATCACATCATCACGTTCGAATAAAGCACTTGTAGCTGAATGTCGTAACTGATCAATTTCATCGTTAATTGAGGCGTCTTTTTCGATAAATGTATCCGTTGATGGTACATATGCTTCAGGTTGATAATAATCGTAGTAACTCACGAAATATTCTACCCTATTTTCAGGAAAGAACTCTTTAAATTCACTATACAATTGACCTGCTAACGTTTTATTATGCGCTATAATTAATGTAGGTTTTCCAACTTCTTTAATAACATTACTCATGGTAAATGTTTTACCAGTACCCGTTGCACCAAGTAATGTTTGATGACGTTTACCAGCTTTAACACCTTCAACGATTTTTTTTATGGCTTGAGGCTGGTCCCCTTGTGGTTCAAATTCAGAATTTAATTTAAAAGGATGATGTTCTACCATTCTTTCAAGCGCCTCCTCAGTTTATTTTTATTAATTGTTTATTTCAGTAAAAATAATACTATTTATACTTATTTTAACAAAAAAGCGAATAAAAAAACAAACGTTTGTTCGCTTACGTTTGCCATCATTTTTTATACATATATAAAAGATGAGACACAAATATAAATTCATTTCTATATTTATGCCTCATCTTAATATGTTGACGTATTTTTATTAGATATGTATTAATAATATAAAACAAATGGTATAGTACTGCAATTTTTTTGGCTTAATCTTGATGTTTGTGAAATTCTAAATTATCAATAATCACATAACCAGCTAGGATAGATACTACATCTAAAAATATAATCCATTCATTATGA
This sequence comes from Staphylococcus sp. HMSC057A08, assembly GCF_001812925.1. NCBI lineage: Bacteria > Bacillati > Bacillota > Bacilli > Caryophanales > Staphylococcaceae > Staphylococcus > Staphylococcus sp. HMSC057A08. The sequence continues at coordinate 149,009 of NZ_KV810857.1, read as the reverse complement.
AAAAATCCTTTATACACTGAAGCGGCAATTAATATCAATGTTACAATAACGCCTACCCATTTACTTCTGGTAATGACACTAAATAAAATAACTAAGATACAAGGAAAGAAAGCAGCTAAAGTATACCATACCATTATATTCACTCATTTCTTCTTCGTCGTTCTAAGATTGTCATTGTTGTTTCACGTAGTTCAGCACGAGGAATAAAGTTTTCCGTAAGCATTTCCGGTATAACGTGATCAATAAAATCTTGTACTGAACTTAAATGATCAAATTGCATTATTGTTTCTAGGCTATGTTCATAAATTTCAAAAAACAGATCTTCCGGATTACGTTTTTGAATTTCACCAAACGTTTCATATAATAAGTCAATTTTATCAGCTACTGATAAAATTTGGCCTTCTAAAGAATCATCTTTTCCCTCTTGAAGTCTTTTACGATAAATATCTTGGTATGGCTTCGGAATTTCTTCATTAATGAACGTATCTACCATTTCTTCTTCGACTTGAGAAAATAACATTTTTAATTCTCTGCTTGCATATTTAACTGGTGTCTTAATATCCCCTGTAAATACTTCTGCAAAATCATGGTTAAGGGCTTTTTCATACAAGCTTTTCCAATCAATTGAATTACCATGATATTCTTCAACTGTTGCTAAGTATTGAGCTATTTTAGTAACTTTAAATGAATGTGCTGCAACATTATGCTCAAAATATTTGAATTTTCCTGGTAATCTTATTAATTTTTCAAGATCAGATAAACGTTTAAAGTATTGATGAACCCCCATAATGCGGTTATACCTCCTTATATTATTAAATAGAAATTATACTTGTATTTATTATATCAATCAATCGTTTAGTAAAAAGTTTTAATTGTGATAATTTCATAACTTTTATTTCTTTTTTTAAACAATACATTGCATTATTAATAACTAAAAAAACATCAACAAAACATAAGATTTGTTGATGCTTTAACATTATAAATCCTTTGAAAATTTAATGTATAAAATTATAACTAGACGAATTATAAATTGTTCTATTTGTAACATCATTGAAATGACCATTCCAATTCATCTCTGAAACATAAAACGAACCATCATTGTTCACACGTTCTACGATGCCCACGTGACCATAATAACCCGCTGGTGTTTGGAAAACAGCACCTACTTCTGGACGATGATCGACCACTAAACCAGCATTTCTAGCTGAGCTTGCCCAATTATTTGCATTTCCCCAATAGCTCCCTACTGAACGTCCTAATTGTTGTCTACGATCAAATGCATAATATGTACAGTTACCAAAATAATAATGATTACCTTGGTTATTTAAAGCGCTATTATTATAATATACTGGTGCACTTACTGTTTCAGTATTGTAATTATTACTAGTAACATATGATGGAGACGCTACATATGACGCAGTTTCAGCGCTATTATAGCTTAATGGTGCAGTTTCAGTTTCACTTGAATAAGGCGTAGCATATACACTACTATCACTTATCAATTGACTTTCTAATGTTGCTGAACCTTTGTCACTTACTGCGATTAAATCACCAGGATGAATTAACGGTTTTACTCCTGGATTAAATGCATATAATTCATCTAATGTTAAATGATGAGCATTCGCAATGTTGTTTAATGTATCACCAGATTTAACTTCAACAATATCTTTATCAGGTACAACTATTGAAATATCTTTTTCAACTTCCTCATTACCTATATGATTTAATTTTTTTATCTCATCTGCAGTTGTAGAAAATTGTTGTGCCAATGCTTCTACATTTGTTTTTTCTTTAACAATGTGTGTTTGTTGTGCATGTGCTAACGTATTTAAACCTGTAATTGCTGCAATTGAAGCAAATGTTACAGTCATTGATTTTTTTAACATGTTGTCATTCCTTTGCTGTAGTGTATGCTTGTTCATTAATACTTTAGCATAAACAACATTAAAAAAGAGGAATGTTAAAACCTTGTAATATAAAGGTTAAATAACACTCCTAAATTAGTTTAAATTGATTAAATTAGTAATATTACAAGTCACGAATTACATTTTAAAGTTAGATTTATTTAGATTTTAAAATTTTATTTTTTATTAATAAACAACTCAATCAATCATTTTGTGACATCGTTTGTCGTAAATAAGCTTCTATAAATGGCGCAATATCTCCATCCATTACTGCATCTACCTTAGCAGTCTCTTCATTTGTACGATGATCTTTTACCATAGAATATGGATGGAATACATACGAACGAATTTGACTACCCCATCCTATTTCTTTTTGTTCACCACGAATTTCTGCCATTTCACGTTCTTGCTCTTCTAACTTCAATTGATATAATTTAGATTTCAACATTTTCATTGCAGCTTCACGGTTCTTGATTTGAGAACGTTCATTTTGGTTATTCACTACAATTCCGGTTGGATGATGAGTAATACGGATTGCAGACTCTGTTTTATTGATATGTTGTCCACCTGCACCTGATGCTCTAAATGTATCTACTGTAATATCATCAGGATTAATTTCTATTTCTATCTCATCATTATCAAATTCTGGTATAACATCACAAGAAGCAAATGACGTATGACGTCTTCCAGATGAATCAAAAGGTGAAATTCTTACAAGTCGGTGTACTCCTTTTTCTGCTTTTAAGTAACCGTAGGCGTTATGACCTTTAATCAATAATGTAACGCTTTTTACTCCCGCTTCATCACCTGGTAAATAATCGATGGTTTCTATTTTAAAGCCTTGTTGTTCACCATATCTTTGGTACATTCTTAATAACATGCTAGCCCAGTCTTGAGATTCGGTCCCTCCAGCACCAGGATGCAACTCTAAAATAGCATTATTTGCATCATGTGGACCATCTAATAATAATTGTAATTCAAACTGATCGATTTGTTCTCTGAATGATACAATATCTTGTTCTAAATCTTCTTTGATTTCATCATCATATTCCTCTTGAAGTAATTCCCATGTTGCATCCATATCTTCTAATTTATGATTGAGCTCATAGTAACCATTAACTATCGATTTTAATGCATTATTTTTATCAATAACATCTTGAGCTTTATTTTGGTTATCCCAAAAGTCTGGTTCTGTCATCATTTCTTCATATTCTTGAATATTTGTTTCTTTATTTTCTAAGTCAAAGAGACCCCCTAATTTGTTCTAAATCATTATTATATTCATCAATATTACGTTTGATTTCTGATAATTCCACTATATATGTCTCCTTTATTTATAAATTCTTTAAATAAAATACGAGATCGCGACAAAAGCTTTTAAATGATAAGCAATATACGTCTCGATCTCGCCTAATTATAATTACTTGATATTAATCTTCTTTACCATGGCAATTTTTATATTTTTTACCACTACCACAAGGACAAGGATCATTACGTCCGATTTTTTCACCTTTTACAATAGGTTGTTTTTTTGCTTTTTCTTTGCCATCTTCAGCAGATACGTGTTGTGCCTTGCCAAAATCTGTTGTTTTTTCACGTTCAACTTGTTCGTCTACTTGAATAACAGATTTTAATATATATTTAGACGTATCTTCTTCAATAGCTTGCATCATTAAGTCAAATAACTCGTGTCCTTCATTTTGGTAATCACGAAGTGGATTTTGTTGTGCATATGAACGTAAGTGTATACCTTGGCGTAACTGATCCATTGTATCAATATGGTCAGTCCAATGAGTATCAATAGAACGTAATAAAATCATACGTTCAAATTCAGGCATTTGATCTCCAATTTTTTCTTTTTGGCTTTCATAACCTTTTTCAATTTTAGTCCATACCACTTCAAAAATGTCTTCAGAATCTTTACCTTTAATTTCTTCTTCAGTTAATTCTCCTTCTTGAATAAACACATCATTAACATAATTTATAAATGGTCCATAATCAGGATTATCGTCTTCATCGTTAATATAGTAGTTAATCGCTCTCTGTAAAGTAGTACGCATCATCGCAATAACAATTTCTGAACTATCTTCTGAATCTATAATGCTATTACGTTCATTATAAATAATTTCACGTTGTTTACGTAATACTTCATCATACTCGAGAATACGTTTACGTGCATCAAAGTTATTTCCTTCAACACGTTTTTGAGCTGATTCAACTGCGCGTGAAACCATTTTAGATTCTATTGGCGTTGAATCATCCATACCTAAACGATTCATCATTTTTTGAAGTCTTTCAGAACCAAAACGAACCATTAATTCATCTTGTAATGATAAGTAGAAACGACTATCCCCTTTATCTCCTTGACGACCTGAACGACCACGTAATTGATCATCAATACGACGAGATTCATGTCTTTCAGTGCCTATTACTGCAAGGCCACCTATTTCTTCTACGCCTTCACCTAATTTAATGTCTGTTCCACGTCCAGCCATATTAGTAGCAATAGTAACTGCACCTTTTTGTCCTGCATTGGCTACAATTTCAGCTTCTCTTTCATGATTCTTCGCATTTAATACATCATGACGTATACCGCGTTTTTTCAATAAATTTGAAATGTATTCACTTGTTTCTACTGCAACAGTACCTAATAAAACTGGTTGTCCTTGTTTATGTTTTTCAACCACATCGTCTACAACTGCATCAAACTTTCCTTTTTGACTAATATAAATTAAATCAGACTTATCTTGACGTTGAACAGGTTTGTTCGTTGGAATTTGAGTTACTGTCATATTATAGATATTACGGAACTCTTCCTCTTCAGTTTTAGCAGTCCCAGTCATTCCAGCTAATTTATTATACATACGGAAGTAGTTTTGGAAAGTAATTGAAGCCATTGTTTTAGATTCATTTTGAATTTTCACGCCTTCTTTAGCTTCAATAGCTTGATGCAATCCTTCAGAAAAACGACGTCCAGGCATTGTACGACCAGTGAATTGATCTACAATTAATACTTCTCCATCTACGACCATGTAATCGACATCGCGTTGTAAAGTCACATGTGCTCTTAAAGCAGTATTAATATGACTAATAATATCTACATTTTGAACATCATATAAATTATCAATTTTAAACATTCGTTCTGCTTTATCTGCACCTTGTTCTGTTAAATGAACAACTTTTGTTTTTTCATCATATTTATAATCTTCATCCGCTTTTAACATCTTAGCAAAAACATTCGCTTGAGTATAAAGAGACGTTGACTTTTCAGCTTCACCTGAAATAATTAGCGGTGTTCTTGCCTCATCTATTAAAATAGAGTCAACCTCATCAATAATAGCAAAATGTAATGGTCTCATTACGCGTTCTTCCGCATAATTCACCATATTATCTCTTAAGTAATCAAAGCCTAATTCATTATTTGTACTATAAGTAATGTCTTTTGCGTATGCTTCACGTTTTTCTTCAGTAGATTTGCTATTTAGATTTAAACCAACTGTTAAACCTAAAAACTCATATAATTCAGCCATTTCTTCACTTTGAACACTAGATAAGTATTCATTGACTGTAATAACATGAACGCCTCGTCCTGCTAAAGCATTTAAATACGTTGGCATTGTCGCAGTTAATGTTTTACCTTCACCAGTTCTCATTTCTGCAATATCGCCTTTATGAATAGCAATACCACCCATAACTTGGACTTTATAAGGTGACATGTTAAATACACGTTTTGCACCTTCACGTACTAATGCAAATGCTTGTGGTAAAATTTTATCTAAATAGTCATTTTGTTTTTTTACATCTTCAATTGCTTGTGCTTCTTCTTGAAATTGCTTTGTTTTATTTCTGATTTCTTCGTCAGTTAAAATCGCCATTTTTTCCTCTAAAGCAAGTACTTCATCAGCTTTTTTACTTAAACGTTTCACTTCTTTCTTATTGCCGTCAACAATTTTTGATAAAAATCCCATTATGTTCGCTCCTTTAGCTAAAAAAACTGTTTGGCCTACAACAATTTATAATATCATTTATAAGTTCAAATTTATACTTAAATACTCATATAAACGATATGCTTAATTGTGTACAATAATTACTTTTATATTTAAACTTTCTTTCTATTTCAAAAAACTTACTATCCTTTAATTTTTAATTACCTCATTACATTAGCATAGCATGATTATACCGTCCATGAATAAGTGTAAAATAGCTAGTTGATAGTAGCTTCATACTCATTCTTCACATTGTACGATACATATAATATTTATTATTCTCTTCTAAATAATAAAAGTACCTGGGACATCAACTTGTCTCAGGTACCTTTAAACAAGGGAGTAGTCATTGACTGAATTGAATACGTGCCTATGTCATGCATTTTCAATTCTAGTCATAGCTCCTCTCATACTTAAACTTTCGTAAAGAACGTCTACATTCAACTATTCAGTTGTTTCAATCAGACCATATTTACCATCTTTACGTCGATACACAATACTTGTACCATCTGTTTCACGATCTGTAAAAATGTAAAAATCATGCCCTAATAAATCCATTTGTAATACTGCTTCTTCAGAATCCATTGGTTTTAAGCTAAACTGTTTAGAACGAATAATTTCTATTTCATTCTCATTTGATGATTCAGAAGTCGCTTCCACATCCTCATTCACTACTGTTTGTTGCTCAGCAATAAATGGTTCTGGTTCTCCATTATCTCTATTCTTACGATTCACACGCGTTTTATATTTACGAACTTGACGTTCTAATTTGCTTGTAACTAAATCAATGCCTGCGTATAAATCGTCGTGTCGTTCTTCAGCTCTCAATGTAACATTTTTCAAAGGAATTGTTACCTCGATTTTAGTAGCTGAATTTTGATACGTTTTAACTTTTACATGTGCAACTGCATTTGGCACATTATTAAAATAACGTTCAAGTTTACCAATTTTTTCCTCAATATAGTTGCGGATAGCATCTGTAATAGTGAGGTTATCTCCATGAATTTCAAATCTAATCATAGTTATCTCTCCTTTAACCTCTAATATTGGTATTCTTACTATTATAATATCATGTTTAAGTCATCTTGAAAACGCAAACACTTTGAATTTTCTGACTTTTTTATTACATAATACACTCCCCGCATAATGAACTGTCAAACCGGTAGTATAGATATCATCAATCAGTAAAATATTTTTATTCGTAATATCTATATTTTCTTTAAGATAGAACGGATTGTCAGCTTTAAATCGCTCTCTTTTTCCAAGTCTTGATTGCTTAGGTCGTGAACGTGTTCCTAATAATTCTATATAGCTTACCCCCATTTTGTCCAAAACAGTGGTTACTGGATTAAACGTTCGATGTTCATCTCTTTTATAAGGGGATGGGATAGGGACAATATAGTCATATGACGTTTTAGGCAATGTTAACTTTGAAGCTAAAACCTCAGCTAAATAGTAATCCTTCATAAATTTGTAATGATGAATCGTTTCTTTCATTATTCCATCATATTTATATTCACAATACAGTTGTGACATTAGAGTAAATTGTTGATTGAGACATTTACAGTCTAAACATTCATCACTTACTTTTATTTTATAATTAAGACATCTTGTACATCTTTTTTTATCATTGATATCAAGTTTAATGGCTTGCCATTGTTTTGTGCATGTTTCACAAAATTGTTGTGGTGATTTATAAAAATTAAATATAGATAGTTCTTCGTGAATAGGAGTAGCACACTGAATACATTTATTCATCAATCCACCCTCTTTGAATCCCTAATTTATTCATTTTTGTAATATCTTTTTTAGCCATCAACATTGATATACTCACACCTTCATGAAGAAATAATACCTTTCCTGTGGGAGCTTCTTGTTTACGTCCAACTCTTCCAGCAATTTGTACTAATGCAGCCTTTTCAAATGTATCTGCATTAATTACGATAACGTCTAATTGAGCCATAGTAAATCCACGTTCTAAAATTGTTGTTGTAAAAACAATTCGATGTTTTCCTTCACGAAGTGCTTTCACTTTTTCAAAACGTAAAGCATCTTCACTTGAAATACATATCAAATCTGAAAATATTTTTTTATAGTATTCGGATATCTTAATCATATTTTCTATATTATTAAAAAATACTAACGTAAATCTTTTATGTTCAATCTGATTTAATAACATGTACTTTAAAAAACTTTGAGTACGATTCATATTTAATTTAAAATATTTAAATTTTGGAACTGGTAATGGGTGTCTATGAAAGCGAGCAGGTAACTGTATAATGCGATGTTTTGGTATTTGATGCAGTAAATGTCTAGGTGGCGTTGCAGTCATATAAATCAATGTAGATAGCGGTTTAGCCGCTTGTTTAATAGCATTTTGTAGATGATGATCCATAGGAAGCGGAAATGCATCAACTTCATCGACAAAAATAACTTCAAAGTGATTTTTAAATCGATATAGTTGATGGATAGTACAAATTACAAAATGTCCGTTATATTGTTGTTTACTTGATTGATGCAATACGTCAATATTTTCTTTCAAAAAAACTTCTTTAATACGCTGGCTAATCTCTATTACTACATCTACTCTTGGAGAGATGACTGCTACATTAAATCCTCTTTTACGTGATAAGCTAATACCCTCATATATCATCTCTGTTTTTCCTGCACCAGTTACCGCATATAATAGTAAGTTTTCACAGTTTTCTATAGCAGATAAGATTTTTTCAGATGCATAACATTGCTGTTCAGATAATTTAAAAGATAATGTATATAATCCCTCTGATTTAACATTTTTACTTTTAATGATTTTATATTCAGTAATATTATCCATTCTTCCTAGATGTATACATTGTCGACAATATATTACTTCTTTATTAAGAATAGAGGAAAAATATTGATAGAAATGAGCACTATCTTCATTACCACATTGAATACATCGATATCCTTTTGAACTCTTTACGATACCTAACGTTTTCTCACTGATTATTTCATCTTTTAATTCTATTTCTGAAGATACTAATCTTCCATAATATTTAATATTTCATCACTTCCTTATTAAAATAAAAAAAGTCTAATCGAAAAGGAGATGGGTACCTTAGCCCTCCATGTTCTCACTTTTAACGATTAGACCTTCATCTTATTCGATTACAATTTTTCTTGGGAAATATCCAACTCCGATTCCACCTGAACCTAAATGAGATGCAATGACTGGTCCATATTCACAATATTGAATATTAATGTTTGAATATTTCTCTTTTAATTTAGCACAAAAATCTTTACCCTCTTTTGTTTTATCTCCATTAATCACAAACACTGTTACATCATTAATATTTTTCGCAATATCAAGTGCATGTTGTTCTATAGAATTATAAGCTCGCTTACGTGTACGTACTTTTTCTAAAGGATGAATTTTTCCATCTTCTTCAAACTTAAGCACTGGCTTCATTTGTAAAAGTGTTCCAATCCATGCTTGGGCACCAGTAATACGACCACTTTTTTGTAAATTTTTTAAATCATCAACAAATAAGTATGCACCTGTATCTTTACGAATAGACGTTAATTCCTCAATAATTTCGTTAGGGGTTGCTCCGTCTTCAATCAATTTTAATGTATAAATCACATAGCTGCCTTCAACCATAGAAGCTAATCTTGTATCAAATGTGTGGACTTGAATGCCATCTACCATTTCACCTGCTTGTGTTGCTGATTGATAACTCCCACTAATACCACTTGATAAATTAAAGACGATAACATCTGTATAACCTTTATCTCTCAATTCCTCGTAGTTCTTTATCCATTCACCAATAGCTGGTTGACTTGTTGTAGGAATTGTTTTAGATGCGGCCATTTTTTTATAAAAAGATTCTTTTGAAAGATCTGGATGTTCAGTAAATGTTTCCCCATCATCAAATGTTACACTCAGTGGTGCAACTGGTATCTGATATTTTTCAATAATATGTTTTGGCAGATTCGCAGTAGAGTCTGTCATTACTGCAATTTTCATAATCGTCCTCCTCAATTATACTCACCAGTATTATAAATTATTTTAATAAAAAAGGAAATTCATAATCAATTATTTATCTAAAAGAAAACAAACGTGTATAATAAAATTCATATTAATCATATCGTGGAGGTATTTATCAATTGAGTGATCGTGTTATTACTATAAAAAAAGAACATATTATTGAAAATACAATTAATAAATCTCGATTTATTGCTCATATCAAACCTGTTTCCTCAGAAGATGAGGCTAAGATGTTTATAGAAGAAGTAAAACAAACTCATAAAGAAGCAACACATAATTGTTCTGCATACACTGTTGGCAATCAAATGAATATACAAAAAGCCAACGATGATGGAGAACCAACAGGAACAGCAGGTATTCCTATGCTTGAAATATTAAAAAAACTGGATATTCACAATGCTTGTGTGGTAGTTACTCGGTATTTTGGTGGCATTAAACTTGGCGGTGGCGGATTAATTCGTGCATATAGTGGTGCAGTACGAGATGTGATTTACGATATCGGCCGTGTAGAATTAAGAAATGCTATTCCCACTACTGTTACCATTAATTATGACTTAACAGGTAAATTTGAGTATGAACTTGCTTCAACTTCTTTTTTTCTAAGAGACAAAGTTTACACTGATAAAGTGAGTTATAAGATTGATGTTTTAGAAACAGAATACGATTCATTTATCGAATTTTTAAACCGTAATACAGCAAGTCAATATGATTTAGAAAAAGATACACCTAAGCAATTACCTTTTGATATTGAAACAAATTAATTAAATTACAAAAGCCAGCAAACGCTTAAGATTGCTGGCTTTTGTAAATAAGTGAATAAAAATATTATTTATAGTTTGTCTTATGGCGAGATGCATCGTCATTTTTTTTAGAAATTAAATTAAGAATAGGACGATAACTATCATCTATTAAACCAGTAAATTCAACGATGAGTTCAATTGTGATGACGATTAAGATAAACATTAGTAATACACCTAATGGTTGAGATAAATACAATATAATACTCGATAAACTAAACATAATCGCAATAGAGTATATCAGTAATACTGTTTGACGATGTGTATATCCTAATGCAAGAAGTTTATGATGTAAATGTGATTTATCTGCTTGCATAATGTGTTGACCATTTCTCACTCTTCTAATCATTGCAAATAAGGTATCAATAAATGGTACCGCTAAAATAACAATTGGGAAGAATAAAGAAATAAATGTGATATTTTTAAAACCTAGTAAGGATAAAAAGCCAATAATAAATCCAATCATTAATGCTCCACTATCGCCTAAAAAGATTGTAGCAGGATGGAAATTAAAGAATAAGAAGCCAAGTAATGCGCCAATCAGCAAACTACAAATCATAATGATAAATACATTTCCTTGTAATATAGCTATGAAACCAATGGTAGTTAAACCAATAACTGACACACCTGATGCCAAACCATCTAAACCATCTATTAAATTTATTGCATTTGTTATTGCTACAATCCATATAATTGTAATCGGTATACTTAAAATACCAAAATGAATGGTTGGACCAATTGGAAAAGAAATAAAATCTATGGTAATCCCGTAAAAAACAACAACTGATGCCGCTATAATTTGTCCAATTAACTTTAAAATTGGCTTCAAATCATAAATATCATCAATGATGCCTACAAAATACATAATAATTAAACCAATTACCAAAGGTTTAACTGCCCTCTCTATGGGATGGCCTAACCATAAACCAATAAGAAATGAAAGTAGTATGACAGTACCTCCCATGACTGATATTGGTTTTGTATGTACTTTTCTATAGTTAGGTCGATCTACTAAATTAAATTTAAAAGAAACCTTTATTATAATAGGCGTTATTATTAAACTGATTACCAATGTTACAACAATAAGTAATAAAGTATACATCAGTTCACCTTCAATATATTCCTGTTATTTTTTCATCTATACTATTTAAACAATTATTATCAATTTTTTAAATTAGACTATAGTAGTATATATACTTTTTCAATTTTATATATTATTAGTCTGTTTATTTTCTTCGTAATAATCTATTCATTAAACAGACCACTTTTAATCATGTATCATAAACTAATTAAAATTAATTGTAAATTTTTTGTAAAGATACGTATTTTTTATATCATATCATTTTGTTATAAATTTGAACATGAAAGTCTATCTGAAATTCATAATATATATTTTATAACAAACAACTTAATGACAAATAGTAAGTTTTCACTTACAATTACTAATGGTTAATTTAAAGGAGTCGATCCCAATATGTTTGAAGCAACTATTTACAATATTGCCGTTATGGTAGCTGGAATTTATTTATTCCATCGATTACAATATTCAGAAAATAAAATCATGATATTTTCTAAAGGTTATGTCACAATTTTAATGACTTTGGTGGCATTACTAATAACAGCTTACCCTATTCCTTTTCATCATCAATATCTTATTCGTCTAACTTTTGTTCCGTTACTATTCCTTGGTCGCTATACAAACGTCGGTTACACTTTTATTGCCTCACTTATCATAAGTCTAGTGGATATATTTTTATTCGGAAATTCATTTTTTTATAGCGTCGTTCTTATTATAATAGGTATTATTGTTAGTTTAATTGGGCCGTTTCTTAAAAAAAATGATATTATTGCTTTAATTATTTTAAATGCTATCAGTATTGTTATTATTTTTGTTTTATCTATCTTCACAACTTTATATGATTTAACTGAATTAATTATACTTATACCTATTTCATTCGTACTAACGATTACTTCTGCTGTTACCTTTGTTGATATCTGGCATTTCTTTTCGCTTGTTACACGGTACGAAAATGAGGATAAGTATGATTATTTAACAGGTTTAGGTAATGTAAAAGAATTTGATAGACATTTAAATAAGATTTCTCAAAAAGCCGAAATAGAACATACTAGTCTCGCACTTTTACTCGTTGACATTGACGGATTTAAAGATGTTAATGATACATATACTCATAAAGCAGGAGACGCTGTACTAAAACAAATGTCTCAATTGCTTAAAAATTATGTACCACATCAATTTAAAATCTTCCGTAATGGCGGTGAAGAATTTTCTATTGTCATCTTCGATTATTCTTTAGATCAAAGTGTGAAACTTGCTGAAAATATTAGGATGGCAGTCGAAAAATCTTCGTTCCATTTACCTAATAAGGAAGTTATAAAACTATCTGTATCTATTGGCGTTGGTTATTTATCTCCAGATGAATATAAATCTCAACGTAAAGTATTTAAAGACGCCGATGATATGGTCCATGTAGCTAAAAAAGAAGGTCGTAATCAAGTAATGTTTAATCCTATAATTAAATTATAGACGTTACGATTTAATTTGAGATGGAACGTGGAATTCGAAATGAATTCTGTTGCATCTCTTTTTTATACTCTTTTAACATCTATATTATTTATTTGTTATTCTACTTTTAAAATGACTGATTTAGTAATAAAGTATTAATACAAGCGAAGAATATTATAGATATACACGAAAATCATTATATATTTTAATTATTGTGGAGGTGCTTTTATGAATAATTCAATCACTATTATCGATGAAAATAAGGTGATTGATGTTGTATTAATAGCTGGTCGCATTCTCTTAGAATCTGGAGCTGAAACTTACCGCGTTGAAGACACTATGAATCGAATTGCTCACAGTTATGGTTTAAATGATACATATAGCTTTGTCACATCGACCGCTATCATTTTCTCACTTAATGATCGAACAAATACAAGGCTTATAAGAATTAGAGATCGTACTACAGATTTAGAAAAAATTGCTCTTACAAATAGTCTTTCTAGAAAGATTGCTAAAAATGAGCTAACCATTGATGAAGCTAAATCAGAACTGATTCATTTAAGTAAAGCTTCATTACAATATTCTTTTTTATTGAATTTTTTTGCTGCGGCAATTGCATGTGGCTTTTTCTTACTCATGTTTGGCGGTGTTGTTTCTGATTGCTGGATTGCTATTTTAGCTGGCGGCGCTGCGTTCTTAACTTTTAGCTTTGTCCAGCGTTTCATTCAAATTAAATTCTTTTCTGAATTTGTAGCATCAGCAGTAGTCATTACAATTGCTGTTACATTTACTAAACTAGGCATTGCTACAAATCAAAATATTATAACAATTTCTAGTGTTATGCCCTTAGTACCTGGAATTTTAATTTGTAACGCTATTAGAGATTTAATGGCTGGCGAGCTACTTGCTGGAATGTCTCGTGGTGTAGAAGCTGCACTAACATCATTCGCTATTGGTGCAGGCGTAGCGATTGTTTTATTAATTCTTTAAGAAAGGCTGTTTATGTATGTTATTTTATCTATTTCATTTTGTTATCAGTTTTATTTCAACAGTACTTTTTTCTATTATATTTAATGCTCCTAAACGACTTTTGCTTGCTTGTGGATTTGTCGGCGCCTTAGCTTGGACAATTTATCAATATACTGTAGATATGGATTTAGGAAAAGTTGGCGCTGCGTTTTTAGGTAGTTTAATTCTTGGTTTATTAAGTCATGTGATGAGTCGACGCTATAAAAGACCCGTGATTATCTTCATTGTGCCAGGTATAATCCCTCTTGTTCCTGGTGGTACAGCATATGAAGCAACACGATTTTTAGTATCTAATGACTATACTCATGCTGTGAATACATTTCTAGAGGTCACATTAATTTCTGGTTCAATTGCTTTTGGGATATTGGTAGCAGAAATTCTCTACTATATTTACACACGTATTAAGCAATTTTATGGTAAAATCAAAGGAAAAACGTATAGAAAATCTTACAATATGAACAATAGAGTCTAAGGGGATGTTTCGTTATGAAAGTACAGATTATAGATAGATTATCAAGATATGTAAAAATAGATACACAATCAAATCCCGAATCGAAATCGACGCCTTCTACTGAAAAACAATGGGATTTATTACATTTATTACAAAAAGAACTGCAAGACTTTGGATTAGAAACAGAATTGGATAATAATGGTTATCTGTTTGCCACTTTAGAAAGTAACATAGAAAAAGAAGTTCCTACGGTCGGTTTCTTAGCACATGTAGATACCTCACCAGATTTTAATGCGACAAATGTTAATCCTCAGATTATAGAAGATTATAATGGTCAACCTATTAAATTAGGTCAAACAAATCGAGTATTAAGTCAAGATGTATTTCCAGAACTTAAAAAATTAGAAGGTCACACTCTAATGATTACAGATGGTACATCTTTACTCGGTGCCGATGATAAAGCAGGTGTTGTAGAAATTATGGAAGCAGTAAAATACTTGCAGACTCATCCAGAAATTAAACATGGTCGCATACGTATAGCTTTTACACCTGATGAAGAAATAGGTCGTGGTCCTCACAAGTTTAATGTGGAACGCTTTAATGCCGATTTTGCCTATACTATGGATGGCAGTGAATTTGGAGAATTACAATTCGAAAGTTTTAATGCAGCAGAAGCAACAATCACTGCCCATGGTGTAAATGTTCATCCTGGTTCTGCAAAAAACGTAATGGTTAATGCTATTGGATTAGTACATCAATTCCATAGTCTACTACCTGCTAATGAAGTACCAGAACGTACAGAAGGTTATGAAGGATTCTATCATTTAATGAAAATAGAAGGAACAGTTGAAAAAGCTTCTTTACAATATATTATAAGAGATCACGATAGAAAATCTTTTGAACTTAAAAAGAAAAAACTTTTAGAAATTCGTGATGATATTAATATTCATTATGAAGGTTATCCAGTAAAAGTAGATATCGAAGACCAATACTATAATATGGCTGAACAAATTAAGCCACATCCGTATATTATTGATATTCCTAAAAAAGTATTTGCAGATTTAGAGATAAAACCAAATACTGCGCCTATACGTGGTGGTACTGATGGTTCTCAGCTTTCATTTAAAGGTTTACCTACACCTAATATTTTTACAGGATGTGGAAACTTCCATGGTCCATTTGAATATGCTTCTATCGATGTAATGGAAAAAGCAGTACAAGTGATTATTGGTATTGCTCAAGAAGTAACACAATATGAAAAATAATAAATAAAAAAAGTTTAGTTCATTCTTTGAACTAAACTTTTTTATTTATTTTATTCCCTTAGCTGTAGTTTTTAATAATCGTAAAGCTTGAACTGTATAATGTCTAATTTGAAGACCCATTTTAAAATCTGTGTATGTTTTCGGCATTTCAATAAATGTATTAAACATGGCTGTTACGCGATGATGATTAAATATATCAAACTTATCATTAGTCGCACAAATTGCAATAGATGGTTTGTGATATTTTTCTGTAAGTTCCGCAATAGTCAATGTGGTTGTTTCAAGCATATGATCTTCTTCTTTTAAACCCTCTCCAAAGATAATTAAATCTGCCTGAGATACTAACTCATCTAAATGTGTAATTTGATTTACTAGTTCATGACTCGTTAAAATTTCTGTGTTGTATAATGCTTTCAACACCGCAGCTATACCGCCACCGGCTCCGCCACGTTCAATAGGTCCTAAAGCAATATGTAATTCATTTTTCATAATCTCATTTAAGTACCAAATTAAATTATCAATTTCCACTGCTTTTTTGTGTGGAATTTGATGGTTATAGCTTAATTTCATAATTTCACTATTTTTTCCATACAACTTACTAGAAAAATCCGTCATCACTTGTAGTCTGACATTTTCCAATGTACTAGGCAGTCCAGAAATGTCAATATGACGAATGAACTTAATCATTTGTGCGCCTTCTCGTGCGTCAAGTTCTCTATTTTCATCATCATAAAATTTAGCTCCTAAAGCTTGTAGCATCCCTACGCCACCATCAAAACTATCCATACCACCTAAAGATATAATAATATGATCTGTGTCCTTGTTTAATGCATCTAAAATAACTTCTCCTAACCCAAAACTAGTACGTTGTTCAATTGCTTTATGACCTTTTGAAAATAAATTACTTTCAATAATTACAGTACCTTCTTCAGTTTGTCCATATATCGTTTCAATCTCATTCATATCGGCATCATGAACATTCACTTTATATTTTGTACCTGAGTGCCAAAGAAATACTGAATTTAATAATTCATGACGTCCGTTAAATAAAGGTACCTGTACAATATCTGCATGATCAATTTGACTTGCTATTGCCTCTTCCACATAACGATTCGCTTGATAACTCGAAATAATACCGTTAAATTCATCCATGGCTACTAAAATTTTCATTCTATTTTCACCTCATGCCACTTTCTATCTTTCTTAAATTCATACGTTATAACTTCACTTTCACATTATACATAGGTTCATCGCATATTTCATTTTTTACATTTTATAAATATAAAAGTCATTTAAAATGATAAAAATGTAGATATAATAAAGAGCTGGTAACAAAAAATGTACCAGACTCTTAAATCGATATATTATCTTTCTTATTCTTCAGCTTGTGCTAATGTAGATACATTAATATCACTATGACTAGCATTCCATACAGCTTTTCCATCTACAAAATAAAAAGCTTGTGGTGATTCATGTTTCACATTTGTCTTTTCAGCAATATAATCAGAAAGTTTTCTTTCTTCTTGAACTACTAGATAATATCCATCTATGTCTCTTTCATATAAAAACTTATTAAATTGATCAAATGCTGCAGCTGAAATTGGACATGTGTCACTATGTTTTAATACAAATACATCGTTATGTTCTTCTAATACTTGTTCAAACTGGTCAATCGAACTCAGCTTTATAGCCATTCTATTCACCTCTAAATTTTTTAACTTTGTCCCTTTTTTTAAATTAAACTTCTCAATGGCTACAATTATACACATTTCATCATATAATGTTAACCAAAAATTTAAATTTAGGTTTTATTCGTTTTGCTATACTTTTTCTAATTTTGTTTTAAAGTTGTGATTTCCCTTACTTAAATCTTTACCCGTTTTAGGCAGTTTCTCAACATTAATTTTTGAAAGTTGATCTTCAATCTTAATAGTTGTTTCACGTGTCTCATAATAATTAAGTAAATTATAGTACATTTCTATCGCATTTTTACGAGCATTGTTTACATGTGAATCTGTAATATTAGTCTGATTTAAATCTTTAATCTGTTTTTGTATCAGTGGTTTTATATGCTCATTAATTGCTTTTGAAGTAGGATAATTATCTTTTTCTAAATATTTTTGAGCAGTTTTTCGTAAATTACGATTATTGTTTTCAATTTTAGATTTTAATAGATGTGCATTTTCTTGATTATTTGTTTTACGTATATCTTTTTCTACTAGTGCTCTATTTATTTCAAATGAATGTGTATAATTTAGAATTTTTTCATTTTCCACAACTGATTGATTATATAAATCTACAAATGATTTAATTTCATTTATAGATTGATGTTGCTTACTCACATGATTTAAATAATCTTTCTTTAATTGACGAGTTTTATTTGTCTTAGCCGGAAGATGTTTAGCTTCTTTTTCATACTCTTTAAACTCAAGCACTAAACGGTGATTTATATTTTTCTGTAGTCGTTCAAATGACTTTTTATTTTTATCTGTTGTATCGGTTTTACTTATATCATTTAAACGGTTCAGCTCTAATTGATTCATCACTTTTTCCACGCTTTTTTGCTTGGTCTCTACTTTAGATAGGTGTTGTTTGAAGCGATTTAAATCTTCGTTATTATTCTGACCACAACCAGAAAGTATCAAACAGTATAGTGAACATAATGAAAGTATTATTAATTTTTTCATTTTTGCACTCCTAACACCCGTATTATACATAAAGTTATTTATATTGAAAATAAATTATGTTATAGTATTTCAGAATTTGTATAATTATTTAATTGAAGGAGTTACATATGTATGCATCTGTTCAATCATTTATAAATTGTCCCAACGTCAATGATTATCATCAGTTGTATGAAAACACTAAAGCTCTGTTATTTAACTTGTTAGATTCTCCAGTAAAATTCACACAACATATCGGGGGAACAAAACATTTTTCTTATCCCACAGAACCGATTTTAGATGTTTTAGTTGGAGTCAATAATCTCCATGATATTACCTCTCTTGATGAAAAGAGATTGAATTATGTAGGCTTTTATCGATTACACCATCCTTATAAAAAGAAAGTGATGATGGCAAAATTTGATAATATGATCAATCTTAAGCAAATAATACGATTACACATTATTCAAATAGATACGCCCTTATTCACTCAATATTTAGCTATAGATCACGTACTGTCTACACAAAAACACGTAGCACAGATGTTTTCTAATCAGAAAAATGAATTTATCAATTTAAATTCAACAATCCGATACTACGAAAACCAAAAACAGAAATTTTTTGATAATTTGTATCATACACTTTAATGATATACAAATTGTTTTAAACTCTTTTAGCAAAACATATGTAAAGTTGCTATAATAAAGTTTAGATTATAGAAGAGAAGAAAGGATGTACTTATGTTAGAACAAGAAGACATCTTAAAAGATTTAAAATCTTTAGTACCTGACAATATTATTAAAGTTAATGAACCGTTAAAACGTTATACATACACGAAAACTGGTGGAAATGCAGATTTTTACCTTTCACCTATCGAAAATGAACAAGTACAAACTATCGTACGTTATGCTCAAGAACATCAATTGCCTGTTACATATTTAGGGAATGGTTCAAATATTATTATTCGCGAAGGCGGTATCAGAGGTATTGTGATTAGTCTATTATCCCTTAATCATATTAATGTCTCAGATGATGCAATTATAGCAGGAAGCGGTGCAGCAATTATAGATGTATCGAGAGCGGCAAGAGATTACGTTCTTACCGGCTTAGAATTTGCTTGTGGCATTCCTGGTTCTGTTGGTGGTGCTGTTTATATGAATGCAGGCGCCTATGGAGGAGAAATTAAAGATTGCATCGATTATGCTTTATGTGTAAATGAACACGGCGATTTGATACAACTGACTAAAGAACAATTACATTTAGACTATAGAAACAGTGTCGTTCAAAAACAACATTTAGTAGTTCTTGAAGCAGCATTTACTTTAGAACCAGGTAACTTGAACGAGATTCAAGCTAAAATGGATGATCTTACAGAACGTCGTGAATCTAAACAACCACTTGAATATCCTTCATGCGGTAGTGTATTCCAACGTCCTCCAGGTCATTTTGCTGGAAAATTAATTCAAGATTCAAATCTTCAAGGTCATCGTATTGGTGGCGTAGAAGTCTCAACTAAACATGCTGGATTTATGGTAAATGTCGATAATGGTACAGCAACTGATTACGAAAATTTAATTCATTACGTACAAAAAGTCGTGAAAGAAAAATTTGATGTTGAATTACATCGTGAAGTTCGAATCATTGGCGAATATCCAAAGTCAGAGTAAATTCTCAATGTTAGGAGATGTGAAACAATGCCAAAAGTTTATGGTTCTCTCGTAGACAATGAAACACGTTGTATTCACTATCATACATTTCTTGACATTATAGCGATTAAATTTAAATGTTGTGAAAAGTATTATCCTTGTTATCAATGTCATAACGAACATGAATCTCATAACATTCAGCGTTGGTCAGCAGAAGAATTTCATAAAAAGGCGATACTTTGTGGAGTTTGTCAAAATGAACTCTCTATTCATGAATACATGATGACTGAAACTTGTCCAAGTTGCCAAGCACATTTTAATTCACGTTGTAAATTTCACTATCATTTATATTTTGAAATTTAATACTTAATTTAAATGATATATAGAATAACATATAAAACAAAGTATTTTGACGAGACTCTTGAAGGAACAGGATAAACTAAAGACTACAGACTAAAGTTGTCCCCAACAAAGTAAGCCAACAGTACGAAGTATTGTGAATAAAGAAGCCAGTAAATGAATTTATAATAAAATCATTTACTGGCTATTTTTCTAGGATGTATGTCCCACTCTTTTATTCATTCTACACTTAGTATCCTAGATTTATTTTTTAGTTTTATCAATTACTTTTTCTAACTCATCAATTTGTTTTACTGTTGTTGTTGTTGAACCTGAAGCAAAGTACCATAGTTTAGGGTCTAATTCATAAACATTGTTATTTTTAACTGCTGTTACATCTTTAATAACATCATTTTTTAACACTTGTTTAGCTGTCGATTTTCCACCCACAACTGATCCACGATCCATTGCTAAAATGATATCTGGATTATGATTACTGATATATTCATTATTAATATTTTGACCATGTGGACTTATTTTAACGTGTTTATCCGCTGGTTTAAAGCCTAGCGTATTAAATACTAAATCACCAAATCTTCCGCCTGGTCCGAATGTAGAAAGTTCTCCTTCATTAACTAAAAGATACATTACAGATTTATCTAAATCCTTAGTTTGTTTTTTCATATCTGAAATTTTTTGATCTAATTTTGTATTCATATCTTTTGCTTTATCTTCTTTGTTATAAATTTTACCTAGATTTTCTGTATTCTTTTTCATATCTTTAATATAATGATCTTCACTTGCACCTACATAGACAACTTTAGCTTTAGGCGCTGCCTTTTTAAACTCATCTAGATTTTTCTGAGTGGCTGCTCTACTTGAAATATAAATAACATCCGGTTTAGCTTCAGCTATTTTATCGAAATTTATTTCTTTTAAATTACCAGTATTAATATATTTATCCTTTTTAAATTCACTTAGAAAACTTGGTAAAGATTCATTATTTTCGCCTTTTGGTAACCCTTTCACTTTATCAGCTACACCCATTTCTTTTAAAACATCTAGTGCTCCATAATCTAGAACAACCGCGTTCTTAGGATTTTTAGGCACTTTCACAGTGTTACTAATTTTTTTACCCTCATTACTACTTTCATCATTTCCGCTTGCTGAAAAGCTATTTTTAATTGAAACTGTATCTTTTGAATCATTTTCATTATTTGATTTATTACCAGAATTATTGCTACACGCTGATAATACTAAAGCTAAAGTTAAGACTAAAAATAAGACTGTTTTCTTCATATGTATTTCTCCTTTTATAAGTTAACTTTGGTACTCAATTTTTCAAGTATTTCCTTTTATATTTTCTAAACATCACCCCTTTAAATATAAAAATATTTATCTCATTTTAAAAGATAACCTCATCATAATATAAACAAATACGTTGGCCTCTAATTTCTTCTACACGAACATTCATTTCATATAAATCTCTTAACACATTTGTTTCAATTACACTATCTTTTGGGCCAGATTTAACAATTTCACCTTTCTTTAGTGCAACAATGTAATCTGAATAACAAGATGCAAAATTAATATCGTGGAGTACAATAACAATCGTTTTATTTAAATCGCGACACAATGTTCGAAGTGTCTGCATAATTTGAACTGAATGTTTCATATCTAAATTATTTAACGGTTCATCTAACAAAATGTATTCTGTATCTTGAGCAATTGTCATAGCAATATACGCACGTTGTCTTTGTCCTCCAGATAGTGTTTTTATATTTCTATCTTTGATTTCCCTTAGATGTAGTAAATCAATGGCATATGCCACTTTCTCATGATCTTCTTTTTTCATTCGACCTTTTGAATAAGGAAAACGCCCAAAATTTACAAGCTGTTCTACAGTGATATTCATATCAGTATGATTTGTTTGTTTTAAAATACTTAACTTTTTTGCTAATTCATCACTTTTATAATCATCAATTAATTTATTTTCAATATTAATTGTACCGTTCTCATATTCAAATAATCGACTTACTGCTGATAGAAGTGTACTTTTTCCTGCTCCATTTGGACCTATCAAAGAGGTTAACTTACCCTTTTGTATATCAACATTTATATCTTTCAAAATAGATTTACTCTGAATTTTTTTATCTAAATTTCTAATCTGAATCAATCTTCATTCCTCCTTTTAATAAGTAAGTATATGAAGTAAATACCTCCAACTAAATCTATAATAAGACTAAATTCAGTGGTAGCTTTAAACATATTTTCTATAATCCACTGAGCTATAAATAAACTAATCCAACTTATAAGAATCGTTGCGGGTAAAATATATTTATGTTCATATGTTTTCATGAATTCATGCGCTAAATTGACTGTTAATAATCCTAAAAATGTAACAGGACCTACTAAAGCAGTAGATATTGATACTAATAAAGCCACTAAAATTAATAAAAGTTTTGTCATTTTTTCATATGATACACCTAAGTTAATAGACTGATCTTTCCCTAGTAATAACACATCTAAATAAGGTCTTAATATAAAAGCAATTACAATTAAAATAATTAAAAGTATACTTGAAATAAGAACAAGTTTAGAATTAGAAGCGTCAAAACTTGCAAACATCGCACTTTGAACGGTTAAAAAGTCATCTGGATTCATAATAAGTTGAATAAATCCAGTGATACTACGGAAAAATGTTCCTAATACTACCCCAACAAGTAAAATAAAATAAACCGAAAAATGTCCTAATTTAAACATGCCTTGAAATAATACTAAAGAAAAAAGAACCATCACTACGAGAGTTAGAAGAAAATTCAAATAAGTATTTGTCACTACACTGGCTTGTGTACCTAATAAGAACACAGGCAAGACTTTAATAAATAAATAGACTGAGTCTAATCCCATAATTGAAGGAGTAAGTAATCTATTCGCAGTGATAGATTGGAAAATAACAACTGCCGTACTAATAGATCCACCAACAAGTAAAATTAAAACTAATTTTCTTATTCGACTTTCAAACTGATATTGAAAAATTTCAAAATCCAAACCTACTAGTAAGTAGAAAGCAGCCATGCAAATTGTAAAAAGAAAGAGAATTAATATTTTTTTATTAGCACTAATTTGCATAATTATTTCTACCTTTCATCAATAAAACTAAGAAAATAATCGTTCCAAATACTCCTATTGTTAAACCAATATTTATTTCATAAGGGTAAACAATTAATCTACCAATAATATCGGAAAACAATACAAATATAGAACCTAGCATTAATGTATGAGGTAATGCATTTTTCAAGTGGTCGCCTCTATACATTGAAATAATATTAGGAACAATTAAACCTAAAAATGGTAATGTTCCAACTGTCACGACAACTAATGCTGTCAATGTTGCAGTGATTAAAAGCGCAATATTTATAATTTGTTCATATTTAACACCTAAATTATGACTAAAATCTTTGCCCATTCCAGCAATCGTAAAGTGATTGGCAAATATATAAGCGATAATTAATAAAGGAATAGCTAAATATAAAATTTCATAACGGCCGCTTGTAATAACAGCAAAATTCCCATTCAACCAATTATTAATACTTTGTAGTGCATTCGTTCTTAATGCTATAAAAGTGGTAAAACTTGAAACAATGCCACCAATCATAATACCTAAGAGCGGGACAAAAATAACTTCTTTCACTTTTATAAAATTGATTAGTTTAACGAATAAAAATGTTCCTCCTAGGCTTAATGCAACTGCAAAAGTCAATTTGATCAATATATGACCTTTTGGGAAAAATATGAGTGAAAGTAATATTCCTAATTTTGCCCATTCCATTGTTCCAGCTGTAGTAGGACTTACAAATTTATTTTGCATCATCTGTTGCATAACTAGTCCTGCTAAAGCAAGAGAACTTCCAGATAAAAGAATACTTATAGTTCTAGGAATACGACTAGAAAATAAAATATTTTTCTGATTATCTGACAAATGAAAAAGATCAGTTATTGATAATTGACTTACGCCAATAAATAAAGAAAGTATACTTAATATCACTAAAATGATTAATAATGTATAACCTTTGAATAGAAACTTCATTCGTAATGCTCCTTAGTATATATACCATTTCCATTGAAAATGATTATCATTTAACTATATATTAAATTGTCATAATAAATTTTTCAATAGTAATACTAATATTCTTTTATTTTTTATAGAGAAATTAAAAAAACTAATTGCAGTGATGATTCTACAATTAGTTTTTCTAAAATTAGTTATTATTCTAATCTTTAAAAATAAAATCTTCGTCTTGTAAAGCTTCCACGTTAAGTGCTAATGTATAGCCGTCTCCTTTTACTGAGAAAAAGTCATGATTTTTTGTTGATGTATCTAATGCGTTTTCAATAATAGGATTAAACTCTTTTTCTTCAAAATAAGGTTCAAATCCTAAGTTTGATAAAGCTTTATTCCCATTATATTGTACATAATTTAAAACATCTTCAGTTAAACCGATATCATCATATAACATATGTGTATACGATACCTCATTTTTATATAGTTCTTCTAACAACTTATACATTTCTTTATCAGCTTTTTGTTTTTCATTTTCTGATAGCTCATTACGTAAACTTTGAGCATCTAAACCGGTAAAAACTCCATGAATTGATTCATCAAGTAAAATTTTTCTAATAATTTCACCAGAAGTTGTCATTTTTCCTTGACCCGCAAGATAAAGTGGATAATAGAAACCAGAATAGAACAAGAACGTTTCTAAGAAAACACTTGAAACTCTTGCCATATATTGATCAAAAATAGAGGCTTCTTTTCCCCAAAGTTTATGATAATTAGAGATAATTTTATCAGATTTATATTTTAAATGAGGCTCTTCAATTACCCAAGTATCTAATAGATAATTTGTTTCACTAGATGGAAGTAACGTTGTAAAAATATGTGAATAACTTTTAGCATGAATTTGTTCCATCATTTGCATAAATGAATAAACTGCTTTTTTACGTAAATCCGTTGTATGTAGCATAATTAATGGCATACCATCATCCGCTTGATGTGTATCTAATCCAGTTAAACCTGCTAAAGCACGTTTAAACGTATTTTTTTCATCCTCTGTTAGTGTCTTCCAACTTGCTATATCCTTTGAAACTTTAAATTCTGTTTCTACCCACATTTGTGAAATGTTTTGACGCCAAAACATATTTGTCATATCTTCTTGAGTATTCCAATTGACGGCCTTCATTAATAAAATCCTCCTCTATTTATTAACCATTACATTATTTAAGAGGATAAGATTAAAATGCTTCTCTATGAGAATAATTTAATCTTTCCTCTAAATATTTATTTCACTATTAATTAAATTGCACAACTTGTACATTCTTCAACACTTAATAATTTATTACGTGTATAGTATAAAGATTTCAGTCCTTTGTGATGTGCGTATACGTATAATCGTGACAATTCACGTGTTGAAATTTCAGAATTAACATATAAAATTGTTGAAATCCCTTGGTCTACATGTGTTTGAATTGTTGAAATTAAATCTATAAGTTTCATTTGATCAGTATTAAATGCTGATTTATAGTACCACATTGTTTCAGGTGATAAGAAAGGCATTGGATAAAATGTTTCAGCATTTCCATACGTACGTCGCTCAATTTGATCTACGATTGGCATGACCGAACTAGTTGCATTCTGAACATATGAAATACTTTGAGTTGGTGCAATAGCTAATCGATAAGCATGATATAAACCATATTCTTGTACTTGTTGTTGTAATGATTTCCAGTCTTCTGATGTAGGAATTTGCATATTAGCAAATAATTCTTTTACTTTTTCAAATTGTGGCACGAACTCTTGTGATGTATAAAAATCAAAATATTTGCCACTTGCATAATCTGATTTATCAAAATCTTGATATGCTTCTCCACGTTCTTTAGCAATTTCCATAGAACGTTCAATTGAATAATAGTTCATCATCATAAAGAAAATATTAGCAAAATCTTTGGCTTCTTCAGATTCATAGCCAATTTTATTTTTCGCTAAATAGCCATGTAAGTTCATTACGCCTAAACCTACAGAATGTAACTCATTATTTGCTTTTTTCACACCTGGTGCATTTTGAATATTTGCTTCGTCACTTACTACTGTTAATGCATCCATTCCAGTATGTACTGAATCTCTGAATTTACCCGTTTCCATTACATTCACTATGTTCAATGAACCTAAATTACATGAAATATCACGTTTAATTTCATCTTCAATTCCATAGTCATTAATAATAGACGTTTCCTGTAATTGGAAAATTTCAGTACATAAATTACTCATTTTAATTTGACCAATATTTGAATTCGCATGTACTTTATTCGCATTATCTTTAAACATTAAATATGGATAGCCTGATTGCAGTTGTGTTTGAGCAATCATATTCAACATTTCTCGTGCATCTTTTTTCTTTTTAAGAACATTAGGATTAGCTACAAGTTCATCATAATATTTTTCAATATCAATATCGTCTAATGTCACTCCATATTCTTGTTTTACAGTATGAGGTGCAAACATATAAAAGTCTTTACCTTCTTTAGCTAAATCAAAGAATTTAGATGGAACAATAAGACCAGTGGAAATTGTTGATAGACGTAAGTCTTCATCGGCATTTACTTTTTTAGTATCTAAGAATTCTTCAACATCATAATGGAAAATGTTTAAATATACTGCTCCAGCTCCAGGACGTTGACCTAATTGATCAGCATAACTAAATCCACCCTCTAATGCTTTTGCTACAGGTAATACACCTTTAGCTACGCCTTTAATACCTTTAATTGCTTCACCACGTGCACGTAATTTAGATAAATTGATAGCCACGCCACCACCAATTTTACTTAATTGTTTAGCAGTAGAATCTATGAAATTAATTGAGTTTAGACTATCATCAACTTCTAGTAAAAAACATGAAACAAGCTCTCCACGACGTGCGCGTCCTGCATTTAAAAATGTAGGTGTAGCAGGTTGATAACGTTGTTCAATCATCGCTAAAATAAATTGTTTAGCTTGTTCTTTATTACCATCTGCTAAATATAGAGCAACTATAGCAACATGTTGATTATAGTCTTCTAAGTACTTAGATTTATCATTTGTTTTTAAAGCATAATCTTTATAAAATTTGCTTGCAGACATATAACTAGCAAATTCAAAATTAATAGATTTTGCGAATTCGATAATTTCTATTAAATCTTCTTCGCTATACTTCTTAAATACATTAAAATAAAAATGATTATCTACTAAGTAATGTAAACGTTCAATTTCGCTATCAAAATAAATTGTTTTATCGCTAATTTCTTCTAAGTAAACGTTTAAAGCTTCTTGATCTTTCTCAAGATTAAAAAAGCCATTGTCTTTACGTTTAGTTACTTCATTGTTTAATTCAATATGATTGTACTTTTTCTCGTCCATAATCTTCATTGAAATGCCCCACCTTATCTCTAAATTCGATAACATCTTTATTTGTACCTTGAACCTCAAATTTCATTAATAAAGGCACATGGTATGTTTCAGAAATTGTTCGACCTGCTTTCGCAAAGTTTTGTCCCCAGTTACGATTACCACTAGCAGCAACAGCACGTATATAGGCATGATTAACTTCTAGAAAAGACTGTACTTCCTTAGGAACTTCACCAAAACCAATTGTACCTGTAACTAAAATATAAGGTTCTTCTATACTATCCTTACAATTGTCTTTATTGATTTCTAATACATTTTTAATTTCACTACGTTTTATAAATCTTCGTACATTTCCTGAAAAAGAGAAATAAACTACTTTCATAGGAACGCCCTCTTTCGACAATCTTATTAATTAAAAAGAAGTTCTCTTAGTCTTATAAGAAAACTTACTTTTAGAACGAATATCATTTCGTTAACTTAATCAAGCTAATACTACATATTGTGTTTCTAATTATTAATCTTTAAAAATCATTATTTGTAAATCGTTCATGTAAATAGTGTAGATTCCGAAAAAATCAACCCAAATAAGTGTGAAATTGCTACTAAAATGAATTATTCATACAATCTTTCTATTTTCCTCAAACACAACATATTGTGTCTCAATTCAAAACCCAACACTATATTCTGTGTTTCATTATACATAAATGATATCCTAATTAAAAGTTAATATTTGATGTCAAATGTTCGTGAAATCGGTTAAAGGTGCATCATAGCTATATTAAAAACTAAGAAAATTTTATTTTAGTTTTTTTAAGGTATTTCACTTGATTTTTTGCCTACCATTACTAAACCTTATTTATTCGGGATTTCCAATACATAAGAATGTAAATCGTAATATATTGTTAACCATTTATTAAAAAAATAACTCAATTTTTATATTAAAAGCCGAATAAATTTCTATTTTACGAATTAAAAATTTAGAGTATATCTAACCATATTAAGAACATATGTTCGTTATCATTATAATTTTTCTTTTTTATCTTTGCAAGTACTTATGCATCCACAAATAAATTATGCTAATATATAGACGTTAAATTTTTATAAATGAGGAGATATACTTTGAATCCTAAGGTAAAAGGTATCATTGCTATTTTAATTTCTGCTATTGGTTTTAGTTTTATGTCTGTTTTTTTTAGACTAGCCGGAGACTTACCCGTATTTCAAAAATCTTTAGCAAGAAATTTGGTAGCCATGTTTATTCCATTATTTTTCATAATAAAATATAGGCAACCTATATTGGGTAAAATGAGTAGTCAACCCCTTTTAATGACTAGATCGACGTTAGGTCTTATAGGGGTATTATTAAATATTTACGCTATTGATCACATGGTGTTAAGTGATGCTGATACTTTAATGAAGCTTAACCCTTTTTGGACTATTTTATTAAGTTTAATATTTTTAAAAGAGAATATTAAAAGGTATCAAATTATAGCTATGTTAATTGCTATTTTTGGTATGTTATTCATTGTTAAACCAGAATTTTCTTCAACTATGTTCTCTTCTTTAGCCGGTTTATTCTCAGGTATCTTCGCTGCATCTGCATATACTTGTGTACGAGCATTAAGTAAACGTGAAGCACCTTATACTATTGTATTTTATTTTTCATTATTTTCAGTCATCGTTCTGATTCCATTTTCTATTGCAACATATGAACCGATGACAAAGTTACAAATTATATATTTATTAGGAGCTGGATTATCAGCGGCAGTAGGACAAATTGGTATTACATTAGCATATAGTTTTGCTCCAGCAAAAGACATTTCTATTTTTACGTATGCTTCTATATTATTTACTGCATTATTTGGCTTTATATTATTCGGAGAAACACCAGATTTCTATGCATTTATAGGTTATATCATCATTATTGGCGCTAGTTACTTTATGTTTGAAAAAGCACGTAGACAATCTAATACATCTAACAATTAGGAGGCAAATTATGACACAAGGTCGCAATAAAGAAGAATTACAAGATATTACATTATTAGGCAATCAAAATAATAAATATGAATTTGACTATACACCCCAAGTACTCGAAACTTTTGATAATAAACATCAAGGAAGAGATTATTTTGTAAAGTTTAATTGTCCAGAATTCACTTCTCTTTGCCCTATCACTGGACAACCCGATTTTGCTACAATTTATATTTCATATATACCAAATATAAAAATGGTAGAATCAAAATCACTAAAATTATATTTATTTAGTTTTAGAAATCATGGTGATTTTCACGAAGATTGTATGAATATTATCATGAATGACTTAATTGACTTAATGGATCCTCATTATATAGAAGTATGGGGTAAGTTCACGCCACGTGGAGGCATTTCAATAGATCCATATACAAATTATGGTCGTCCAAACTCTAAATATGAAAAGATGGCCGAACATCGTTTAATGAATCACGATATGTATCCTGAAAAAATAGACAATCGATAAAATGTTTTTAACTCCTTTTATTTTTACTAATGTAATATAAAAGGAGTCATTTTTATTCTAGTTTTTTTTAATAAACTATTGCGATTTATTAAATTAAAGCGTATTTTAATATTATCGTTGAAATTTATAAAGATATAGGTCTTTTATTTTTATAAGTTATTATATTTTATTTGACTGAAAATTCTAAAAATTTATATTTTTAAGAAATTTTTGTAAAACTTAATTGTACAATCTTATTTACATAGTAATCAGTCATATTAGGAAAGAAAGGAGTGGGATGTTAATGGCAACAAATAACTCCCATGAACAAACAATTCAATCAATACCACAGAAAGGATTTTTCGGTCATCCTAGGGGACTAGGTGTGCTCTTTTTCGTAGAGTTTTGGGAAAGATTCAGTTACTACGGTATGCGTGCGATGCTCATATTTTATATGTATTTCGCAATACACCAGAATGGATTAGGTATTGATAAAACTACAGCAATGTCAATTATGTCAGTATATGGAGCACTGATTTACATGTCTTCTATTCCTGGCGCATGGATTGCTGATAGAATTACAGGCACACGTGGTGCTACTTTATTAGGTGCTGTACTTATTATTATTGGACATATCTGTTTAAGTTTACCATTCGCCTTATTTGGTTTATTCTCATCAATGTTCTTTATTATTATCGGATCAGGTTTAATGAAACCTAATATTTCAAATATTGTAGGTCGTTTATATCCTGAAAATGATACACGTATTGATGCAGGTTTCGTTATTTTCTATATGTCTGTTAACTTAGGTGCATTAATTTCACCTATCATACTGCAACATTTTGTAGATATACGTAATTTCCATGGTGGCTTCCTTCTTGCAGCTATTGGTATGGCATTAGGTCTTGTTTGGTATTTATTATTTAATAGAAAAAATTTAGGTAGTGTTGGAATGAAACCTACGAATCCACTATCTAAAGAAGAAAAGCGTAAATATGGAATGATTATCGGTATCATAGTAGCAATTGTGATTGTCGTATTATTAGTTACATATTATACCCATACACTTTCCTTCGATTTAATTAGTAATACTGTATTAGTTCTAGGAGTAGCTTTACCAATCATTTACTTTACAACTATGCTTCGTAGTAAAGACGTTACCGATGGAGAACGTTCTCGAGTAAAAGCATTTATACCTTTATTTATTTTAGGTATGTTATTCTGGTCAATTCAAGAACAAGGTTCTAACGTTTTAAATATTTATGGTTTGGAACGTTCTGACATGCAACTCAACTTATTTGGTTGGACAACTCGATTTGGAGAAGCTTTGTTCCAATCTATCAATCCATTATTTATTTTATTATTTGCACCAGTTATTTCTATGATTTGGTTAAAAATGGGTAAAAAGCAACCTTCTTTAGCTATTAAATTTAGTATTGGTACATTACTAGCAGGTTTATCATACATTCTAATTGGATTAGTTGGTTTAGGTTATGGACATACACAATTCTCAGTTAACTGGGTTATTTTATCATATGTAATCTGTGTTATTGGGGAACTTTGTTTATCACCTACAGGTAATAGTGCTGCTGTTAAACTTGCACCTAAAGCATTTAATGCTCAAATGATGAGTGTATGGCTATTAACAAATGCTTCAGCGCAAGCAATTAACGGTACATTAGTAAAATTAATTAAACCACTTGGTCAAACTAATTATTTTATTTTCTTAGGCACAGTTGCTATTGTTATTACTCTTATCATTTTAGTTTTCTCACCTAAGATTACGAAAGCTATGAAAGGTATTCACTAATTAAATACAAAATAGTAAAAAATACTTCTAGTTATAACATATAGAAGTATTTTTTACTTATATATTTAAAATTATAAAATTCAGGGTAATTATTTATAATATAATTTTAAATGAAAGTAGGTTGAACTATGGAGCAACAGTATAATCATGGGGTGTTATTTTACCATGAACATAGCGGACTTAAAGATATCTATGATGGATTGGGAGAAGTCGCTAAATCACTAACTCAGTTATGTAAGCATCTTTCAATACAATTAAGTGAAAATGAAGGTAACATTGAAAGATATTGTAAAGAAATAAAAGACCATACTTATAGTAATGATATCGATATCGTTTTTATATTGGGAGGAGACGGTACAGTTAACGAATTGATTAATGGTGTGATGAAATATGATCTAAACCTTCCTATAGGTATCATTCCAGGTGGAACATTTAACGATTTTACTAAAACATTAAACTTAAATCCTGACTTCAAAAAAGCTAGTGAACAATTGTTGTCTTCACATGTTGAGTCATATGATGTTATGAAAGTAAATGATAATTATGTACTTAACTTTGTCGGGCTAGGACTTATGGTGCAAAATGCTGAAAATGTTCAAGAAGGACGCAAAGATATCTTTGGAAAATTAAGCTATGTTGGTTCCACTGTAAAAACACTCATGAATCCCGACCATTTTGATTATACAATGACAGTAGACGACAAAGAATATAAAGGAAATACGTCTATGCTAGTTATAGCAAATGGACCTAATATTGGTGGCAGTCGCATTCCACTTACAGATCTTTCTCCACAAGATGGAAAATTAAATAGTTTTATATTTGAACAACAAAGTTTTAGTATTTTAAACGATATTTTCAAAAAAAGAGATAGCATGAATTGGAATGAAATTACCGAAGGAATTAATCATATTCCAGGTTCTCACATAACATTACGCACTGAACCAACTATGAAAGTAGATATTGATGGAGAAATTAATTTAGAAACACCTATCACTATTGATGTGTTACCTAAAGCAATCAATATCCTTACTTTTTCGAATGATGAGAAATAACAACTATATCATAATCAAAAGGTATGTATGATTGCTTCAAGCTTCATACATACCTTTTTACTTTAATTGTTATTTAAAAACATTGCTTCTACATCTTTCCAGCCATTCACTCGTTTAAAACGTGTTTCATTTATATTATGTGCAGCCGTAAAGATAATAGGTTCTCCTTCGAAAATTTGAAGCTGACGAGGATTATCATCTATTAAATAATCTGTTTTAACAATATTTTTTCTTCCACAAAAAATAAAATGCTGTGGATCTAAAAATGGAAAATATTCTAATAACCATTCATATTTATCATGAAATGAAGTGGGTACGTCCATTGCCGCTGTAGCGATATATACATCATAATGCTCATTAAGTTTTTCTACTACCTCTTGAGCATGTGGTATCACTTTAAGATGTCTAAAAAACTCTGGCGCTCTTAAAATATCTCTTACTAACCCATCATGTTCAGGAATCACATGGTTTAATTTGTGACCATTTAATGATTCCATTGTAATTCCTAATTTAGTTTCAATATTAACTGCTTCAATAATTGCACCTAAAGTATCTGCTAATACTTCATCCATATCTATTGCTATAGATTTACGTGCCATGCTATCACTTCCTTAGTTATCTTTTGCACATTTTCAAAGTATAGCAAAAAACCTTTAATTCGTCATGAATCGTAATTAAAGGTTTTTCATTAGTTTAATAATTAAATTGTTTTAATACTTCAATCATTTTATTATTTTGTTCTTCAAATCCAATTGTAATACGTACTCCATTAGGAAATGGTCTAGTGATACAGCCAACGTTTAGTAATTCATTATACAATGCTTGTGGCTTATCTGTTACTACAAATACAAAGTTCGTTTGACTAGGTAAAAAGTGTTTACTTTGTTCAATGTCATAAAACTTTTCACGTTCTTTTGCATTTTTTTTAGTAATCTCTTTTAAATAATCTTGATCCTCTAATGCTGCAATCGCTGCATATTCTGAAATTCGTGTCACATTAAATGGTGGACGAATGATATTCCATTTTTCAATAGCTTCATTTGTTGCCACAACATATCCTACACGTAAACCTGCTAATCCATATGCTTTAGAAAATGTTCTTAATAAAAATGCATTATCAAAGCGTTCTTGTAGTTTTAATGTATCAGGATAATCTTCAGCAGTGACGAATTCGAAATACGCTTCATCAATTAAGACTGGCACATGACTTGGAACACGTTCCAAAAATGACTCTAATTCATCATGACTAAAATATGTACCTGTAGGATTATTAGGATTACATAACCATACTAATGAGGTATCAGAATTAACCTCTTTTAAAATGCCTTCCAAATCAAATCCGCCATTTTTTAACGGTACTTTTACAACTTCAGCTGATTCAACAATCGCATTATGATAATATTGTCCAAAAGTAGCTTCACTTGTCACAATTTTATCTCCTGGTGTTAAAACTGCTCTAGAAATCATAAGTATTACTTCATCTAAACCTGCGCCAAATAAAATTCGAGATTCATCAACATTTAAATGCTTACTAATTGCTTTTCGTAATGATGGAGAGCCTGTTTCCGGATAGTAGAATAACTCATCTAAGTGCGCTTCAATTGCTTCTTTTACACGAGGTGATGGTCCATATAAATTTTCATTCGATGCTAGTTTATATAACTCACCTTCTATACCAAATTTTTCTTTAAGTGCTTGCGGTGATAACCCAGGTTGATATGCCGATAATTGTTGTAGTTGTTTTTTCATTTATGATCACTCCTATATAAATTAAGTTACTTTCCTTTTTCACTTATTAATTAAAATAGTACCATAAATTATCGATTTATACTTTATGTGTTAAAAAGCTCATAGATAAAATGTATCTATGAGCTTTTTACAAATTTAATGTGCCAATCCTTCTTTTTCTAAATATTGTTTAGCAACTTTATATGGATCTTCATTTTTCACTGTCACTTTATAATTCATTTCTTGCATTTGTTCATCCGTAATTTTATTTGATAATTGATTTAAAGCTTTTTTAATTTCCGGATGTTCTTTTAGAAACTTTTCTTTAAACATTGGAGCACCTTGATAAGGTGGGAAAACATGTTTATCATCTTTAAGTACTACCATATCATATTGTTTTAACTCAGCATCTGTAGAATACGCATCAATAAGATTAATGTCGCCTTTCTCTATTGCCGTATAACGTAGTTTAGGTTCCATTTGTTTAATATTAGAAAGATTCAAGTTATATTTTTTAGCTACTGCTTTATAACCATCATCTCTATCTTTAAATTCCATAGTAAATCCTGGTTTAAGTTGACCTTGTACTTTACGTAAATCACCAATTGATTGTAAATTATATTGTTTAGCAAAATCTCTTTTAACAGCTAAAGCATAGGTATTATTATATTTCATTGGTTTAAGCATCGTCATATTATATTTTTTCTCTAAACTTGCTTTAGCTTGGTGATATACATCAGCTTCTTTTTTAGATTTTAGATCCTCTTTAGTAAGTTCTCCTAGTACTGTACCTGTAAATTCTAAGTACCCATCTATATCGTCTGATTTTAACGCATTAAATAAGAATGAGGTTTTACCCATACCACTTTTAACGTTAACTGTATCATGTGTTTCCTCTTCAATTAATATTTTATACATATTCGTAATAATTGAAGGTTCAGAACCTAATTTTCCTGCCATAGTAATCGTTGCACTTTTTTTACCAAAGAGTGGAACAACAATAACAAGTAAGATAATTAATAGAATAATACCTAGTGTAATAAGAAGTTTTTTATAAGATAATTTCGCCATATAACGCAATATAAAATCAAATAAAATAGCTAATAATGCAGCTGGAATAGCGCCAATCAATATAAGTGCTGTATTGTTACGATCAATGCCTAATAAGATCAAATCCCCTAATCCACCTGCTCCAATTAATGCAGCTAATGTAGCAGTACCAATAATAAGCACCATAGCTGTACGTATACCTGCCATAATGACTGGCATTGCAATAGGTAACTCGACTTTAGTTAAACGTCGCATTGGTTTCATACCGATACCTTTGGCTGCTTCTGTTAGAGAAGGCTCTACTTCTTTAATACCTGTATATGTATTTCTTAAAATAGGTAATAGCGCATATACTACTAATGCAATAATTGCTGGAACTTTTCCTATACCAAAAATTGGAATCATTAATCCAAGTAAAGCAAGGGATGGAATAGTTTGTAATACCGCTGCGATATTCATTACAACTTCAGATAAACGCTTTGTTTTAGTTAAAGCAATACCAAGTGGTACTGCAATTAAAATTGCGATAAATAAAGCAATAAAAGAAATTTGTATGTGCTCAAAAATTGTTCTTAGTAATTCTCCTCTACGATCATTGAGCGTTGTTAAAAATTCGTTCATGTTTTAACCCTCCTTATCATTTTTAGATAGATAGTCAAAAACATCTTCTCTTCTTAATAATGACTGTGTTAAAGCATGATTATTTTCTACAATGACTGCTTCATGTTTAGCAAGTATCTCGTAAATATCTTGAAGTTTCATACTATCTTTTATAATTGGGTATCCTTGTTTTTCGTCATATTCAGTAAGTGTTCTTGTAAGATTTAGATCGGAGATTTTTGAATTATTGATATCTTTATGCAAGTGATCGCCCATAAACTCTCGAACAAATTGATTTCTAGGATGCTCTTGGAATCCTTCAGGTGTGTCAATTTGTTCAACACGACCATCATTTAATAAACAAATACGATCTCCTAATTTCATTGCTTCTTGTATATCGTGTGTTACAAAAATAATTGTCTTTTTAATTTTCGTTTGTAATTCTAATAAATCATCTTGTAATTTTTCTCTACTAATGGGGTCTAACGCACTAAAAGGTTCGTCCATTAATATTACTGGAGGATCAGCTGCTAATGCTCTTACCACGCCTACACGTTGACGTTGTCCTCCCGATAATTCATCTGGTTTACGATCTCGGTATGTATTTGGATCTAATCTAACCATATCTAATAATTCATCTACACGTCGATGAATATCTTTGTCTTTCCACTTTTTCATTTGAGGAACTTGTGCGATATTTTCTTTAATCGTCATATGCGGAAATAATGCGATTTGTTGTAGTACATATCCAATATCCCAACGCATCTCATAAACTGGATAATCACTCACTGGCTTATCTTTAAAATAAATGTATCCTTCACTTAACGGTATTAATCGATTAATCATTTTTAAAGTAGTTGTTTTTCCACAACCTGAAGGTCCGATTAAAATAAAAAATTCTCCTTCATTAATTTTAAAACTCACATCATCAACTGCAACATTCGTTCCATAACGTTTTGTTACATTTTTAAACTCTATCATCTTGTCACCTTCATTTCCTTCACATCACTATAAAATTTATATTGCTTATTTTCTATTAAATCATGTTTATTGATAAATTCATACTTAATAGATTTAAATACTAATTATTTTTTAACAATAAAAAATAAAACAACTTAAAACATTTTTCTAGCTTCTAAGTTGTTTTATTAAGTCATATTTAATTTTTTGTTAGATATTCGTTTTATATGATTGGATTGTTTCAAGAAATTTAGGACAATAATGTTTTAACTTATAGCTTCCTACACCATCTATCGCAATCATTTCTTGTTTAGATTCTGGTTTACGTTTAGCAAACTCTTCTAATGTATAGTCAGAAAAAATACTCACAGGCGCAATATTCAACTTTTCACTTAATTGACGGCGAACTTCTACTAATTCACTATATAAAGCACGATCAACGCCTTCTATTGTATTAATGAAAACTTTTTCCTTACTTTTATGTTTAAATGGCGTCGTATACACTGTGACATCATTATTCAATAATTCTTTCACACTTTCATCACACGTTAGAATTTCATTATATTCATTTAAAAAGCCTTTAAACCGTAACTCATCAATTAAATGACTTAACTCTGAAGTAGTATAGTCTTTCATCAATCCATGTGTTGTAAGTTGATGATAATGATTGTATTTAATATAATCACTTAATTCTCCACGTAACACTTGAATAATAACATGATAGTTTTCTTGTTGACGCATGCGTGCGATACAACTAATAATCATTTTTGCTTCATTGGTCATGTCATAAGTTTTATTTTGTTGAATGCAATTACTACATTGACCGCATTCCTCTAGACGCGCATTCGGTTCAAAATAATGTACAATTGTCGCTTCTAAGCACTTTTTCGTTTTAGTATACTGAATCATTTTAGTTAGTTTCTCGCCCATTTTATCTTTATAATCATCATCTGCTTGCGAAACAGTAATAAAATATTTATGTAATCCTTTATCTCTTTCACTAAATAATAAAATACATTCACTTTTTAAGCCATCTCGTCCTGAACGACCCGCTTCTTGATAGTATGATTCAAGATCTCCAGGCATGTTGTAATGAATAACATAACGAACATTAGATTTATCAATACCCATTCCAAATGCATTTGTTGCGATAACCACTTTAATACGATCGTATACAAAGTCATTTTGAGCTTCTTCTCTTTCTTTATTTGTTAAACCTGCATGATAAATAACAGAAGCAATATTTATAGATTCTAGAGATTCTTGTAATTCTTCTACTTGTTTACGCGTAGAACAATAAATAATACCTGCTTGATCTTTATGAGCTTTAGCATATTCAATAACAAATTTTTGTCTTTGATATGTCGGATTTACTTTAAAAATGAGATTACGTCTTTTGGTACTTGTTTTAATTTCATCTTCTTTTCGGATATTTAATTTTTCCATAATATCCTGTTGAACTTCGGCCGTAGCTGTAGCTGTAAGAGCTACAATCGTAAAATCTTGAGGTAGTGTAAACACTTTGTTTATGACGCTTTGATAACTAGGTCTAAAATCATGTCCCCATTTTGAAATACAGTGAGCCTCATCAAATGCAATTAAGTTAATATCAATTTGACTAAGCAACTTTAAAAAATAGTTACTTTCAAAACGTTCAGGTGCCACATATAAAAATTGAATGCCTTCAGTGATTAACTTATTTTCAATCTCAGATTGTTGTTTTTTATTTAAACTACTATTTAGATAGGCTGCTTCGATACCCATTGCTTTTAACTGATCCACTTGGTCTTTCATTAAAGAAATCAATGGACTTATTACTATCGTTGTACCACCTAACATTAAACCAGGCACTTGATAACATATTGATTTACCACCACCTGTAGGCAAGACACCTAATACATTATGATGATTTAATATTTTAGAAATTATCTCTTTTTGACCTGGTCTAAACGTATCATAACCAAAATAATGTGACAAAGTTGCTTCCATACTTACATTCCCCTTATTGCTCTTTTATTTCTTCTAATTCACTCCATCTCGTGATGTCTACATCATATGATTGCTCTAGATGTTCTTTTTCTTCATTTAATTCTTTTATTTTAGCGTAGTCAGCGCTCGCTTCTACCATTTCAGTATCAATCTGCTCTAGTCTATGTTCTGTCGTTTCAATACGTTCCATTAGGGCTTCATATTCACGTTTTTCTTTATAAGACAGTCCCGTCTTTTTACGAACGTTTGATTTAGTTTTAGGTTGTTGAGCTTGTTTTTCAAGTATATCCTGTCGATCTTTTTCTTTTTTATAGGCCTCATAATCTTCGAATGTTCCAATAATACGTTCTAATTGGCCATCGTGAATATACCAATATTCTTGTGCTACTTTATTTAAAAAATAACGATCATGACTTACTGTAACTACTGCCCCTCCGAATGTACTAATGTAGTCTTCTAAAATTGTTAATGTTTCAGTATCAAGATCATTGGTTGGCTCATCAAGTAACAGAACATTAGGTTGATGAACAAGCAATCTTAACAAATATAATCGTTTTTGCTCTCCACCTGATAATTTATAAATCTTTTTACCATGAGTAGCACTCGGAAATAGAAATCGCTCTAACAATTGAGTAACTGAAACTGAAGTACCATCTTTTTCTTTTGCCACTTCACTTTCTTCTCTCAAATAGTCAATCATACGTATGTCTCTATCCAAAGTTTCTTCTGTTTGTTTAAAATAAGCTATTTTTACAGTTTGGCCAACTTTTAATTCTCCAGAATAATCAGTATCATCTTGATTTAAAATATTTAACATTGTCGTTTTCCCTGCACCATTTGGGCCAACAATACCAATTCTTTGACCACTTTGAATAATTTCAGTTACATCTTTGAATAATATTTTATTTTGAATCTTTTTCGTTAAATGATCTAACTCAAATACTTGTTTGCCTAATCTAGAATAAGCAAGATTGAGTTGACCTTTATCTTTTTGATGATGAGATTGAACTTCTGTCTCTAAATCATTAAATCGATTAATTCGAGCTTGTTGTTTTGTCGTTCTTGCTTTTGCGCCTGTACGCATCCACGCAAGTTCTTGTTTATAAAGTGCTTTTTGCTTTTCTTGTTGTTTTTGTTCAATCACTTCATTTTCAGCTCTCATTGCAATGTAATCTTCATAGTTTCCTGGATAAGATTTAAGTTTTCCTCTATCTAATTCCACAATACGTGTAGCAATCTCATTTAAAAAATAGCGATCATGTGTCACAAATAAAACTGTATGTGGATATTGCTTAACATAGTTAATTAACCAATTAATTGATTCAAAGTCTAAATGGTTTGTAGGCTCATCTAACAATAACAAATCAGGTTGTTCAATAAGCGTCTTAGCTAAGACAACACGTTTTTGTTGTCCCCCTGATAATTCTTTAACTTTTTTAGTCGTATTATTAATACCTAATTTTGATAAAATAGTTTTAATTTCAGCATTGTAATCCCATGCATGGTGTTGATCCATAAGTTCTTGAGCTTCCATCATTTTTTTAAAATTCGCATCGTTTTGATGTTCTGTATATATAGTCACAGCTTCTTCATATGTTTTAATAATACGTAAAGTATCTGTATCGGAACTTAGAACAGCTTGAAATACTGTCATATCACCATTTAAATGTTGCTTCTGTGAAGAATAACGAATGCGATACTGATTAGGATGAGTTATATCGGCTGAAAAATCTTCATCTAAACTACCAATGACTTTTAATAAAGTACTTTTACCAGTACCATTTATACCTACAAGTCCAATTTTTTCATGTTCAGAAATAGAGAGATTTAAGTCATCAAAAATAACTTTATCAGCATATGATTTATTTAGTTGTTCTATTTTATACGCTTCCATATTTTTACTTCCTTTTTAATATCGAAATTTCAATATATTTCTGATAAGCTTAATTCAGTTCTATATATTATACACCTTTTTAATGCTAAATGATATAAGGAGAAAATAGATATGATAGACTTTTTCGAAAATTTACCACCTTATCTTCAAGCACT
Organism: Staphylococcus sp. HMSC057A08; assembly: GCF_001812925.1. Lineage (NCBI taxonomy): Bacteria > Bacillati > Bacillota > Bacilli > Caryophanales > Staphylococcaceae > Staphylococcus > Staphylococcus sp. HMSC057A08. The sequence goes on along the minus strand of NZ_KV810857.1, from coordinate 107,223 downwards.
TATTGCCGGTATTATTACTTGGTTATTAACCGCTTTAGGTGCTGCATCAGTCTTTATTTTTAAGACTGTAAACAAAAAAATTCTAACTTCTATGCAAGGTTTTGCCGCTGGAATTATGATTGCTGCAAGTTTTTGGTCTTTATTACAACCTTCCATTGATTATGGTACAAATGGTCATTTACCTGCTTGGTTACCTGCTGCGATTGGTTTTATTCTAGGTGGTGTGTTTATTAGAGGACTTGATGCAGTCATTCCACATATACACCAAAAAATCGGTGATAAAAGTCAATATCGAGAAGGCGTTAAAACTTCTTTAAGTAAAAATGCTTTACTAGTATTAGCTATCACTTTACACAATATTCCTGAAGGTTTATCAATTGGTGTAGCATTTGGTGGAATTGCAACTGGAAATGGACAAGCTACCTTTTTTGGAGCCCTTGGTTTAGCAATTGGTATTGGTATTCAGAATATTCCAGAAGGAGCTGCTTTGTCCATGCCGATTAGAGCCGCTGGTGCAACACGTTTTAAAGCATTTAATTATGGTCAAGCATCAGCAATAGTAGAACCTATTTTTGCAACTATAGGTGCCATTGCAATTATTTTTATCACTCCAGTACTACCTTATGCATTAGCTTTTGCAGCAGGAGCAATGATTTTTGTAGTTGTAGAAGAGCTTATTCCTGATTCTCAATCGGGTAATAATACAGATTTAGCTACATTAAGCTTAATGCTTGGTTTTGTAATAATGATGATATTAGACGTATCATTAGGATAATTAAATTAAAGAATAAGCCTGAGACATAATAAATTGTTTTAGGCGTTTTTTATATATTGGCAGTCAATTCTAGTCTCGGAACTCCAACATAAAAATTTTCAATAAGAAAGTCTACGTCTAACGCAAGTTAAGAATACGTTGCCACAATAAAACGACGAATTCAAAATGAATTCTGTCACACTCCCTTTCTTTTTTGTTTATTTTTAATGCAACTATAAAAAACCCGTAGATAAAACTTATCTACGGGCATTTAATATAGAATGTTTATTTTACACACTCTCTAATATTGAATTATTTTTGATTTCCATAAGGACCTATTTTGTAGTCATATTTTGACGGATTAATTTTTTTGAAATCTGGATTATTGTAGAATCTGAATAGGTCACCATTTAATACGTCGTCACTCATTTCTAAATCTTTTTCCACCTGTTTCTTATTTTTTTCTAAATCTTTAGGTGGCGTTGTTATTAATTCATTATTTTTATTTGAATATACTTTACCATTCACAAATTTATAATCTTTTGTGATGAAATCACCATTACGGAATGGAATCACATCATTATGATCTTTAGATAACATATCTGTACCCAACATTAAATAATTCTTCGAGTCAATACCAACTAAATGTAAAATAGTAGGCATAACATCCACTTGTCCAGCATATGTTTCATCTACAGTCCCATTTTTACCAGGAATTTTTAACCAGAAGCCAGTACGATTTAAATCTGTGAATTTAGCTGGTGTAATTTGCTCACCCAGTAATTTTTCCATTGCATTGTTATGGTTTTCAGAAATACCATAATGGTCACCGTAAATCATAATAACTGAATCATCATATAATCCTTTAGTTTTCAAATCATTAATATACTGTTCTAAAGCTTGATCTAAGTAATGCGCCGTTTGAATATATCCATCTACAGTAGAATCGCCTGTATTCGGCTTATCAATACTTGCATCTTCTGAATTTAAAGTAAATGGATAATGGTTAGTTAATGTAATTAAATGGGAATAAAAAGGTTGTTTCATTTTAGATTGATATTCTGCTGATGCTTTAAAGAAAGGTTTATCTTTTAACCCTAAGTTCACGACATTTTCATCCGACATATCGTAATATGTTGCATCGTAAAATTTATCTATACCAAAATGTTTATAAATTTGATCACGGTTCCAAAATGTTTTGTAATCCCCGTGCATAACATCAGAAGTGTAACCTTCTTTTTGATCTAAAATTGCTGGTAAAGATTGATATGTGTTATCTCCTTTTAATGAATACGCAGATCCTTGAGGTAAACCATATAAACTATTATCCATTGTAAATTCTGAATCAGAAGTTTTACCTTGTCCTGTTTGATGGAAGAAGTTTGGATAATATCTAAAGTCATCGTTACCAGTCGATAATTTATTTAAGAAAGGTGTAACTTCCTTACCATTTACTTTTTTATTAATTAAAAATGTTTGAAAACTTTCCAAATGTATTTTTATGATATTTTTCTTCTTAGCAATACCATAATATTCAGGGTTTGGTTCCGTATTTTTTTGTTTCGTATAATTTAAAACACGAGTTAAATCATCTTCAGAAGCCAATGCTTTTTGTTGATTGTTTTGAATCGTTTTAACACCATCATATACAGTAAAATTATATGGTCCTAAATATTTAACTAAATATTTGTGATCAAATGTACGAGTTAATAATTCAGGTCGATCAGTTTCAGCAAAAGCTAAGTTTAAAAAGAACAATGCAATTGATGCTGCCATCACTACTGGTACAAACTTTTTACTAAATACACGTTTGTCTAACCAACTTCGTTTAAAAATTAAAATAAACAGATATACAATCGTATCTAAGAAATACACAAAGTCATACCATTTAAAAGAGGCACTTACTGCGCCCCCCATCGATTCAACGTTACTCGCTTGATTTAATGTACTAAACGTTAAAAAGTCTGAGAAGAACCTAAAATAAACAACATTAGCATAGAGTAAAAATGTTAATAAGAATCCTCCAATAAAAATAAACCAATATGCTTTCTTACCTTTAAAGAACAAAAAGATACTTAAAATAAGCGCGATTAAACTATATGGATTCATCAATAGTATTAAATTTTGAACTAATCCTTTAACACCTAAAGAAAAATCTACATAGTATGAGAAATACGTTTTCAAGGTTACTGTAAATACAGTCATTAAGAAAAACGCAAAAAGACTTATTTTTCTTTTGTGTAAACTCATGAATGTTTCCTCCGTTTATAGTTATTCAAATACGGCCATTTACAAATGCTATTTTTAAAATTTAATATATTTTAAAAACAATAAAATTTTTAATTATCATTTAATAAAAGAACATTTTTTATCACTACATTTAATTGTTAACTATTTATTAAAAAAATACGAATTTTGTAATATTTTTGTAATAATACTTCATAGTTCAATATATAAATATAAAGTATTTTTACTTATTTATCAAGAAAAAGCTCAAGTTCAGCCTTCCCATTTATATACCTAATCATTTCTAAACTGTTAAACTGATTGATATATTATAACGCCTAATCTATTCAATTTAATCAGACTATAGTCCTATACCTTTACATTAAAAAATATCATTAAAATATTAATGTTCAATATTTTGATGATATTTTTATTTTAACATTTCTAATTGCATTCGAAATTCGATACCATGAAATAATTGATTCGTCCAATTACTAAACTTCACAGTATTTTTTTCAGCCGTTTCAATATCTATAAATTGAAATTTCAAACGAGATCCTTGTGGTTTTTGAGCTAGTTTAGTCAAATGATAGCTTGCTATAGTACCTATTTGTGGATAACTTCCAATAGTATAATGATCATTTAATAAAATAATAGGTGTACCATCACGTTTTACTTGAATAGTGCCCTTTTTTACTGGTTGATACTCAGGCATATCTTCATAATAGGCTTTGATACTAGGACCCTCTAGTAACATCCCTACACGATTAGACTTATTCGTTACTTTGTACTCTCCATGTACAAATGTTTGTTGTGTATCAGTATCAAAATCATTTGTTCCTTTATTAGCAATGACATGAAATACATCAGAAACGTAATTAAACGATAAAGCATAACCATCAATTCCCCAACTTGTTGTTCGCTGATGTGCTAAATTTTCAAAAAGTTTACGATGTCGTGATGTATAATCACGTTTCATTTCAATTTCATCGCCTTCTTGAATTGTTCTCCCCTGAAATCCTCCAACACCAATATTTAAATCTGTTGAAGTTGAATTTAACCAAGAATCTAATTTAAATCCTCCTCCAATAGCTAAATAAACACGGGATGTTGTACTCGTTTCTTTGAAAGACAATACTTCTCCTTTTTCTACTAAATACAATTTATAAGGTTTAATTTTCATATTTTCTGTACACGCTTCAAAGTGATGACCTGTTAAGGCAATTAAAGTAGGCTCTGTGAATCTAATTTTCGCCATAATATGTGTCATTTCTAAAGTTGCTTCGTTTTTATCATTTGCTACAAGACGATTCGCAATTTCATGTCCTAATGTATCTAATGCACCGCCAGGGATGACTCCCTCATATTCATACCCTTGGCGTCCAAAGTCTTGGAACGTGCTAAAAAGTCCAGGTTTTTCTATTATGATTGACATTATTTAAAATCTCCTAATTCAGTATCATTTGGGTTTTTAGGATGAAATAAGACATTATCTCCTAATTTTAATAAATTAAAGTGATCGCGCTCTGGTGAAAATAATTTAATTGGGGTATAGCCAATGACTAACCAATCGTTATAAGTATCTGTCGTTACAATGCCACATTTTTTCCCTTCAATAATGACAGAACCTGCAGGCACTCTTTTTTTCTTCTGACTTGTATGATTAACATATAATTTTTCATTCATTCCTGTTAAATAAGGAAAGCCTGGGGAGTATCCCATCATAGAGACAAAGTAATGTGATTTTGAATGAAGTTGAATAAATTCCTCTTTAGATAGACGATAGTATTTTAATAGAGCCTCTAAATCAGGTCCAAATTGATCACCATAAACCACAGGAATATTATGAAAATGACACGCTGTTTGTTTATTTTCGATATGTTCTAATTCAATTTGAATTGAATTTACAAGTGCCTTCATATATTGAAATGGCGATGAAATATTATAATGCTTAATCATATCTCGAGCATCATAACAAATCATCATACTAGACTCTGTAGGTACAATATCAGTGATGAAAGGTAAGTCTTTATTTAATAAATGTGTACGTACAGCAATTAAATTTTTAGTTACATCTTCAGCGACTTCTTGTTCAATATCTATAATAATCGCTTGGTCTCCTTGACTATAAATTTTCATTATTGCACCTCTTATTACATTCTAAATTATTTGAATCTATCTTATTGATGATAAAATAAATTTAATAAATGCGTAGCATATGGCATGATGGATTGAATTAAAAGATATACTAGTACAAATTGAAACAACACAGTCATTGTTCCTACAATACGCGGTAGCATAATTAGATTATGCTTCAAATATCGATTGATTATATATTTACTTAAACTATTGAGTAATACGATAAGTATTAACCATAATAATGTCATAACCTTCTCCATTATTAACTAAATTAAATTTCACAATATCTATCAATTGTATTTTATATATAAATAGATACCTGAGCAACTTCACGTAGACTATTCAGTAAATAAACTTCTACTTCTTCATTTTCCAGTTTGATCATTAATTCATCTTTAGTATAATCTTTCACCTTAAGTTTATGATTTTCTAATAAACTTTCTCTCATACATCCTCGTAAAAAATCTTTATTATATCGTGGCGTATAATAGTTTCCATTTTCTTTAATCATAATATTTCCAATATCAAATTCTAAAATTTTGCCACTATCATCATACAGTAGTATCAAATCTGTTTCATGATTATGCGTTAAATATGCTCTTTCTGTTGTTTTATTTATAATGAATTTTTGTGGATAATCACTGTTAGATTTTTTAAAACGTGCAGTAAAAATGTCTTTAGAAGATAATGGCTGAATAACGTGAGTGAATTGTCCATCTTTATCAATTTCTACTTTCAAACGATATAAGCGGTCATTATAATTTTGTTTTAAATTTTCAATATAACTATACCAAGCATTCTCTGAAAACTGAAAACCTAATTGTGAACAAGAATGACATAGTCGACGCGTATGATAGTTTAACCTTGGTATATGACCATGATTAAGTTGCATTGTTTCAAATAATTTCAATCATAACTCCTCCAATATTTTGGTTTTGTCTCGAAATTCTTGAATTTCATTTAATGGAACAGAATCAATGGTAATTCCCGCACCTACACCGTAAAGAGCCATATTATTTCGATATTCTACTGTTCTAATTGGAATGTTAAAAATCATTTTATCATCTGGTAACAATAAACCTATTGTGCCGCAATAAATATATCTTGGACTGGTTTCTAAGTGTTTGATATAAGTCATTGTACTTTGTTTAGGCGCACCAGTGATCGATCCACATGGAAACATTGCTGTTAAAATCGAATGAAGAGATATAGCATCTTCTAGTTGCCCTGTTACCATACTTGTCATTTGATATACGGTTTGATACGTTTCAATAAAGAACAATTTATAAACCTCGATGGTTCCAGTTTTTGAAATCCTTGACATATCATTACGTAATAAATCAACAATCATTACATTTTCTGCTCTATCTTTATGAGAATACATTAATTTTTCATAATTCAACTGATCTTCTACACTAGTTTTCCCACGTGGCATTGTTCCTTTCATCGGCTTACTAACAATCACGTTTGCTTTATCGTTAAATGTACCTTTTTGAAAAAATAACTCTGGAGAAATTGACGCAACTTTTACTTCTTCAGTATCTAATAAAGCTGTATAGCCACCGTTATTGTTGTGAGTCAAATAGGTATATAACATTGAAATAGGATAATGCACTTTACTGGATAAACGAGTAGTATAGTTAACTTGATAAGTATCTCCTTCTGTAATAGCTTCTTGTATTTTAATAATTTTTCTTCTCATTTGTTCGTCACTTTCTTGGAATTGAAAGTGATGTACTGAATGATATTGTATATTGTCCTTATTATTATCAGAGTTTAAGGGTTGATTAAAAGCGTATGCAGCAGCATATACTTCTTTTTCTATTAAGTGATACGTTTCTAATTGATTATTAAAAAATGGCGCTGATTCATAAGTTAAATATAACGCTACATAATGCCCCTTTGTCTGTTGTTCTTCAGCAAATTGAATAACTTCACCTACTTCTTCTAAAGAATAGGCAATTGATTTTGAAATATATTGATCAAATCGCAATTGATAATCGATGTAGTCATCTTCGTTAGTATAATAACGGTAATTAAACGTAATATTCATGTATTTTTCCTACTTTCTCTATAAAGTATTGAATCTGCTGATGACCATATTCACTTAATATAGATTCAGGATGATACTGTACTGCAAAAATAGGTAGGGTATCATGTTCAAATGCCATCATAATACCTTCATTATTTGTAGCTGTAGTATTTAATTGAGAAGGTAATTGTTGCCTATTAGCAATTAAGGAATGATAACGCATGACATTAAAATTTTGAGGTAAATGTTTGAAAAGTCCTTTGCCTGTATGGATTATAGGTGTTGTATGACCATGAACAGGCTTTGGTCCATGAATAATTTCTCCTCCATAATATTCATAGATGAGTTGAAACCCTAAACAGATACCTAATATAGGTACCGATGAGGCATATCTATCTAAAACGCTTTTTAAAATTGGATAGTCACTTGGTTTTCCCGGACCTGGAGAGATGACAATAGCCTCAATTGTTAATTCTTCAAGTAATGCTACAGTCACTTCTGTTACCTTTAATACCTCTACACAATGAGAGGTTTCTATTTTTATGTAATCAATCAAGTTATATGTAAATGAATCATTATTATCTATGACTATAATCATAATTATTTCCAACCTTCAAAATAATATATTTAAAATACAATTTTTATATAAGCGCTTACTTTAATATTCTATAAACTAGCACTTGATTTTAAGATATGAATATATTAAGCTATCTATCGTATAATTCGAATATAAAGAGGTTCCTAGCTGAAACCCTCTATAAAAAACTAGACCTTTGTAGAAATATTTATACATACTTTTTAATGTACATATGTTCTACATATTTTAAGTCTATCTTTTTATAGAGATAGGCTTTTTTTATATTTTATATCAAATGTTTTCATTCTATTTCATCATAAATTAAAAATATTAACTTTTAAAGGAGAAACGTTATGCCAAACAGTGTTTTGAATTCTGAAAAAGCAATTGTTGTGTTTAGTGGTGGTCAAGATAGTACAACCTGTCTTTTCTATGCCAAAAGACATTTTAAAGAAGTTGAACTTGTCACATTCAATTATGGGCAAAGACATAATACAGAAATCGAAGTAGCTTCTAAAATAGCAAAAGATCAAGGGTTGAAACATCATATTTTAGACATGTCTTTACTATCCCAACTTACTCCAAATGCATTAACAAAACATGACATGACAATTGAGACAGGGGAAGATGGTATACCAAATACTTTTGTACCTGCTCGTAATTTATTATTTTTATCATTTGCTGGGGCTCTTGCCTATCAAGTGAATGCGAAACACATCATTACTGGTGTATGTGAAACAGACTTCTCTGGTTACCCAGATTGCCGAGATAGTTTTATTAAATCTATGAATGTCACACTTAGTTTATCTATGGATAGAGATTTTGTTATTCATACACCCTTAATGTGGTTAGATAAAGCGCAAACTTGGGAACTCAGTGATGAATTAGGTGTTCTCAATTATGTGCGTCACAATACGCTTACATGCTACAACGGTATTATTGGAGATGGATGCGGAAAATGTCCAGCTTGTAAATTAAGACAACGTGGACTTCATCAATATTTAGAACAAAAAGGAGATGCGTCATTATGATACAACAAGTTTATCCTACAGTGAATCACCCTTATACATTTGAATTAAATAAAGATTTCAATTTTTCAGCAGCACATTTTATTCCTAGTGAAGATGCTGGAAAATGCATGAGAACACATGGACATACTTATTTTGTTAACTTAACTATTGTTGGAGATGCACTCGACCATAATGGATTTTTAATTAATTTTAGTGAATTAAAACGATTAGTCCATGACCAATTTGATCACTATTTATTAAATGAGTTACCTCAATTTAAAGATAAAAGTCCTTCTACTGAAATTGTGGCACAGACAATTTTTGAAATCGTACAAGCTCATCTTAACGAGTATGACAATAAACCTAAATGTGTACAAGTTTATTTACGTGAAACACCATCAAGTTATGTTGTCTATCGTCCAAAGGAGATTAAATAATGCCTTCAAAAATACCAGTTTTAGAAATTTTCGGACCTACTATTCAAGGAGAAGGACGAGTTATAGGACGAAAAACAATGTTTGTCCGCACAGCAGGATGCGATTATCGTTGTAGTTGGTGCGATTCCGCCTTTACGTGGGATGGTAGCGCTAAAGATGATATAGAGTTATTAACTGCTCAAGACATTTATGATCGTTTAAAAGAAATTGGCGGTAATCAATTTGATCATGTCACTATTTCTGGAGGTAACCCTGCATTAATCAAAGGGATTCAAGATTTAGTAGATTTATTTGAAGAAAAAAATATTTTTACGGCATTAGAAACCCAAGGCAGTAAATTTCAACCTTGGATGCGACAAATTAACGATTTAACAATTAGTCCTAAACCGCCAAGCTCTAATATGGTGCCTAATTTAGAAATATTAGATAGTGTCATAGAACAATGTATACCATCAACATTGAACTTGAAAGTAGTTGTTTTTGATAAAGAAGATTATCAATTTGCTAAAATGATTCATCATCGTTATCGTAATATTCCATTTTATTTGCAAGTAGGAAATCCCTATTTAGATGATGATGTTGAATATCATACCGAAAAATTACTTGGTCGCTATGAAACTCTTGTAGACACAGTAATGAATAGCAGTGATATGAATCATGTGTATGTTTTACCTCAGTTACATACATTGTTATGGAGTAATAAGAAAGGTGTATAATTAGTAAATTATAATAGAATAATATTTATTAAGTGTTTTGAAATGATTAAGTTTATTTTAATTGCTATAATATTTTAATGAACTACACACACGTGATAGGAGTACAACATGATTATATATGTATTTATTAATATAGCCATTACCATATGTGTTCTGGGCTTTGATTTATATCGGCATCATTTCAAACAACTAACGTTTAACTCCGTTCTATTATCCATTGTTATCAATGCTATTATTAATAGTGTTGTGATTGAAAAGTTCAATTTTATAACATTTGCTTCAATTATATTTTTCTTAAGTTGGACAATCTTACAATATTATTTAAATCGTAAACATATATACTTAATGATTTCAGAGTATAAATCTCTTGCATTCATTTTTGCAATTATGATTAGTTGCTCATTATTTATCACTTTTGAATCTAGCGACCAATCAGTCTATATGTCTATTCCTTATTTAGCTCCAGCTATATTTATCATAGGCTTAAGCATTGATTTCATAAGTACTTTTTCAAAAAATGAAATGAATCATCTTAAATTTTTGAGTAAGCTACAACACCCTATTATGATTGGTCATACAATTATTATTATTTCAATTATACTTTTGACTTTATTAACATCATTTTGGTATATCTTCATAATTATTTATGCTTTATTTGATATATATTTATTATGGCAACTAAAACATAATAATTTTGAAAATGACTTAAAAAAATAAACATGTAAGAAGCTATGATGTAAGAGCTTTTACATGTTTATTTTTTTATTGATAAATTTTTTCTTTTTCTGCAACTACTTTTTCAATAGGTGTTTTTAAATTGGAAGCTTCCACAATATATTTTGGTCTTTGTTTTACTTCGTAATAAATTCGCCCAATATATTCGCCAACGACACCAATAGACATTAACTGAATGCCACCTAATAACAATACAGCTGCTATTGTTGTAAAGTAACCTGGATGATTAATTCCATTCATTAAAATACCTATTAACAAATAAATAATATAAATGATGCTTAATCCAAAGATAAACATTCCAAGATATATCATTGCTCTCAGTGGTTTATTATTAAATGATATTAATCCATCAATCCCATAATTTAATAACTTGGTAAATGTCCATTTAGATTCTCCAGCTTCTCGTTCTACATTTTTATAAGTAAAGATCTTTGTATTATACCCTATCCATTCAAATAATCCTTTAGAAAATCGATTATATTCATTTAATGAAACAATCGATTTAACTGCACGTTGACTTAATAATCGAAAATCGCCTACACCATCACTAAATTTAATATCTTCGACAAAGCTATTAATGAGCTTATAGTACAACTTTGACATTGTTTTACGTGCAATATTTTCACCACTACGATCTCGTTTAGCGACAACTTGATCAAAACCTTGTTGATATATTTCAATCATTTTAGGTATAAATTCCGGAGGATGTTGTAAATCTCCATCAATCATTACGACTGCATCAACATTCACACTGTGTTGAAAACCAGCAATCATTGCTGCTTCTTTACCAAAATTTCGACTAAAAGAAATATATTTAACATGTTCATCGTATTCCGCTAAATTTTGTATATGCTCAATCGTATTATCTTTACTACCATCATCAATAAATAACAAGTCATAATAATAACGACGAGTTTTACTATTCTCCGTCAAAATTTCAGTCAATCTATCGTAAGTTTTTTTTACGACTTTACCTTCATTGAAGCAAGGTATAATGACTCTGATTTTCATCTAATTACATCCTTTTCTACATTCTTTCTAATATTGTATCAATAAAATCAATAAATATTCTACTAATAACCATGTAATTAACAAATAATTAATATTAACTCTAGCTTTTGTAATAATTAAACTATATTATTTTAAATCACCTATTGCTACATCATCTGGATCTTTACCTTGACGTGCATTTCTATTTAAACTATCAATTTCCGCAATCTCAGTAAGTTCTAAATTAAAGTCAAAAATATCATAATTTTCACGAATACGAGATGGGGTTTTTGATTTAGGAATAATAATTCTGTCATGGGCTAGATGCCAACGTAATACAATTTGTGCTGGTGTTTTGTCATATTGTTCTGCTAATTTTGTAATTACTGAATCATCTAATAATCCTCGATTTCTCATAAGTGGCATCCAAGCTGTGACAGTAATATCATGTTTATCACAATAATCTTGTACATCTTGTTGATTAAAATAAGGATGAACTTCTATTTGATTAATTTGAGGTACAATAGTTGTCTCTTTCATCAATGTTTCTAAGTGATGGGGGTTAAAGTTACATACACCAATCGCTTTAATTTTACCTTCATTATATAATTTTTCTAATGCTTTATAAGATTCAATATATAAGCCATCTTTTTCACATGGCCAATGAATTAAATATAAATCTAAATAATCCAATCCTAAGTTTTCTAAAGATTTATTAAAATATTCTAATGTATTATCATATCCTTGATAATCATTCCATAATTTAGAAGTAATAAATACGTCTTCTCTCACAATATCACTGTTGTTTAAAGCTTTACCTAGTGCTTGTTCATTACCGTAAAAATAAGCAGTATCAAATGCACGATATCCCGTTTCTAATGCTGTTTGTACTGCGGTTTCCATCTCATCATCTTCCATTTTATAAACGCCTAGTCCTACTTTAGGCATTGGGTAACCATTATTTAACACTTGTGTATCATTTATCATTTATGCCACATCCTATTCAATATATTTTTTCAACTAAAAATTAGCATAACTTAATTTCTTTTACGCATACAAATAAAGACACTTAGGTTTACATACCCAAGTGCCTTTATTTTTATTCATCCGATTCATGTTTATGATCGTGATTGTCTTCTTCCTCTTCATCACTAATCACAGGTCTTGTTTCATTAAATTGGTATTTAAGTACAACCCATACCAATTGGTGATTATCCATTTCAGAAACAATCCATCGATCGTATTTTGTATCTATATAGTCTTCAACTTGAAGATTAGTATTGTGTGCTTGTAACCATCCACCTATTGTATCGATATCTTCAGAATCTTCAAAAGTGATATCAAATTTTTCATGTAAATCATCAAGTAAGACACGTCCGTTAATTTGATATATATCTTCCTCTAATTTAACAATATCATTTATTTCATCATCATCAAATTCATCTCTGATTTCACCGACAATTTCTTCAAGAATATCTTCCATTGTTAGAATACCGGCAGTACCACCATATTCGTCAATAATAAGACTAATATGAACATGTTCACGTTGCATTGAAACTAATGCATCGCTAATACGAGTTGTTTCTGAAATCATAGGTAATTCATGAATATAATTAGAGATTTTAATTGTTCTACCTGAAGCATATTCTGTTAAAAATTCTTTTACATTAATAAAACCTTTTATATGGTCTTTATCCCCATCTTCAGTAATTGGATAACGTGTAAATTGATGTTCTTTAATCGTGTCAAGTAATTCGTCAACATTAAATGGTTCGTTTAACGTTACCATTTGTGTACGTGGAACCATGATATCTTTCGCATGTCTTTCGTCAAATGAAAAGATATTTTGCATGTAATTCAGTTCTGTTTGATTAATTTCTCCACCATTATAACTATTATTAATAATGATTTTAATTTCTTCCTCAGACATTGCATCTGCTTGCGCATCAGGGTCAACACCAAGCATTCTAATAATTACTCGTGCCGAACCATTCATTAACCATATTAATGGCTTCATGACATTACCAAAATAATATAATGGTCTAGCATAAGTTAATGCTAATTTTTCAGTATGTTGTATTGCTATTGATTTGGGTGCTAACTCACCTAACACTACATGTAAATAAGTTACAACAATAAACGAAATCACAAATGAAATGGTTGTAGTCACTGCACTTGGCAAATGTAATAGATTAAAAAGTGGATGTAATAGTTTTTCGAATGTCGGTTCACCTAACCAACCTAAACCTAAAGATGTAACTGTAATACCAAGTTGACATGCTGATAAATAATAATCAAGATTAGCAATCATCTTTTTAACAATTTTTGCACTTCCATTACCTTCATCAGCAAGTTGTTCAATTCTTGTTGAACGTACTTTTACTAATGCAAATTCAGATCCAACGAATACGGTTGTTAAAGCGATTAATAGAAAAAATATTACTAAATTAATTATGGTCACTGTTTCCAATTAGTTCCCTATTTCTAGGGATTCACCTCCAAATATTATGTGTCTCTAATGAGTAACACGAATTTAATACGTCATACTTATCACCGTTATAAACGCATGTTAAGACCTTCCCATTAAGACACCCCCCAAAAAAATGTATTACTTTAATATTACCATATTTCTATACTAAATGGTTAAATAAGAATAAGAAAGCTTTTAACATTTAAAATCATTTAAAAAGCATTATATAATGATTTTCTTACTACTATTTCATATATACTTCAATAGTCCTTGTAATAAATTTTTAAGAAAATCAGAGAAATGATATGTGAGGAATTTTTAATTAAATGCTATAAAAGTACAATAATACTCCAGGATGGTTATTTGTTTCTTAAACTCAAATTCCCATTTAAACCCAATCTGTAGTAATAGTCAAGTACATATATATCTATGTCTTTTTAATTATATACTAACTATATAATAAAAGATTGGACAGAATTCGTTAATCCCTTCGATAATGTAACCCCAGCTTTCGTTGAACGTTGGGTTTCCCAGGAAACCCTTTTTGTTGGCACTCCACCCCAAATTTCTTTGAACATTGCTTTTTTACAAAGATTTCGATGCTAGTACTCCTTGAAATAATCTTGATACAACACGTTTTCAATTCAATGACCAAATATCAATATATAAAAAAATGCCTGAGACAACTCATTATGTCTCAGGCTCATTAAATTAATGTTTATTATTCATCCATAGATTCTGAAGCTTTAATTTCTTGTTCTGTTAATTTTGGTTTCAGTAAACCATAAAGTACTGCTGAAACAAGTGTACCTATAATTAAAGCAATGATAGTTTGGATAATATGACTAAAGTCTGTGGCTGCTATAACGATGATACCACCATGAGGTGCATTAATTCTTGAACCAAGTCCTAATGCAATCGCTCCAGCAACACCTGAACCGACCATCATTGATGGAATCACACGTAATGGGTCAGCAGCTGCAAAAGGTATAGCACCTTCTGTGATGAATGATAGACCCATAACATAGTTAGGTACGATTGAGCCACGTTGCTCTTTTGTAAATTTACGTTTAAAGATAAACATTGCTGTGGCAATTGCTAATGGTGGAATCATACCACCAACCATTGCTGCTGTTATTGGTGCAGCATTACCTTCAGTTAAAGCTGCTGTCGCAAATACATAAGCTGCTTTATTGAATGGACCTCCCATATCAATTGCCATCATAGCTCCAATAACTAGTCCTAATAGCATAATGTTAGAACCAGATAAACTATTTAAACCATTTAATAATAGATTGTTTAACCATGCTGCAGGTGGATTAAATACATAAATCATTAATAATCCAGTAATTGTCACACTTAATAGTGGATAAATTAATGTTGGTTTTAAACCTTCAACTGCTTGAGGTAAATTACGAGTAATATATTTGATACCTTGTGTTAAATAACCCGCTAAGAAACCAGCAATAATACCACCGATAAACCCAGAGCCACCAGAAATTGCTAACATACCGCCAACTAAGCCAGCTGCAAAACCTGGTTTATCTGCAATACTACGAGAAATGAAACCAGCTAAGATTGGAATAATTAATGCAAAGGCACTCTTATTACCAATATTCCACAATTGTTCTGCAAACGCATTGTGTTCAGGACTTTTTGGATCAAATGAGTTGGCGCCAAATAAGAATACAATCGCCATTAATATACCACCAGCAATAACAAGTGGTAACATATTAGAAACACCATTCATTAAGTGTTTATAAAATGCTTTACCTGGACTTAATTTTTCATCATTACTATCTTTATCTGTATTTTTTTGTCCACCATGTGCTTTAAATGGTTTTCTACTTGTATCAAGTGCTGTATTAATTAACTCTTCAGGACGTTTAATCCCGTCTGCTACTGGAACCTCAACTACATTTTTACCATCGAAACGATCTGTTTCTACATGAACATCGGCAGCTACAATAATCCCAGTTGCACGTTCAATATCTTGTTGAGTTAAATGGTTTTTAATACCACTTGAACCATTTGTTTCAACTTTTATTTTCACTCCCATTTTTTCTGCTTGTTTTTTCAAAGCATCACGGGCCATATACGTATGTGCAATACCTGTGGGACACGCTGTTACAGCTAAAACGTAAGGTTCGTTAGCATTATCATTCGCTGATGCGCCAGTTGTTGCTTGTGCTTCATCCTCTTGTTTTTGAGCTTCTTTTTCTTCTTCTTTAGTTGCTTCATCATCAGCATCATCAATAATACGAAGTATTTCTTCTTTCGAATTAGCCTGTAATAGATTTTCTCTTACTGTATCGTCCATTAAAATGCCTGACAATTTAGCTAATGCATCTAAATGTGTTTGTGCGCCACCCTCTGGTGCTGCAATCATAAAGAATAAATGCGCAGGTTGACCATCTAAACTTTGATAGTCCACACCTTCTTTTGATTTACCAAAAGCAATCGCAGGTGATGTCACTGCTGCTACTTTAGCATGTGGAATGGCTATTCCTTCACCAATTCCCGTTGTACTTTGTGACTCACGATTATGAATCGCTTCCTTAAATTGAGCTATATCGCTTAATTTACCAGCTGAATCTAATTGATTAACTAATTCATCAATGACGCCATTTTTATCACTAGCTGATAAATCCATAGCAATAGTTTCTTTTGTAAGTAATTCTGTTATTCTCAACTCTATCACTCCCCATCAAGTACAGAAATTGTAACTTGTGACTTGATTTTTTCTATATCTTCTCTTAATGCTAAGTCATCATTAAATGCCGTAGCCGTACCTGAAGCTACTGCTTGGCAAAATGCTTCTTCAAGTGATAGTCCCAACTCAAGACCCGCTACCATACCTGCAACTGTACTGTCACCAGATCCTACTGTATTTACAACTTCACCTTTAGGATTTTGGGCTTTAATACTTCTTGTCTCGTCAACATATATGGCACCATCTCCACCTAAAGAAATAATGACAGATTGAGCTCCATTTTTTACTATTTCTCTACCATACTTAACGACATCTTGATCTGATTTAATTGTGACATCAAACATTTCTTCTAATTCATCTTTATTCGGTTTAATAAATAAAGGATGATATTCTAACACTGTATTAACTAAATCTCTTTCAGCATCCACTACTAATTTTGCACCTGTTTCTTGAGTGATTTTTGCAATTTGAGCATAAGCATCACTCGGAATACTTTTTGGAACACTTCCTGCTACAATGACAGTGTCCTCCTTAGAAGTATGTCTAATCTGATTTAATAATGCTTCAAACTGCTCAGACGTCACATTCGGACCAGGTGCATTAATTTCAGTTTCATCGCCGGATTTTAATTTAACATTAATACGAGTATCTTCATTTACTTTAATAAACTCCGTATTAATATCGCTTTGTTCCAAAATGCTAGAAATAAATTCCCCAGGAAAACCTCCAGCAAATCCTAATGCCGTAGATGAAACATCTAAGGTTTTCAAGACGCGAGAAACATTAATACCTTTTCCACCAGCAAATTTGTATGTTTCTCTAGCTCTATTAAGCCCTTTTAGCTCAAATCCATCAGTAAACATGATGTAATCAATAGATGGATTAAATGTCACTGTATATATCATAATTAACCTCCTAAAAAGTGGTATTTCTCTTTGTATTCGTTGTAGCGATTATGATGACGTAATTGCTCAGATACGATGTACTCAACATGGCATGCTTTGGTTGAGACATGCGCAAAATATGTTTCATCTAATTTTGAATGGTCTAATAAAACATAAGATGTGGTTGCTTGATGTATTGCTCTTTCTTTAATTAATGCTTCTTTTTCATCTGGTGTGGTTAATCCATGATTCAAATCTAAGCCATTCATACCTATGAAAGCTTTATCAAAACAATAACGTCTTAAAACTTCAAGGGCACTTGCTCCGACAGTAGCAAAAGTGGTAGCTTTTACTTCTCCACCAATCATCAAGGTTTTAATACCTCGATGAAGTAATCTTTCAACGTGAGACAATCCGTTTGTAACCACTACGATATCTTGTGCTTTTATAAATGGAATCATCTCAATTGTAGATGAACCTGCATCCATAAAAATATAATCATTATCTTCAATGAGCTGAGCTGCCTTTCTTCCAATTTCTCTTTTTTCTTTTAGATTTGTAGACAGTTTTTCAGATAAAATAGGTTCTTGGTTTCTATGACTATTAAGTGTTGCACCACCATGAACACGTTGAAGACGTCCAAGTTGTTGTAACTTTGATAAATCTCTTCTTATAGTTGAAGCACTACAACCTGTTCGTTCAATTAACTCTTGGAGTGATAAAAAATCTTTTTTCTTAAGTTCTTGTAAAATTAAACTTTGTCGTTTTTCAGAAATCATCTTTAACACTCCTTTACAACTTTTATTATAGTGTTCACGCTTACATATTTCAATCAAAAATTATCAAAAACGTTCAAAAACGTTCAAAAAAACCGAAAAATTAACAGAGTGTTCACAATGTATATCATTGCTCACTCTGCTAATACATTTAATGTTGAGTAATACGTGCTGTTTGTGCCTGTGTAACTGCAATTAAATCATTAGGTTCAAGTATAATTTGCATGCCTCGTTGACCACCACTCACATTGATTTTGTCTCGTGATAAAGCTGACTCATCAATAATCGTTGGAAACGAATGTTTCATTCCTATTGGAGAACACCCTCCTCTTATATAGCCAGTAACTTTTTTTAAATCATCCATCGGCATCAAATTAAGTTTCTTTTCACCTATGACATGTGCCGCTTCTTTTAAGTCTAATGTTTCACTAACTGGTATAACACATACAAAATGATCATGATTAGCATTTTCTAACACTAATGTTTTATAAACGTCTTTCACATTCGCATGCACTAATTCCGCAATTGTTTCTCCATCTAAATGTTCTTCACCTATTTCAAATGTATTTACTGAATAATTAATCTTAGCTCTATCAAGCATTCTCATTGCATTGGTTTTCTTATGTTTCAATGTAACACCTCATTTATCTTCTTTATATATCTAATTTTACTACTCTTTGTGACAAATAAAAAATAGAGTAAGATAGAAACCTTTAGATTTCACTTTCTTACTCTGATTTTACATTACATTTTTATTTAACTTAATTTGCAGAAATTATCTCAACTTTACCCACTTTATTAATTGTTATATCTTCAGCTTTTTTGTTTTCTGGATACGCTTCAAAAGTGATGGCTTGATTAGTTTCATTCAAACCCTCTAACTTTACAGGCTGTTTATAATTTTGTTGCATATAATTTTCAACTATCGTTTTACATTCCTCTGTTGAGTATAAATATTTTTCTTGAGCTTTCTCAGTCAACCTATAATTAACGTTTTGATTTTGACGAATATCTGCTTTGTGTTGCGTTTGATTTTTCTCAGAAGCTTCGGCGGTGTGATTGCTGTTTATATTTAATATATTTTTAGTTTCGACAATACTTCCGACTTTTGAAAAAGTAGAAATTGTTCGATGTACCTTAGCTAAGGCATTTTGATTCGTTGCGATAAATAATAGAAATGCCAAACAAATTGATAAAATGATAGCTACCACACTTAACAATATATTTTTTAAATTCATCTCCTTACCCACACTTCTCTTTGAATTTTTTTATATCTTAACATACAAATATAGATAAAATAATTCAGCAGAAGGCAATTTAAAATAATTGTAATCTTTGTAACAGTTATATTACCTAACGACTTTTTATTGTTACATTTCTATTATATAAAACTTATTTAATCACATCTGCTACGATTTAACTGTAACTTTTTCTCTATGAAAATAATTACTACCCCAAATAACATTACAATAATAGACATATATAAAGGAAATTCAATATTAACATCAAATAACGAGCCTGCTACCAACGGGCCTACAAAATTACCCATACTTGTAAATGTAGAATTAAGTCCTCCAGCAAAACCTTGTCGATTACCTGCTATATTTGAATAATAATTAGTTAGCGCTGGACGAATTAAATCAAATCCAATAAAGACAATAAAACTAATTAACATAATTGACCAGTAACTATGAGCGATTATAAGACTAAATATAACAATGACAGAATATAATAATGCCCAAGTAATAAATGTAAGTTCAGTGGTATATCTCATAAATTTATCAAAAAAGAAAATTTGGAATACTGCTCCTGCAACACCACCACCTACAATAGCAATTGAAATATCGCCAGGTGCGTAGTTTGCTTTCGCTGAAGTATACAGAGAAAATAACGTCTCAAAAGAAGACAAACCAAAAGCAAGTACAAATGTTAAGATAATTGGAGTAATAAAAACACCCCATTGGATTTTAGAAAGTTCTTTAGTTTCAAAGTGAATATGATGACTTTCCGCTGTATTTTGCGGTTGGCGAATCAATATTACAGATATAACAAACGCAATAATACCTAATGCACCTGCAAAATAAAATGGAAGACGATGTGATACTTCTGCTAAAAAACCACCAATTCCTGGTCCTAAAATAAAACCAGAGTTAATAATTGCAGACATATAACCAAAATTTTTCGCTTTATCTTTAGCTATAGAAATATCTGCAATCATTCCTGTTACACCAGGCATTACCATCCCTGCACTAAAACCACCAAGTATTCTTGATACTATTAGAAGTATAAAAGAATGACTCATAGCAAATAAGAATTCAGAGATTGTAAAAAATACTAATCCTAAACAAATAATTAATTTTTTACCCAATTTATCAGCTAAACTTCCTCCAAAAGGAGAAATAATCATTTGAGACAATGAGAAAATAGCTACTAAAATTCCTAAATCGCTTCCTTTTAACCCTAAATCTTTCAAATATACTGGAAGAACAGGAATAACAAGGCCAATTCCAACGAATATTAAAAATATATTAAAATATAATGTAAATAATTGTTTTTTCATGAAGACCACCTCTCTTTTATCTATAATTAAATACGCTTAATGAAATTCATCTAATTCATATTCTGAGAAAAGTTAAAAATTCTAAATTTTTCATCTTTCATTTAGATACTATTATATATTATTTTTTATTTTAAAATATACTATCTTACTTAATAGTTTATTCAAAGTATTTTAAATTTATGTTATATATAATTAAATTATCCTAATTATAAAAATGAAGACAATAAGATGCCCAAAAACGGACAACACTCTCTTCTTGTTTTAGAACATGGAGAAGATATTATAAAAGAGGTTACTCACTTTGCTCAACATTAACATATTAAATTTGATTCAGTGAGTGGTATCGGAGCTTGTGATGAGGTCGTGTTAAACTATTATAATTTGGAAACAAATGAATATGAAAAAAAGAAATAAATGAAACATTAGAATGAACAAGTTTATTAGGGAATATTTCTCGTATTGATAATTAACCATTTGCACATTTACATGGTACATTGGTTCTCAATATTTTGAGACGTTAAGTGGACATTTAACAAAAGCTGTGGTTTCAACAACAAGTGAAATTTTCATTACGATGACTGATTGTGATATCAATCGAACATTTGACTCGTAGACTAGACTCAACTGATTAAAATCGTAAAATTTCTTTTTCAATCAAGATTAGAAACCTCAATTCAACCGCTTCATTACAATATGTTATCACTTTTATTTAACATCATTGAGATTCTTTTCTTACAGATTACACATCTATTTTACAATTATTAATGCTTCTCTAACTTTAATTATTCTACCTTCTTTTTTCTTGATTACTTCGACTTTAACCTTTACTATAATAATTCAACTAAATCGTTAGAAAGTAGTGCATATTATGACTTCACGTTATATTGCAAGAATCTATTTTATTATTCTTTTTGTAATATCATTATTTGAAACGCGTGTATTTAACTTTGTAAGCTTAAATTTATTTTTAGCTTACATTCCACTTGAATTATGTTTCTTATTAGATTTATTTAAACCTAGAAAAAAGTTTGAATGGCCTATATTTATTATTTTTGCTCTTATTTTTATTTTATTAGTGCCCAATACATTTTACATGGTTACTGATCTTATTCATCTCAATCAGTTTACATTTGATTTTTACGTCCAACTTAATTTAATAGAATGGTTATACTTTACTTTCTTACTGCTAAGTGTATTTTTTGCGATTTATTGCATGGCTCTCATATTTGTTCATTTATCTCATTTCACTTCAAAGCTATGGTTAAATCGATGTTTATTAATAGCACTTATGTTTTTAAATGGTTTAGGAATATTTATGGGTAGATTTTTGAGATTTCATACTGTTCATTTAATTACCCGTCCATTTACTATTATCATAGAAGTCATTAGTGCCTTAAATGGTAGTAGTTTAATATTTATTTCATTAATGATGCTACTTCAATTTGTCATTTTATTATTCATTAAAGGGATAAGAATGGCACATTGATATATTTCTATTTAATACAGTCTATTCATGTAGAAAAATTTTATAAGACGTTTAGTTATGTATTTAAAAAAGCTAGGGGTGGAAGCATGAACTCAATTTGAACTCTGTTTCCTTTTCCCAGCTCTTTTTTTATATATTTTTAAATATTGTCATCACATGTTCGCGCGCAACTTTATGATCTACAATCGGTTCAGGATAATCTTTACCTAATTGTATTCCTTTTTTTACTAATTGTGTTTGATGTTGAAATGGGTGATGTAATAATTTTGCGGGCACATGATCGAATATAGGAATATATTTTTTGATATATAAAGCGTCTTTATCAAAACGTTCACTTTGTCTAATAGGATTAAACATCCTAAAATACGGCACAGCATCTGTCCCAATTGAAGCTGACCATTGCCAACCATGTATATTTGAAGCTGCATCATAATCGATTAATTTTTTTCTAAAATAATCTTCGCCCCAAGCCCAATCAATAAACAAATCTTTAGTTAAAAATTGAGAGACTACCATTCGCATGCGATTATGCATAAATCCTGTCTCATTTAATTCATTCATGGCAGCATCAATAATAGGAAAACCAGTTTGACCTTCACACCAGCGATTAAACTCTTCTTTGTTATATGACCATTGTATAGTACGATATTTTTCATTAAATGCTTCATGTGCAATATGAGGATATTGGGCCATAAGAACATAATAAAACTCACGAAACATTACTTCTCTAATAAAACTTTCGTAATTACTTTCATTTTCCTCATATCGTTCTAATAAATCTGTAATAATTTGTTTAATATCTATTAGACCATATGCTAGAACAATACTTAATTGACTAGTGGGTATTTCCGGAAGATACTCTCTATCCTTTTTATAGTTTTGAATACTATGATTTAAATAATCTTTCCAATTGTTTAACGCTTGATCTTCTGATTGTCCATCATGATGATAATCATTAGTTATCGTTTGTTGTGATTGGCTACATTTATTAGCGATATCACTTAATTGATATTGATACGGAGAATGCTGTCTAAGTTTTGAACGGTGTGCTTTATAAAAACTTGTAAATACTTTATATGGTTGTCCTTGCTGATTCATAGTGTTACTTGGCTTAAAATAATGATTAACGTTAATAGTTATTACGGGTATATCGTGATTTTTAAACGCTTGTTTTAAGTGGCGAATATCATATCTTTCTTGATGATAACTCATGATATCGCCAGCCATAACTATTTCTTTAATATCATGTTCAGTACAAAACATACCTAGTTCACTGTAATCGATGACATATGGCTCTATATGATGTTCTTTCAACTTATATAAAAATTTTTCTAAAGTGCCATAATAATAGTTTGCTTTTTTATCTGTACCTTTCTCTTCAAATGTTTCCTTAGGAATTATAAGATAGCATTTATCAAATGCATCTTTTTGTTGATTAATATATTCGAATAATGGATTATTATTTATTCTAAATACTCTATTGAGAATGACGCCAATATTCATATTTTCACTCCTAGACTGATGTTTGTTAATAATTTAACTACCCTATTTATCTTAAAATTAAAAGGAGTGACTATAGAATTCAATACAAATTCTAAAGTGACTCCTTTCACTTAATTTATATAATGTGATTAATACTTTTATTAACCAAATATTTCTCTATTAAGTCCAAAAACGTATAGTAAAGTAAAGAAAGTTGCTGCACTTAAAATAGTTAAAATTAGCGTTAATATGAGTGTACGTTTGTACTTATTAATAAATGCGATAAACAATATTCCTAAATTATAACCAAAGAACAATCCAAATAGTGCCATTGTGATTTTTATATTTGTAAAAAAGATATTTAACAATAGAATAATAATTGCAAAAATTAAATATGGGATTGTAATCCACTTAAACTCAAAGCGAATTTGTTTAGTGCGTTTATCTTCATTATGATTCATTAATATATCCTCCTTATTCTATTATAAATGATATATTTTTTTATTCTCATGACAAGACTATGACATATTTATTAGAAATTTAGAATACTCATAACCACTCCCATAACAATTAAGGAGTCATTTTAAGTAAATTGAATCATTTCTAACTGGTTTTTCAAACGTGTTGTATCAAGCATTTCACCAATAATAACAATAGTTAATGGAACTTCTCTATCAGTTATTCCATAAGTAGGTAATCCCATTGAAAATTGAAATTCGTATGTTGAATCCGACTGATCTTTAAATTTTACAAATCCTTTTAATCTGAATACTTCATCTGGCAAACGCATTATAAATTGGTAAAATAATTGTCGATCAATAGGAGAACTAAACGTATATTTCATAGATTGTACATTATGATGGTGGACATGAACATGCCTATTAATATCAGCAGCTTTGTTTTTCACTACTACATCATCTAATTTACTATATGTAGTCACGTAAATCGTTGCTTTATTATTAATAGAAACCAATTGTTTTTTTATATTTTCTAATTCTACTTGGGTCACTAAATCCATTTTATTAAGAATAATTATATCACTATATTTAATTTGCTCTTTCATTAACTCATTCGTCTCTACCGTATATTTCATTCTATTATTAAATCTTAACGCATCAACAAGGCCTATTATTTTAGGAATTTCCACGTCATTAACTATTGTTGGATCTTGACACGCTGCAAAGACTTCTAAAGGATGTGCAATTCCAGTCGATTCAATAAGAATGTGTTGACTTTCACCTTCTTTAATAAGTGATTGTAATTGTAATACTAAATCATTATTTAAGTCACAACATACGCATCCATTGATTAATGATTTTACAGTAATATCTTCTTCGATAAGTAAACTATCAACGTCAAAAGAACCGAATTCATTCATAATAATTGTTATTTTCTCATCTTTTTTTAATAATTGGCTTATATAATTATTCAAAAGTGTAGTTTTACCACTTCCTAAAAAGCCACTAATTATTGTAATAGATATTTTTTGTTTTTTATTATTTATCATTTTAAAAACTCATTTCTATATAAAATGTATTTGAAATTAATATTATAAAAATGTACGTTAGATTACACTTGATTAAAATAGTGTTTTCTTCTAAAATTTAAGCATACTTTAATTTTAGCATGGCATTGAAATGAAGTGTGTGATAATTTATATTTTACACAACATAGACGAACTTTAATCCGAAATAAAGAGAAACGGATAAATGTCTGGAGGAGAACTTTAATGTCTGAACAACACAATTTAAAAGAGCAACTTTGTTTTAGTTTGTACAATGCACAAAGACAAGTAAATCGCTACTATTCAAACAAAGTCTTTAAAAAGTACAATCTTACTTACCCACAATTCTTAGTTTTAAGTATTTTATGGGAAGAATCCCCTGTAAATGTTAAGAAAGTAGTCACTGAATTAGCTTTAGATACAGGTACAGTATCACCCTTACTAAAAAGAATGGAGAACGTTGATTTAATTAAACGGGAACGTTCTGAAATTGACCAACGTGAAGTATTTATTCATCTTACTGAAAAAAGTGAAAATATTAAACCCGAATTAAGTGATGCATCTCAAAAAGTTGCCATCGCTTCTTCTTTGAGTAACGATGAAGTTCATGAACTTAATCGTCTATTAGGTAAAATTATTACTGCTTTTACCGAAAACAAATAATGTGACATGCTAGTACTAAACTAATTAAAGTTATTCATTTCAAAATGTAATTTATATATTTATCAATAGTAGAAAACCTGAGATCATTTTTTAAAGCTATCTCAGGTTTTTTATTTTATAATTTATTAATATGAATCATGCGATTTAAATAACCCTTATTTTGACTTAATGATACATAATCTCCGTACTCAACAACCTCACCTTCAACCATTACGATAATGGTATCGAAATATGGAAGTAAGTCTAAATCATGTGTAGCAACAACTAATGTTTCTGCTTGCTTGTTAATTTCTTTCATTACATTGGTCGTATTATCTTCATCAAGCGCTGTAGTTGGCTCATCTAATAGCCAAATGTTAGATGATTTTAAAAATAAACGTGCTAAAGATAAACGTTGAATTTCACCGCCAGATAAAGAAGTTCCATCTAAAGTCAATTGCGTGTTCAAATTTAAGTAACTTAAATTCAACATATTTAAAACATCGATTAAGTTTTCATCTTTTTGATTAGATAATAAATTTTCTCTAACAGTACCATCAAATATTTGTTGGGATTGTAATAACGCATTGATTTCATTATATCTATCGTTTTCATTAATTTGAGTAATAGATTGTCCGTATAACTCAACACGACCTTCTTCTATTTCATATAATCCACATAGCAGTTGCATTAACGTACTTTTCCCTGAACCAGAAGGTCCAATGATAGCTACTTTTTCACCTTTATGGATGGTTAAATTAATATCGTTTAATACTAATGTTTCTTGATTAAAATATTTAAATTTTAGATTAGAAATACTAAATACAGGTTCTTGTTTCGTCTGTACAGTTAACTTAGGTGTAGTGATCGAAGAATGAAACACCTCATTAATATCTGTTAACGCTTGATCTGTATCTGCTTTATAATAAGCAAAATTACTCATTGGAATAGCCTGTTCGAACAAAGTTAAAATCATTAATATCATACTCGTTACATATATAACATCTAAATATCCATGTTCAATTTGTACCACGGCTAAAGCTAAACTTAAAAAAATCGTTATAATAGAAATGAGATTCAATATATAATCATAAAATGTTAAAAAACGATTTTCTTTAGCTTGTAATCTATCATAGTATTCTAATGACTTAACGACTTTCTTTTTATATGCATCTTGTTGATTAAAAGTAATTAACTCTTGATAACCCGCTTTATAATCATAAAACTCACCTAACATTTTTTGTTCATGAGTAGTAACTTGTTGTTTAAGTATGCGTACACGCTTAGCACTTAGCCATGGTATAATCCATAAATAAAATAGCATACTTATGACAATTAAAATAGCATGAGCAATACTAAAATAAATTAATGCAACAGCAGCAATTAGCGCAGTTAAACCTATTACAAAAGGAGGATAATATACACGTAAATATATATTTTGTAGTGACTCTACTTTATTGACCATTCTTGAGATTAAATCGCTCGATCTAAATTTACGATAAATATTAGGCACTCTTGGAAAAAGTTGTTTTACAAACTGTACTCTTATATTCCTTAACATTGTAAATGTAGTTCGATGGGATAATAACCTTTCAACATATCGCGTCATAGCACGTAAAAATCCAAATAATTTTACAGAAACGACAAGTATCATCAATGCGTAAATAGGCATGCCTAGTGCACTTTGAGTTACCATATATCCACTTAAAAAGAACATTGTAAGTGCTATTAGGCTTCCGGTAATGCTTACTAATATTGCTAAAAATAAATCTTTATCTAAATGAAATTTAATATGTGGTTTCATCTTTATTCACCACCTTATTTAATTGCGTAGAAATTCGATTATCATCTTTAATAAGATGACCTTCTTTTACATATAAACGTCGGGTTGCACGACGTATAGTCGAATTACGATGTGCGATTGTAATTGTGGTAGCATGCTTAAAGTTATGCTCTAATGTTTGTTGAACAACACGTTCAGTTTCAATATCTAAACCTGTAGTAGGCTCGTCAAATATTAGAATACTTGGACGTAGTAATAGTACTCTACAAAGTTCTATTCTTCTCATTTGACCACCAGATAACATTTCCCCACCTTCACCAATTACAGTGTGAATTCCTTTATTTAAGCTTAAAATCTTTTCTTTAAGTCCTACTGTTTCTAAAGTTTGTAAAATTTTTTCATCTGAAACCTCATTAAACATTGTAATATTATCTTTAACAGACGCTGAAAAAATATATGGCCGTTGGTTTAACATACCTATATCTGTAACTTCAGAATTAAATATAATGCGACCTTTTGTAGGTGTTATCATTTGCTGAATAAGATTCGCTAATGTGGATTTTCCAGCGCCACTTGGACCAACAATTGCAATTTTTTCTCCTTGATTGATCGAAAAAGTTATATCTTTTAAGGCATATAGAGTCGTATTAGGATATTGATAACTTACTTTATCGAAATAAATTTGATTTTGCTGATTCTGATTTATGGTAGGCGTATTGATATTTGATTCTTCAACATTATTTAAAAAATCAAAAATAATATCACTTGCTCCTTCACTTTGTTTACCAGTATGGAAGGCTTGACCTAAATCTTTAATTGCATTGTAAAATTCTGGCGCTAAAATAATCGCAATTACAGCAATTTTAAAGTTGATATGGTGAAACACAACTAAACTTAATGTCGCTTCTAGTGCAATTAAACCAATACCTAACATACTTATAAACTCAAGCATAAGGCCAGATAGAAATGCACTTTTCAAAATTTTCATCGTTAAATCCCTAAAGCGTGTGCTCTCTTTATATATGTGATTTTCCGTTTCCGTTGTTCGTCTAAATAGTCTTAAAGTAATCAAACCTTTAGCTATATTTAAAAAGCGTTGGCTAAATTGATTTAAATACGTCATTTGTTCTTTAGATTCGTCTCGTGTTTTCAAGCCAAAAATAATATAAAATAATGGAATAAATGGTGCAGTAACCGCCATAATAATAGCAGTATTAAGATGTATAAAACACATTACAATAATAATGACGAAAGGTATGCACATAGATTTAAACACTTGTGGCAAGTAATTATTAAAAAAGGGTGTAATTCCATCTATAACTTCAGTTAAAATGTTTGTTTGTACGCCAATTGAAGCTTTAGACTTACTTGTTACTATTTTTTGACGAAGGTCATGTTTAACTTTGTAAGCTAAAATATCACCTAATCGTTGATTCAACATATTAAACGTTACTCTCAAAATTAATACGATTAAAATAGTAAATAACAATGGATAAATAGCTGAAACCTTGTGGTACAAGACTTGATTCAAAAACCCAGCAATTCCAATATTTTGAATCACTACACATATGGCTAACAATACACTAATCATCCCCATAAAAATTGGAAATAATTTATATTTAAAAACTAAATTCATTAAATTTTTCAAATTTCTTCACCTAATGCTTTATTATAGAAGCTTGATCACAAATAATCATTTAATTGATTTCAAAGTTAAGTGACAATATTATGTCATTTCTTTGAATTAATCATCTTCCACACAATACAACAAAATAGTTTTTTATTTCAAAACAACATGACATTATTGTCATATCCACCGGTAATTATTAGTAAATTATTATTTCAATATGCTATGATAATAAAGTGAATTTTTTAAAATAAAACATTTAGCATAAATGAAAGTTCATTTTTTACATAAAAGAAAGAGGTTACTTATGATAATTATTGAATTTATTAAGGCGTTAATTTTAGGTATTGTAGAAGGTCTTACTGAATTTGCTCCTGTTTCATCTACAGGACATATGATTCTTGTAGATGATATGTGGTTACAATCGTCTCAATTTTTAGGTTCTCATTCAGCTTTTACTTTTAAAATTGTCATTCAACTCGGTTCTGTGTTTGCTGCTGCATGGGTGTTCCGTGAACGTTACTTCGAAATGTTACATATCGGAAAATACAAACATGTTGCTCATAGTGAGGGAATGCGTTCTAAACCTCGCCGATTGAACTTACTTCATGTATTAGTAGGTATGATTCCAGCTGGAATTTTAGGTGTTCTTTTTGATGACTTTATTGAAGCGCATTTATTTAGTGTACCCACTGTAATGATTGGTTTATTCATTGGTGCTATTTATATGATTATTGCTGATAAATACAGTACTAAAGTAAAGCACCCGCAAACAGTCGATCAAATTAATTATTTCCAAGCATTTGTCATTGGTATTTCTCAAGCAGTTGCAATGTGGCCTGGTTTCAGTAGATCTGGATCAACAATTTCTACTGGGGTATTAATGAAACTCAATCATAAATCTGCTTCTGATTTCACGTTTATTATGGCAGTCCCAATTATGTTAGCTGCAAGTACATTATCATTACTTAAAAATTATCAATATATTGATCTTGCACATGTCCCATTTTATATCATTGGATTCTTAGCAGCATTTATTGTCGGTTTAATTGCAATTAAAACGTTCTTACATTTAATTAATAAAGTGAAGTTAGTACCATTTGCGATTTATCGAATCGTACTAGTTATTTTCATTGCTATTCTTTATTTCGGATTCGGTATTGGTAAAGGAATTTAATGATATCACACTAAAATTCTTTTTGAATTTTAGTGTTTTTTTATAAAAATTTCAGATAACTATTTTAATCTAGTGCAATCGTTTGAATTCCTGTATCATAGGGTAATGAAAGAGAAAGAAATTTTTATGGGGGGAACGAGTATGGACAAAAAACAAGTTATTAAAACAGCAATTAACGTGTTACCGATATTTATCGTACCACTAGTTGTAGAACGTAAAAAAATTAAGTCTCATCCAGATGTTCAAAAAGCTTCGCATGCAACTTCACATGCTACACATACGGTAGCAAATAAGGCATCTAGTGTTAAAGATTACTTTGGTGATAAAAAACAAGAGTTCGATAATAAGCGTGAACTCAAAAAAATTGCTAAAGAAAATGATCCTAAATATATTAAGAAAAAAGGATCAAAATTAGCTAAAAAGAACCATAAACAATCTTCTAAATTAGAGAAAAAACTTCAAAAAAATATTGATAAACGTCATAAAGAAGAAGAAAAAATTCAAAAACATAATGAAAAACAGCGAATTAAAGAAATGAAGAAATATGATAACTATAATGCTGACAGTATTATTACTCAAGATAAAGCGTTACATTCAGAAAAGATTACAAATAAATAATGACAACCATATTTGTTGATGGTGATGCTTGTCCAGTCGTTAATGAAATTATTGATTTAACAGCTGAGACAGGCTTTTTTGTTACGATTTTACGGAGCTTTAGCCATTTTTCTCATTCTCATTATCCAAGTCATGTAAATATACTATACGTGGACGATGGACCAGATGCAGTTGATTACAAAATTATACAACTTGTAACAACGAGTGATATTGTGATTACTCAAGACTATGGATTAGCTAGTTTATTACTAAAGAAAGCTAGAATTATAATGCATCATAAAGGATTTATCTATAACGAAAATAATATAGATATATTACTTCAACAGCGTTATAATAATGCACAAATTAGAAAACAAGGTGGACGTCATAAAGGACCCTCCCCTTTTTCAAAAGAAGACCGACAGTATTTTTGTGATGTTTTTCAAACCTTACTTAATCAATTAATGGAGGATACAAAATGAAACGTATAGCAGTATATTGTGGAGCAAGTAAAGGGAATAATCCCATTTATGTTAAAGAAGCGTATCAATTAGGAAAATATATGGCTGAACAAGGTTATGAACTCATTTTTGGAGCTGGTTCAGTAGGTATCATGGGCGCTATTCAAGACGGCGTACTAGATTACGGAGGCCATGCAATTGGAGTGATGCCTAAAATGTTAGATGAACGTGAAATTACTAGTCAAAAAGTAAGTGAGCTCATTCTTGTAGACTCAATGCACGAACGCAAAGAAAAAATGACTGAATTAGCAGATGCTTTTGTTATGGCACCAGGAGGAGCTGGTTCTCTTGAAGAATTTTTCGAAATGTATAGCTGGGCACAAATTGGTATACATCAAAAACCAATCGGCATCTTTAATTTAAATGGATTCTTTAATCCGCTTCAAACTTTGATTGATCATATGATTGAAGAAGGTTTTATCGATAAAAAATATAAAGCGTTAGCACCTTTATATGACACTAAAGAGGCTCTAATTGATGGATTACTTAATTATAAACCTCTTGGTGTTAGAACCTATGATTGATTAATACTATAAAAAAGATGGGCCAACGAATTCTTTTTGAATTCGTTGGCCCATCCTGGTTTCGGCACCCAAATGTAGAGACTTTCGTGTTGAGTGTTTCTATATTTAGGTTTAGGACTAGCAATAAATTTGTTTTTTATCGTCACATTTTTTATGTAGCCCATGACTTTTAATATGCTAAAAAACCTCTGGGGTTTCTATCTATTTTCTAGTCTTTATTAATATTTATATGTTTAACTTTTTTTGATATCTTACATGTCTTTTAAGTGGATGATATTTACTTAGTTCAGGTAGTTCAAAATAATCAAATAATGACATTCCAATTTTTTCCATTACTTTTCGAGAGGCCAAATTCCCCTCAGCTGTAAGACTAAATACTTCTTCTATGCCTTTTTCTTTTGCATACTCTAAAACAGCCATAGCACCTTCAGTAGCAATACCATTCCCCCATACTTCAGGGATAAGTCGCCATCCAATTTCATATATAGGTAAATTTTCAAAAGGATATTTACTATCTTTTGGTAAGTAGTTTAACCCTATATATCCTAACCATGCTCCTGTCTCTTTAAGCTCAACAGCAAACAGCCCAATTCCTTTTTCCTTTAAAATGTCATCCATTTGTTGCATATCTAATTCTGAACGTCTATAACTTAATAGACTTGGAAAATAGCGTCTTACCTGAGGATTTGCATTCATTTTTTGAAAAGATAATAAATCTTTTTCTTCCCAATCACGCAATCTCAATCTTTCTGTTTCTATATAAACAACCATTTATCCACACTCCATTACCCAAATACAATTATGAAAAAAGTGTGACATGGAGTATATAACCATAACACACTTCGTTTCGTTCATTCTGATTAAAAGATTATTAATTTTTTGAAATGTAACTTATTAATTCGATATGTACTGGAATCTCTTTTAACTTATTACGTTGATTTTTAGGTGCTACAAATGTTGCATCGATATAATCATTACGATGATTAAGTTTGAAAGTAGCTACAAATGTATCACTTTCTGATTCAAAATTTGGCAAGTGTGCTACAACACGTTTAATGTCTCCAGTTGAATGAGTTACTGTACGTCCAGTAATATTTTCAATCTCTTTACCTAATTCTGGAAGTGTAATGTCACGTCCCTCTAAGATTTGAAAATCATGTTCATGCATAGTTATCTCTCCCATACTATAAATTATGTACTGAATTTTATTATTATATTTTTAAACTTTATTTTCAAATATATGGATATTATATTCAAAATGTATTTAAATACTATTACCCTTCTTATTCTATCGCCAAACCTGTAGCCTTTTAAAACCTATATTAGTTACTCTTTGTAGACGAACTAGAACTTGTATTATTATTTGATTGTTCACTATTTGAGTCACTACTTCGTTCTTCAGTACTACTAGAACTTTCATTTGATAAATTCGTTTGTTTTGAGTTATCCTTTTTGGATTTTTCAGTTTCTTGTTTAACTGATTCTTTGGCAACAGAACTATCTACTTCTTTTTGTAACTTTTCTCGTTGCGCATTGAGCTTTTCTTTTTGTTTCTCTAGATTATTTTTTTCATTTTTTAAATCTTTATTTTCTTTTTCTAGCTGTTTAATATCATTTTCTAAAGATACTTTTTCTTCACTTTTACCACATGCTGACAATATTAAAGTCGCTAATAGTAAAAGTACAATCCACTTCTTCATATATTTCTCCTTTAAATATATCAATAACACTTATTTTAACATGAAATGTGGCTTGATTCATTTTATTATTTTAAGTCTTTTCGCATTTGTTTATTATTGGCCTCCACTGTACTTTCGATAGAATGAGCATTTTTTCTATCGCCCATTGTTCTAATGTCAGTTTTAAATTAGTAGCTATCCCACTGTTTAGAAAACGAGGGTGTGTATATAACATTTCAATCGTTACCACTTTCGTACTCGTTTCAAATTGATCTCAAGTGAAAGCAAAAGGTTCTCTAAAATCATGGTTTGACTCAATAACATAAATAATATCTTGGTTCGTTTTTTAATCTTCTCTCAAATATTTCTTGTCTTAACGCTATAGAGAGCGTTGTAGCATAATAATTTAATGCACTTTTTTCTAAGTAATATTCATGAATACGTGCAATATTATCAATTAATTGATAATCAGTAATTGAAAGAATTCTCATTTTATATTCTCCCTATTTATACATTATATTCTTTACATAACTATGATATGATTATTCATATTTAATATGTAATAATCAACTTTTAAAATTTTTAAACATTTTTATTTTTAAGGGGATAATAAATGAAATCGACTGCAACATTAGCCCGTGAAAACAACGTAAAATCAATGCGTTTAAATAATACGGATCGAGAAATTTTTGAAAACTATATGACTTATATTAGAGCAGATTTACGTGTAAATCCACATGATAGTGAACTCATGCTCAATCGTATTTTGAAGGAGTTACTTGCGGCAGAGAAGGAGGGAACTTTAGCTCTTGAATTTTTCGATCATGATCCAAAAGCACATGCTAAAAAACAACTTAAATCCCTACCAAATGAAACAATTAAAAATATTGTTAAATCTATTTTTAGAAATTTTATCTTTTTAGTGGGTATATTCTTTTTCTTTAAAGGGTTTATCGGTTTTTTTATTCCTGATAATCATAATGAAGTATATTTATATACCTTTCCCATTACGCTCTTCATTGGTTTAGCTATTATATTTCTCTTTATTTTAGTCGTTTTTAAAACTGTTCAATTACAATGTTTTAATAATTCGCATTGGATTTGGTGGTTTAATTACTGTATTATCGCATTACTAGTAGTAGCACTGTTTTATGTGTTTTTTATTCCACAGTCATTTTTGGCATATGGACCTAGTATTCGAATTAATAATTGGGCATTTATTATCATCTCTCTAATTATTACACCTATTGCTTTCTATATAGAACATCATTTTGTTGATGAAGATTCAAATACTGTGTTATAAAAATATTAAATAAGAGCCTAGAACATTATTCTCAGAAAAATAACAACTCATTGAGCTATATATAAACAAAATAATTATAAAAAAGACCCTTTTCCTATTATTTCAATAGAAGAAGTGGTCTCTTTCATTTGTCGAAGTATTTAATGTCCTAGACTTTTATTTTCATACATCATCATTTCTATTAATTATTGTATATTCATACTTGAAGATGTAAACGTTTGATCTTTAGTGAACCATATTAAAATCATCCCAATAAAAATAGATAAGGCAGAAACATAAAAAACGTTTTCTAATCCGACCCAATGACTCATTACGCCCCCTAATAAGTTTCCACATAATTGTCCTATTACCATTGCATTAGCAAATAAAGTCGAAGCATAACCAGGAAAGTCAGGTAATATATCTTGGAAATAACTAATACCCAGTCCTAATAAAATCGCTAAATAAAATGCTAAAAATACTTGTCCTATCATCATCATATATATATTTTCAAATATACCAATACTAAAATAGAATAGACCACCACTTATGGCTCCTAGTATAAGCAAAGTGCGTGTAGATAATTTGGATGCTAAAATCCCCAATATAACCATAAAAGGAACCTCTAAGCCGGCACATAAACTTGCTAAAGTACCTACATAACCTTCTCGTTCTTTCAAATATTCTGTAACGAATAATGGCATATTCATTGTATACATCCACTGACCAATATGTAGAAGTATAAAAGCAATAAATGGAATAAATAACGTTTTATCTTTTAACATATTAGGTGCAGTTATTTCAATACTAGCAGTATCTTTAACTTGGTCGTTTATAGTCAGATTTAAATCCTTATAAAAGAATATTTGTAACAACAGTGTAAATAATAAAATGATAACCGTGCCGCCAAATAGCCCTGCATAACCCATAAATTGAATGAGGTATGCACCAATGAGTGGACCAAATAAAAAGCCAAAAGAGAACATTGATCTTAATACAGTATTAGCAAATTTCGCATTATTTCTTGATGAAGACGCATTAATAGATTCTCTAGCAGATGCATATAATTGGGGCATTGCAGGTGCGAATAATCCTTGAAATATCGCATATACTATAATAAATAGCCATATATGATGTATGTAAAAATATATAGAAAAACTAAGTGCCCCCATAAATAGTGCGCAAATAATAAGTATTTTCCGATTAAGATGATGTGTATCTGAAAATCTAGCAACAATCGCATTTACAGTAAATTGACTTACTGCAGCCAAAGCCAAAAGCACACCAAACTGATTTGTCGACATTCCTAGTTCTTTTGTTGCGAATAAAACAAAGTATGGCACTGTAATGGCAATACCCATTCCTAAGAGCATCATATTAATAAGAAATAATTTATAGTTTTTAATATGCAATAGTGCTGAAAACATATACTATACCTCTATTCTTCTTTTAAATTGCAATATTGATTAACTATTATTTAGTAAAATTAAGCATTAAAGATACAAAAGCATCAACTTGTGGTAGTTGCAATATACTACTATCATAACTCATATACGTTGAGCGGATTAACGGAAGACTATCAATATTGACTTTTTCAAATTCAAATACGTGATGATCAATATTCTTCATCATTATTTCTGGAAGAATAGTTACGCCTACACCACTTATTAGCATTTCTTTACATGTTGCCACTTGATCTACTGTAATAGTAGCATGATAATCTTGTCCAAATTTTCCACTATACCAATGATTAATTTGATTTATATATATTGGATCTGCTTGAAATTCAATAAATGGTAATTTTGAAACATCTTCATGACGTTCTTTTGGATAAATAAAATAATGTTCATCATCAAATAAATGGATATTTTTTAAATTCATTACTTTATTTCCTCTAGTAATTAAAAGGTGATAATCTCTATGATTAGACCTAATTTGTTCTGTTGAACCCACTTGAACCTGTATTTCTACATTAGGAAATTGAGTATTATACAAACTCAATACACGGGGCAATATTGTTTGTCCAATTAAAGATGAACATCCTATAGATATGGTTCCATTGACTTCCCCTATATGTGCTTGTATTTTGTCGAAAAACATTTTTTCTCGATTCAACATATCACGTGCATGTTCGATAATCATTGCACCTTCTGTAGTAGTAATCAATTGTTTTTTAGTACGAATAAATATTTCTACTCCAAACGCATGTTCAATTGTTTTTAAGCGTTGTGTGACTGCTGGTTGTGATATATATAAAATTTCAGCAGCTTTTCTTAACGTTTTCGTTTCATCTAATGTAATTAATAATTGATAATCTTCAATTTTCATAGCTTCCCCCTTATGTTTATCCACGAATACGGCTATGATAGTAAATAAAATTGATACTATTTCATTATTGTTTTAGTACTAAAGAAATATAATTACGCTTTCTTATGCTTATTTAATTTACCTATCATCTTTTTATAACAATGCATAATTCGATGATGTATCTCTGCAAAATTGTCATCAATCTCAATCATCAATTGATGAGCGATAATATAGGCTTCATGGAATTGTTTCTTCGTAATTTGTCCATTTTTCAAAGCTAGTTCTAAATCATGTTCATCTACTAACTCATATTCGCCAGTGGATGGTAAAACTAGCACATCTAAAAATAAATCTAATGTTCTCGCGTTCCCTTTTTGAGTAATATTTTTAATGTTAATATCAAAATAGTACTCTAATGGATTCCCCTTATCATCAAACATTGCAGTAATACTATAGCGTTTTTTTTCCGGCAGAATTTGTAACCATTTATAGTTATTATCTACTACAACTACATTTTGATCGACCACCGTCACCTCTAAAGGCTCACGCACCTTTTTCATCGTGACCAAGCCAATAATACCTTTAAACCTATTATTATTTACCTTAACTTCTATGTAATCACGTTCAATTAGGCGACGCCAGTGACGTTTATCTATGTATTTAATTTTCACAAAGCCACCAACTCCTTGTCATTATTATATTAAACTAAGTAAACCATGTCATCTTATGGCATGTTTTATTACTTTTAACATATAAATTTATTAAATTTTCAATTTCATTTTACTATAACTATTAAATTTTTAGGTAAAATTGACAAAAACACTAAGTTTTGATAGTTTTATTCTATATTATCTGAAAATTCTAAATAAAAGGATCGTTTTTAATTATGACAGTTAGACCTTTTCGAGCAGATCACGTGGGAAGTTTATTACGTCCTAAGCGTCTAAAAGAAGCGCGATTTAAATTTAATAATAACGAATTATCTTTAGATGAATTAACACTTATTGAAGATGAAGAAATCGAACGTATTATTGAAAAACAAATTGAAATTGGTTTACATAGCATTACAGATGGAGAATTTCGTAGAAGTTGGTGGCATTTTGATTTTCTAGAGAATATTAATGGCGTTGAAGGATATACTCCTGATCATGGATTAGAATTCGAAGGTGTAGAAACACGTGCACATAATGTGAGAATTGTGGACAAAGTATCATTTAATCCAAATCACCCACACTTTGAACACTTTAAGTTTTTATATAAAAAAGTGGCTGGTCGCGCAACTGCTAAAGTATCAATACCTAGTCCAAATCAATTGTTCCATCCTAATATTTTAAACGAAACGATTTATCCTAATATAGAAGATTTTGCAAATGATATTGCAAAAGTTTATCATGAGACGTTACAAGCATTTTATGACTTAGGAGCACGCTATATTCAATTAGATGACGTATACTGGGCTGGTTTAACTGACGGTACTCAAAAAGTAAGAGGTCGTCAACGCTCTGAAGATGAAAAACTAAAAGCACGTGATTTAGCCTATAAAGTGATTAATAAAGCTATCGAAGGACTACCAAATGATTTAATTCTGACTACTCATATTTGTCGTGGTAACTATAAATCCACTTGGGCAATTTCTGGAGGATATGAAGCCATCGCCCCTTACCTATTTAAGGAAAATTTAAATGGTTTCTTTTTAGAGTATGATGATGAACGTTCAGGTGATTTCGAACCGCTTCGTTTCTTTAATGACAATGCTTATGCAGTTCTAGGACTTATAACCTCTAAAACAGGTGAATTGGAAAATAAAGAAACAATTAAAAAAAGAATTAAAGAAGCAGAACAATATGTAAATATTGACCATATCTGTATTAGTCCACAATGTGGTTTTGCTTCTACAGAAGAAGGCAACGCTCTAACTGAACAAGAACAATGGAACAAATTAGCCTATGTTGTAGAATTAGCTAATGAACTTTTTGGCACTGCTGAATAGAAAATGGTCAGAAATGTTGTCCTCTATCTCTTTTTAAAATAAATCTTTTTAAAAAAGACACTTCATTAATGTAGTTATACTTAACTCGATTAATGAAGTGTCTAATTATTAATACTCAATGTTTTTCAATGCATATTTTTGAATTATTCTGCGATATTGTGGATATGCTTCTGTCAACTCATCTTGTGTGAATAATTCAAAATACTTAAATTCAAATGCAGGTTGACACATACAGCCTACTAAACTATAACCTTCTGAATGAGGTACACTCGAAGCAAAAATGGTTCCTTTGGGAACAACATATTGTAGTACTTCTCCATGGTCTACATTTGGACCTAACAAGACACTACGATATTGGCCATCTTCAGTTAACATATGTATCTCTAGTGATACACCAGCATGATAATACCATACTTCATCAGCATCTATACGATGAAAATGCGAAATATCATCTGCTTTTAGTAAGAAAAGTATACTACTAAAAGATGCCCTTTCATCTTTCTTTACACCCTCCGGTCGAATAGTTTCTTTATAATATCCACCTTCTGGATGAGATTCCAAGTCTAACGATTGTATCCAAAACGAAGCCGTGTGTTTCACTATTTTAAGTCCACATTATGGAAAACATTTTGAACATCTTCTAAATCTTCAAGTGCATCAATAAGTTTTTCAAGTGTTGCTTGATCATCTGCTGAAAGTTCAATATCAGTCTGAGGTAACATTTCAAACTCTGCAATTTTAAAGTCTTCTACACCTGATTGACGTAGTGCCTCTTGTACTTGTGCAAATTGATCAGGTTCTGCATACACAATCGTCAAGCCATCTTCTTCAATCACGTCTCTTACATCTACATCTTGTTCCATCAATGTTTCTAGGACGTCATCAGCAGATTTTCCTTCAACACCAAACGTTGCAGTATGGTCAAACATATAAGCCACTGAACCAGATACACCCATATTACCACCATTTTTTCCAAATGCTGCTCTAACATCTGATGCTGTACGATTCACATTATTAGTTAAGGCATCTACAATAAGCATGGAGCCACTTGGACCAAATCCTTCATAACGTAGATGGTCATAATTTTCATCTCCACCGCCTTTAGCCTTATCAATGGCTCTATCTATAATATGATTTGGAACAGAATATGTTTTTGCTCTTTCTAGCACAAGTCTTAATGCTTGATTTGATTCAGGATCTGGCTCTCCTGATTTAGCTGCTACATAAATTTCTTTACCAAATTTTGCATATATTCTACTAGTATTTTTATCTTTTTGGGCTTTTTTTTCTTTAATATTATTCCATTTACGTCCCATATTGTCATCTCGCTTTCTTACTCAATAATACTTATTATATAGTATTAATAATTTATTGTCTAAATTGAAAAAAACGTTACTTCCTTATAAAAAATAAAATACTGACAAAGCATCCCCTTGTCAGTACTCTCCCAATTCATTTAGTTAATTATCTAAAAATCTTTCTACATCATTAAATAAAGCATTAAATTGATCAATATTAGATTTGTTCATATAGATAAAAATTTTACGTTCATCTTCTGTTGATCGAACTTTACTTAATTTCTCTTTTTCTATTAATCTGCGTATAGAAACAAGTAATTTTGTTCTACTTAATTCTAGTTCTTCAATTGCAACTTTTAAGAATGTTTGCATTAAAATTTGATCGTCTGCTGTGTATTCATAAGCTAATTTTAATAAAGCTAAATCATTTAAGGTTAGTTTGTATTCTTTCTCTATATATTCAGACAACGCTTTATATTGTTTATAGATTTTCAGCAAGCGATTTAATTCATCGTTACTCAAGCATTTGCACCTCCAATAAAAGCGAACAATTCAACATATATTATCCTTTAATTTTGGAGTTCTGTCTTTTGCATTTGTTTTGAATTTTTTGTTAAATTTACCAACAAACTCAAATATTGTTGTGCAAAACTTTTTTGAGATGAAATTTATTATTTATATATCTCAATTATATAAAGCCCGTTATAATCAAGTTTAATTTGTAATGCCTCTTTATTAAAGTTGTGTTCTCTAATTTTAAAAGAAGGATGTAATAAACGATTTACTTTCTTCAAGAATGTTTTAGACCATTGATAACGATTACGTATGTCTTCAGTAATAATATGATTAATATTGCCGTTATAATCATCAATCTGTTGAATTTTTATAAGATGATTTTTATTTGTCTTATGTTTAAAATCTACATATATATCAGTTTTTTCATAATTAGCATTTCGTGATTCACTTTCTAGAACACGCCAATCATATATAAATAGTATGAATTTATTTTCTTTTTCAATTACTATATAATGATCTTTAATGTATTTTGGTTCCTGACTAAGCGTCATGATATGGGCCATCATTGTTCCTAATATTGTTTTAAAACCTTTTTCATCAAAAAGATGTAAAGCATTAAATTGATGACTGTCCTGTCTAAAATTGAAACCAATACCGTCAAAGTGTTGAGCTGATTTAATATTTGTTTCTACAATTAACGGGGCACTACTATTTAAGTCATTATATTCACTATTTAAAAACACATGATTTTCAACATTTAAAAATATGATTCTTTGATTTTCTAAATCAATGTGATTTAAAATTTCACGTATATTTTGATAATGTAATATATTCTTTACTAATAAACGATTATTACCTTCTATTAAATAGGGTTGATTTAGTTTTGAATTATCAATAAACAGAAATTGGAAATTCACTCTTTTAATTTGCGATTCTAAAGTTTTAAATAAAACTGGATTATTTAGCAGGTTGCTAATTTCTAATCCAAAAGAAAACCGATTTGTTTTATGTTGTATTTTTAATATCATACGATAAATGGCTTTTAAATCAATCTTTTCTAAATCAAAAACAATACCTAATTCGTGATTTACATTTACTTCAACTTGGTGTATTTCAAGATAATCTAGTACATTTTCATATGTTATTTCAAGAAAATTAATTAGGTTTAAATCCTCAAGTTTAAAACTTATATTTAGATTTTTTCTAATAATATATTCAAATATTCGCTGAAGTTCTTTAACAGTGAAGTGTTCTTTTATTTCCTTCATATCCACTCTTACATAAATCATTAATGATGGACTCTCGTCAAGATAATCGATATATTTTTCTAAAAATAACAGTTTTATTTCTTCAATCGTATTGATTTGTACTACACATTGATAAGGTTTAATAAACGTATCTAATTTTGAATCGAGATATATTTTATGTTCTGTTTTCTTTTGATAATAATATTGTTGTGACAGAATTATATCTCTTATATTTTGTAGACTATCATCAATATGAGTTTCATAATCCATAAAAATCATTTTTTCATATTTATTACATGATCTATATTCATTTGGTGTCATTCCCATATAACTTTTGAACGTTTTAGAATAACTTGATGCATTACTAAACCCTACTTTTTCACTAATTAAACTAATCGTATCATTTGTTTTCAATAATAATTCAAATGAATTTGCAATTTTCAAAGTGTCTACATAAGTTTTAAAACTAATATTTAACAACTGTGTAAATTGTGATGATAAATTAGATTTAGATGTAAATAGATCAGATGAAACGTCTTTTAATGTTAATTTCTTTTCAATATTTTCGTTAATATAGTCTAATACTTCACTTAACTCCCCATAATAAGCATAATTATATTGATCATTAGCAATATCTATTTCAACACTACCTTGTCTTCCAATAATTTGAACAATGTCAACTATGTATTTGTTATCTTCTGAAACAGATTTATGATTAATATGATTCATTGTTATCTGTAATAATGCTTTTTTTATTGCATTAATAGATTTAACTAAATTAATTGAATATTTATAATCAAAGAAATTAAATCCTTCTTCTTTA
Source organism: Staphylococcus sp. HMSC057A08 (assembly GCF_001812925.1). NCBI lineage: Bacteria > Bacillati > Bacillota > Bacilli > Caryophanales > Staphylococcaceae > Staphylococcus > Staphylococcus sp. HMSC057A08. The sequence goes on along the minus strand of NZ_KV810857.1, from coordinate 63,719 downwards.
AACCAATCACTTGCAATATAAATCATTAATGTTTTCTCATTATTATTAATTGAAAAAATATCTTTATTGTTTATGACGTAGATATCATTATTAATCGTCACTTTTTTGGCAAAATGTTGAATTTCTAATGAACCTTCTATTGGGAACAGCAATATGATACCATCTTGACAACGTGTCATTTGATATTCATGCTTAGTAAGTACGTGAAAATACCCATTAGACATATACTAACCTCTTTCTAATCTTGGTAGTCCTTCTTTTAATGTGTTTATATAAAAATGCTAATTTATAAGTGTTTAAATGTAAATCTATCACAACATTAATACTAAATCAAAAATATGTATAAAATTAAATTAAGTTTGATTTTGTATTAAATATATTTCATAATTATTTAAAAAAGATGCTCTATAATTGCCTTCTTACTTTAATAAAATAAACAGCTTAGACTACTCTTTATTTAAAATGTTTTGAAAACAATATGAGAACATCTTTTCTAAATATTCAACTTATTATAAATATGAATGTCTAGTTTTTAAAGCGGTTTGCTAAATTCAATATATCTTTAATGATGTTTAATAAATTAAGAAATAAATTAAACCCCATTTCTCTTGACGTAAATCTACCATGTTTCATGCGATTAAAATCAAATAATGTATATAGTAAAAACAAGACTAAACTAACCATTGTAATAACGATATGGAATATTGAATTATGAATAAATAAGCCAACTAGACTAGCAATAATAAGGGCAATTAACGTTACAAATAAATATTTACCTAAGCTAGAAGCATCATGAATAACAAAATACCCCAATATTCCAAATACAATGAATGCTATAATGGCTAACAATATATTTTTATAAAAAACCTCTGCTCCTAAATTTTGCATATACATTGAAAATGTTGCATACGATAATAAACCAATAATAATAGCATAGATATGCGAAATAATAAGACCATATTTACGTGCTCTTTTAATAAATAACGTCGCTAATACAATGACAAATAATGTAATTGATAAAGGACGTCGCCATTCTACAGGCAAATATTGACCTAAATAACAGCCAATCCCAAAAATAAGCCAATAATATGTAAAAAATAGCCAAACTTTACGATATGCATGGTTTTGTCGAGTATTATCTTTTGAACGTACGCTCTGATGTTGATGATTTACTAAATTTGAAGAACTTGACATCTTATACTCCTCTTTTAAATAGTGTCTTACAAATATTGTACAATATTTGTTGGGAATACAAAAATAGTATAATTTATTTACTTTTAAGTAAGCATCCTATCAAGAAAATATAAAAATTGTTACAAGTTTAAATCATTAAACACAATTCAACCTACTTCTTACATGATACGTACTTGCTTCAATTTTACTATAAGAAATATTACAAATTTCTTTTTAAAAAAATTTAATTTTATCTAAATAAAACTGTTAAAGACTACTGTATCAAGGTTTTTAACTATTTACAAAAAATAGTATTACTTTTAATAATATTACAAGATAATAACAACCCACATATTCTTATATTTTTTTGATAGTATATGCATGTGATATAAAAAGATGAATTATACAAATTTAACAATATTAAATTCTAAAAATAAATTTTAAAATTCAAGGAGGATACGTAGTTTGAAAAAGTTAGCTTTTACGTTGTCTATTGCGTCAGGCGCTGTAGCATTTTTCTCTCATCATGCTGAAGCTTCAACACAATATACTGTTCAACCTGGTGATTCCTTATGGAGTATTGCAAACAAATACAATATGCCTGTTGATGAGCTTAAACGAAATAATCACTTAAATGGTAATTTAATTTTTCCAGGACAAGTACTAACTATTAATGGATCATCTACTACTACATCAAGTAGTTTATCAAGTAAGGCTTCTACTACTTATACTGTTCAATCTGGTGATTCACTTTCTCGTATCGCTAATAAATATGGAACTTCAGTTACTGACTTAATGAATGCAAATAATTTTTCAAATTATTTAATTTACCCTGGTCAAATAATAAAAATTCCAAGTAGTTCGAGTACTACAAACTCATCGTCTACTACTGCTTCTCAAAGCACTGGTTATTCTTCACCAACCTTTAACCATCAAAATTTATACACTGCTGGTCAATGTACGTGGTATGTATTTAATCGTCGCGCTCAAGCTGGATCACCCATTAGTACATATTGGTCTGATGCTAAGTATTGGACTTATAATGCTGCTTCAGATGGTTATATTGTTAATCATACCCCTACTGTTGGATCAATTATGCAATCGACTGCTGGGTATTATGGCCATGTAGCATATGTGGAGCGTGTGAATCCAGATGGTAGTATTCTAATTTCAGAAATGAATTATACATATGGGCCTTATAATACAGATACTCGTGTGATTCCTGCTTCATTAGTTTCTAGCTATAACTATATTCATTAATATGATTCAAACCACAAAATAAGCTTGAGACATGTTTATGTCTCAAGCTTATTTTGTGGTTAATTTACCTTAAAGAAAAATATTTAAAATCCAAAATATAATTGCTGCTAAAATAGCAGAAATTGGCAACGTAATAATCCATGTAATAATCATACGTTGAGCTGTATTCCACTTTACACCTTTTGCACGATTTGATGCACCTACACCTAAAATTGATGACGATACAACGTGTGTTGTAGATAATGGGAAGTGTAATGATGAAGCAACGAAAATCGTTAATGCTGAAGATAAATCAGCAGCTGCTCCATTAGCAGGTCGTATTTTCATTATATTTCCGCCTACTGTTTTAATAATTTTCCAACCACCAATTGCAGTTCCTAGACCCATTGCTGTGGCACAAGCAATTTTAACCCATAATGCCGGTTCCACATTCGTTGGATCTTGTAAATTCGCTACAATCAAGGCAAGAGTAATAATACCCATTGATTTTTGAGCATCATTTGTACCATGTGAAAACGATTGAAGCGCTGCAGTAAACATTTGGAAAAAGCGGAAATTACGATTTGCTCTCGTAAGATTCGCATTTTTAAAAACAATTTTAACAATTGTATACATGATAAAACCAACACAAAATGCGATAATTGGTGAAATAATTAATACAATGATAATCTTAGTAAAACCTTGGTAATGTAATACTGTAAATCCCTGTGCAGCTATTGCAGCTCCAGCAATAGCACCGATTAAGGCATGCGATGAAGAACTTGGTATACCATATAACCAAGTCACCAAATTCCAAACAATAGCAGCGATAATAGCCGCTAATACTACTACTAGACCATTTTGTAATTTAAATGGATCTACGATATCTTTAGTAATTGTTCCAGCTACCCCTGTAAAAGTAAGTGCACCTATAAAGTTCATAACTGCAGCTAGAAAAATAGCTGTTCTTGGTGTCAATGCACGCGTAGAAACCGCAGTAGCAATTGCATTTGCTGTATCATGAAAGCCATTGATAAAGTCAAAGACTAGAGAAAATACAACGATAGCTATAGTGATGACTAATACATATTCCATAATTTAAAACTCCCTTAGCTATTTTTCATGATAATTGTTTCAAAGTTGTTAGCAACAGCTTGACATTTATCAGCGATATTTTCTAAGCTTTCGTAAATATCTTTAATTTTAATTAAAGTGATTGGATCTGTTTCACTATTAAAGATATGTTTAATTGATTGTCTTAATATACCATCACAATTTGTTTCAAACTCTTTAATATTAATTGAATGAATTCTCATGTGAGATAATTTTTTATCAACAAGTAAACCAACTGCTAATTTCATTTCAGCGACAGCTTTTTGAATATTGTCAACAAATTCAGCCATATATTCATCAGTATATTCAATTGAATACATTTCAAACATTCCAGATGTTTCTTCCATTGCATCAAGTACATCATCGATTGCATTACACAATGATAGAATGTCTTCTCGTTCAATAGGAGTGATAAATGTTTGATTTAAGTCGCTAATGACCTTGTGCATAAGTTCGTCACCATGTGACTCGTACGTTTTAATGTTATCAGAATAAGCTTTTAAATCTAAATGGGTATTAAAATCCATTTTCCCGAATTCTACAGCTGCACGGTCCAGATTAAATACCATTTCTTCTAATTGAACCATAAACTTATCCTTTTTCTTAGTAAACATTATAATGCCTCCATTTTAGCGATTGCTATCAATCACACGTTTATTATTTAATTTAAGACAATTTAAAAATGAGCTACATTTACAATAGCTTATTTTAAAACATTATTTAGAAAGCTTTTGTAAAGTTTATGTAAATATAATGTTATACCAATTACGATACACTTCTACTTAACACCTAATTTGTCTCTAATTGAAAATATCATAATTTTTTCATCTCTACAATAAATTTACAAATTCTTTACAAACTCGAAATATTCTCTCTTAAATTGAGTGATTGATTGTTCGCTTAGAATGATTATAAGCAATAAATGCAAACATACTATATACTATTGTATAAATAATCATAACTATAAAAATGGACATTTGATTTGTAAATCCTATAAATTTCATAAATACAAGTGCTGCAAAATATGCATGCAGCAAAGCAATAGCCAAAGGTAGTCCAAAGTTAAACGCCACTTTCAATTTTAGACCTCTAGCCATGTCTTTTTGAGTAAAACCTAATTTACGTAATATTGAATAATTTTCTAATTCATCTTCAGTTTCATCAATTTGTTTAATATAGATAATACATCCAGTTGCTATAAGAAATGCAATACCTAAAAAAGAACTTACAAATAATAAAATTCCTGTTAAACTTGAAATTTCGCTTGCTATCTGACTTCTAGTTTTTAAATTCTGATTCATGTGATTGATAGTCTTTTCTAATTTAGGTATATCTTTTGTATGTTTTAAATCAAAACCATGTTGAGAAATGATGTCCTTATTTTTAACATGTTGTTTTATAAATTGATAATCCCCATTATTAAGCACGAGTGTCGGTCCACCTAAATCTACACTCTCTTTAAAATAAACTTTATGAATCACTTTTTGAAGTTGAACTTTAGTATGATGTCGCTTCGTGCCAATCATTGTTGTTCCGTGTGGCCGATGTTTAGTTAATTCAGGAATAACATCTTCTGGGATAATTAAATCTGCTTGTCCTTTTTTCAAAGAAATATTTGAAAAGTAATCTTCACTTGTTATAGTCACCGAATAAGGTCTAGCTGCATTTACATCAAATAGATGATCTTTATATAAATGCGTGTACACTACTTGCTTATAATTATAGTTATATGCAATATGCTGTTGCTCTAATTGATATTTTAACTTCTCGGACAAGGTGTCGTTATTCGTTGTTACTTCATACGGTGATTCTAATAAAATTTCTTTACTTAAAGATCCTCGACTAATTGCTGCAAAACATAGGACAGATACAGTAATAGCAGAAATAATAGAAATGATTGTTAAAGAAAAAGCATTCTTTCTAATCCTAAACATTAATGAAGAAGTGAAAATAACATCATTTACAGTTACATTTCCACTTTTAAATGATTTAATTATTTTTAATATTAGAGACACTGAACTTCTGAAAAAGAAATAGGCTCCGATCACAGTTAAAAATAAAATAATAAAAGGTAATACGATATCATCTAATAATTCAACAAATCGTGTGGATAAATAATATCCTGCCAAAATGAAAACAATACCTAAAATTCCTAGAATAATTTCTCCAAATGTAATATGTTTACCTGTTTCATCTATATATTCTTCAGACTCCATTAATTGTGTAACAGAATATTTATTTAAGAAAATGATAGCTTGAAGAATAATTAAAATATATGCAATGATTAAAATAAATAAGGTTTGAATTATAGCGTCTACACTAAAAATAAGTGATACCGAGGTATGTATACCTAATAATTTCAATATAATCATAAGTAAAATTTTAGACCCAACAATCCCTATAATCATACCTAAAACTGCAGTGATTAAGAAAATAAACAATTGTTCTAACATAAACATATAAATAATACTTACTTTATTTAACCCCATAATCTGTAATAGGCCCAATTCGTAACTTCGTCTTTTAATAAAAAGAATATTGGTATACATAATAAAGACAACGATGATTATAAATAGAAAATAACTTCCTATTTTAGAACCCTCTCTAATAATAGATAAAGACTCATGTATATGGAGATGATGAACGTATTTAATCGTAATAAAACTAAAATATAAAACGGTACTAATGACTAATGAAAACATATAAATAGCATAGTGCTTAATATTTCTTAGGAAATTTCTCCAAATAATATAGCTAAAACTCATAAACCTTGCCACCTAATATACTTTGGGCTCTTAATATTTCTTCATAAAATAATTGTTTATTATCTTGTCCTTGATAAATTTCAGTAAATATTAAGCCATCTTTCAACATTACAACACGATTAGAAAAACTTGCTGCAAGTGGATCGTGTGTAACCATGATAATAGTTACATCATAGATTTTATTTATTTTTTCAAAACGTATGAGTAAATCTCTAGTGTTCTTAGAGTCTAAAGCCCCTGTTGGTTCATCCGCAAAAATAATTTTAGGATATGTAATAAATGCACGCGCTGCAGATGTTCGTTGACGTTGTCCCCCTGAGATTTCAGACGGATATTTATCACTAATATCATATATATTAAGCGCTTCAGTAATTTGTCTATAACGTTTATTCATTTCTTCCTTATTTAATTTAAGTACTGATAAAGGCAACATAATATTTTCTTTTACAGTAAGTGTGTGTAATAAATTATATTCTTGAAAAATAAATCCAATATCTTTTTTTCTAATTTCTGATAGTTCCCTATTTGATAACTTTTCCAATTGTTTTCCATTTAGTATGACAGATCCTTGTGATAAATAATCTATTGAACTTAAAACATTAAGTAATGTTGTTTTACCAGAGCCAGAAGGTCCCATAATTGAAACAAACTCTCCTGTTTCAATGTTTAAATCAATACCTCTTAACACTTCTTGTATCGTTTGTTTTGTCCCATATGTTTTAACAATTTGCTTTGCTTGTAATATTGTCAATTTAGAATGTCCCTCACTATCATATATTTTAACTATTGAATGATATAGATGAACCTGAGACGTCATTATAAAGTCTCAGGCTTCACCCAATGTTCTACTCACTTATGACACTAAAATGATATTTCCATACGCTTAATTTATGTATTTACTTTAAATATTATATAAGTTTTAGTTCAAACTTTTTATAGTAAAGTCCAATATCTTATTTCTATAAAGCGAACAATTATACTTATACTCTATTTTAACAACACTATTATGATAGACTTAATTTCTCTTGTGACATTCTTTCTATGACTTCGTTTTGAATAGGGAACGTTAAAATAAATGTTGTTCCTTCTCCCACCGTCGACTCGACCTCTACTTCAATACCTAATGGATGTCTTACACTTTCTACTAAGTATAAACCAATTCCAGAAGAAGTTGTTTCATTACGATTTGCGGTAGAAGTATAGCCTCTTTCAAAGATACGTGGTAAATCTTTAGCGCTAATCCCACGTCCATAATCAGTAATTTCTAAAGCGATATGGTCTTTTTTAGCTAACGATCGAATAACAATATCTTTTCCTTGAGAATATTTCAAAGAATTAGATAAAATCTGTCTAATCATCATGCGACACCATTTTACATCTGTAAATACTTCTGGATTCGTATCAAATTCTAATTCATAGCCAATACCTTTAACTTGACTGATATGACGAGTAAGTTGAATTTCTTCTATCACTAAACGTTTTAATGGTACTTTTTCGAAATACATATCTCTATTTTTAGATTCAAGACGTGTTAAATAAAGTTGCTTATCTAATAATTCATTCACTCTTGACCATTCATAAAGTAAGGCTTTCTTACGTTCCATATCTTCAGCTTGATCAATTAATAATTTCATTGCTGTAACAGGTGTTTTAATATCGTGAACAAATTCAGTTAACGATTGTTCCGACGCTTGTATATGAATTTGTTGTTCAGTAGCTCTTTCTTTGTGAAACAATAATTTACGATATAAATAGTCCACCATTTCCTGTTGAAATGGATTCTCAGCTAATTCTTTGTGTTTAATTTCTTCGATTTCCTTATTATTATAAAAATGTTGATATAATTTTACTTCTCTTAAAAAAGTAAAAACAAGAAATATACAAGTTAAACCTATATTTAATAGGACAATGTACGCTACACTTTCAATTGCCATATCATAGTCTATATATGCCATCCCTAAAAATACAAACTGTAAAAATATAATCCAAAATATCCAATTACTTCGTGTTTTAAGAAATAGCCAAAACCATTTCACATTACTCATGTGCCATATATCCTTTACCTACTTTTGTTTCAATTTCTGTTTCCATACCGATCTCAGATAATTTTTTTCGTAATCGATTTACATTGACTGTTAATGTGTTATCACTAACAAACGCTTCGTCATCCCATAACGCTGTAATTAATGTATCTCTAGTCACAATTTGATTTTGTTTTTGAATTAACATTTCTAAAATAATCATTTCAGTTTTAGATAAATAAATGATTTTATCGCCTTTTTGAATACTATCTTTTGAAAGATCGACTAGTGCATCTTGCCAATTTAATGTACGTCTTTCTTCTACGCCAAATTGATATACGCGTCGATAAATTGCTTGTAACTTCGCAATTAGTACGTTGGTATGAAAAGGCTTTTGCATATAATCATCTGCACCTAATTCCATACTCATCACTTGATCCATAGGATTATCACGTGACGATAAAAATAAAATAGGCACATTAGACACTTGTCTAATTTGACGACACCAATAGAATCCGTCATATTTAGGTAATTGCACATCCATTATAACGATTTCTGGCTGAACATTATGATATGTTTCCATTACGTTACTAAAATCATTGACACCATAAACAAAAAAATCCCAATTTTCTAATTCTTTCTTTAGTTGTTGAAAAAGTGTCTGATCATCTTCTACTAATAATATTTGCATATGTTTTCATCCTATCACTTTGTATATTTCATTTTTTCTCCTGATTGCACACGTCCATTGAAATGCCTAATACGACAATCAATTTCAAACCCTCTCATAATTAAACCTTGTACGGGAGCTTGAAAAAAATAATAGAGTGGCCATAACAATTTAGGAATATAATCATATAATTGAACAATTACTAAACGCGTTCCTTTAATTTGACGAAATTCCAATTTCCCTTGTTTTTTAGAACGTTTTTTTATAATTGAACCGCCTACTAAATTAAATGTAATTAAACGATTATCATTTACTTCTTTTTTCATTACTAATAGAGGCTTACACTCGTTACGAGCATATATTATATATCGATTTTCTATATATTTCGTGTGTAAAAATGTACCACGTGTATCATTCAGCCATTTAAAAAAATAAGCGACTAATTGTTCCAAAGACCATTTCCTAGGTAATATCATTCTTAATGCTGTCCGTATATCATTATATTTAGACATTTGTAACTCAACATTAATATGAGAGCGCTTGATATAGGTCTCAGTCGTTTCTACAGGAATACCATAGTTTTTTAAACACTGGATTGTCTCATTATCAAAGCGACTCCCCCTTACGTACAAAATTTTATTTATTCCTTGTTGTGCTGCTGCCCTTGCAAAATTATCGGCTGCAATGAGATTTAAATCACGTGCCGTTGCTTGAGTAAGCTTGGCAGAATTTTTATTAGGATCTAAATAAAATACTGCAATATTCATCCCTGACATTGCTGATTTAACATCTTCATAATTATAAATATCTTTTTTTAGCCATTTTATATTATGATTAAACTCTTTTTTTGTATTTGGATATTTAGATAAAGCAAACAAATTTGCATCATTTTCTATCGCACTACTAATATTCTTACCTATATATCCACTACCACCCGCTAATAATACATTAGGTTTCATTATTCTGTTACTCCTTTTTAAAATTCTAAATATGTATATTTTTTAAATAATTGGTATAATGTATGTTATATTACTATCTCAGGAGGAAGCCGAATGGCTCATATTATTCGTGAAATTAGTATAAAAGATACTGAAGCTTTGACAACATTATTAACTAAAATATATGATGAATCTGATTATACACTTTATAATCCTGGAGAATTTAACCCTAGTGTGTCTTCTATTAGTAACCTTCTAGAGCGCATCATCACTTCTCCGAGAAATACCATCTATGTAGCTGAAGAAGATGATCAACTCGTTGGATGTATATTCGTCACTACTGAAAAATATGAGCGTACACAACACGAAGCAGTTATTACATTTGGGGTTACTAAATTTTATCAAAAAAAAGGTATTGGACTTGCTTTAATTAATGCTGTTGAAGCTTGGGCTCTTAACCATAATATTAAACGTCTTCAAGCTTCAGTCGTTCCTGAAAATACACACGCAATCATGCTACTTAAAGGCGCTGGATTTAATATTGAAGGCGAACTTAAAAATAAATTACTGATCAACAATCAATATTTTAATAAATATATTATGGCTAAATTACTACTTTAATTACAATATGTATTATACGCTACGTTCAAAATGCAAAAAAGCAATTCGTGTTAATTACACGAATTGCCTTAGACTGTCTATGAGTTATTTAACTTTGTAGGCAGTTTTTTTATGGAATATTTATTTTATCAATTTTAAGCAATGTGATCTTTGTTATCACTTTTACGTAAATAGTATTTAATAAGCACTGCTACCACAATAAATAATCCAACTACGCCCATAATGTTATATAAGAAGTTGATTAAATCTGCAAAACCAACGAAACTTAAAATAAAGGCTGCAATCATCATAATAATAATAAATATATGATATTTTTTACTGTATGGCTCAGTGAAACGTGCAGCAAACGAATAAGTCAATCCTAAAATAGTATTATACATTACTGCTAACATAATCACTGTTAAAACTAATCCAAGCCATGGATGAATTTCATTCGCCAATTTTAAAGTTGGAATTTGTTCATTTTTAATTTGTGGATATTCTGATTGTAGTGCAAAGTTAATCAGTGCAAGTAAAACAGTATACACTACACCGCCAAATAAAGCACCGGCACCAGATACTTGACGTTTAGATGCATCTCCACCAATCGCTACAACCGTACTAAATCCTACAGCAAAAGCTAATCCACCGTACATTAATCCTCTAATAATACCTAAGAATAAACTTGGGTGATCTACTGTACTATTAACTTTACTGATAGAGATACTTCCAGCAAATAGATAATATATAGCAATAAGAACTACCATGACAATCAAGAATGGTGTAACGAAACCTAACGCTCTTACGATCTTATTAAAGTCTAATAATAGTGTTAAATAAATAACGACCGTCATAATTAACGCGCCAAGCCATGTAGGTATACCAAAACTTTCTTCGAACGTTGCGCCTGAACCTGCAATCATTGTTACAGCAATTCCAAATAAGAAAAAGACTAGAATATAATCAAAGATTTTACTAAATTTTTCACCAAATAAATATTGTAATGTTGATTCATGATTTGTTGCTTCAAAAGCCGTCCCAATTTTAGCGACTTGTCGCCCTATAAATCCTAAAATTAATCCTGATATTAACACGCCAATATATGACCATAGACCATAAGGCGTGAAGAATTGCATTACTTCTTGCCCTGTAGAGAATCCTGCACCTACTACAATCCCCACATAGGCAAAACCTATTTTTATAGATTCTTTATTCAACCCCATGTATTGATTAACCTCCTTATTTTTGACACATTCAAAATTATAACGTACTAATAATAATATGCAACAGTGCATAAACGTTGCGAGACAACGCTTATCCCTTCTAAGTACTAGTGTTAATACTCTTACAAACAATTTAAAAATTTTAATATTTATAATAATTTGTCACAAAAATTATATTTGAGTTACTAAGTAAAATATTATTAAAAAAAGTTAGATAAACTGAATAACCATGGCTATTCATTATCTAACTCTCTTATTTCACTATATTATTTTATTTTGAACTTCCAAATTTCTTTAATTCATCAAAATTGACTATAACATTATCCATGCGTTTAGCTGAATCTTTTAACACATTTCTTGCTACATGATTATTAGGATCTAATTTTAAAATTTGTTTAGCTACTTTAAACGCTTCAGAATCTGAAATAATTGGGTCGGGTATAGCATATAATAATAGCATTTGAAGCAAACTTTTTATTTCCTTACCATTTGTTAACTGAATAGAAGCATCTGCATGATAATATGCCGCTTCTAAAGCGCCTTCTACTTCACTCAAAGGATAGACTAATAATAAAAATGCTAAATCATGTAATTCTGCTGTTTCATTATCCTTCATCATATCTAATATACAAGTATAAAACATAATGTTTTCTTGTTCATGAGCACATGATATATACACTTCTTCGAATTCCATAAAATCAATATTGGACATTATATTTTTAATTTCTTCAAATTTGCCGTTCAGAACGTAAAATTTAATATCTTCTTGTAGCGTAATGTCCACCTACTTTCATCATCAATATCATGCTATTTATTTTATCATATTCATTTTGGATAATCATTTTATAACCTTTTTTTTTATATAAAAAAAACATCAAAATTCATCATTACTTATTTAAACGCTGTAGACTTAAATGAAGATCGATTCACTTCTTGAATCGCTTCATTAGCAGTTTTACCAACACTTAAAGACATTGCTGCTGTAAAGCTTCCTTCTACAATGGGTGCATTTACTTTGTAAATATGATACTTACCTTTATACATATCAATTGCTAAATCAATATTCATTTCTGATGATCCTAAATCATAAAAACATAATGCATCATCATCTAACTGATTAATCAATTGTTCAATATCATCATATGAAGTTCCAATTTCACCGTTTACTCCACCATAGGCAATCACATTTATGTCATTTGTCATTTTATTTAATAAATCTTTAGTTCCCTTAGCTATATCTTCACTATGACTAATAATAACTATAGTTGTCATCATTTCAACTCCAGTCAATCAATTAAATAACGAAATTAATTTTTTATTAAAGTGAATCTTAATCAGCGTATTTTCATTATAAAATAACTTATCTGAAAGCGCGAATATTTGTGTATCAGACAAAATATTAGTCATTGACTGCCTATATATTAAAAATGACTGAGATAGGTATCCAACATCATAATAATTGTAGCTATGTTGCTGAAGTTATAATGGATCTCACCTTTTTTCAAGTAAATTGTAAGTGACTAAAAGTGGTTTCCCTGTTCTAGGATCTTTTCCTAATACTGCATCTATATTAAACACACTTTCTAATATCTCTTTAGATATGACTTGGTCAGTAGGTCCATTATCTATAATTTGTCCTTCTTTCATGATTAACAAATAATCCGAAAATCGAATTGCCTGATTGATATCATGTAAGACCATAACGATCGTACACCCTAATTCTTTATTCAACTGTTGCACCAATTGTAAAATTTCTAACTGATGAGAAATGTCTAAGTACGTTGTAGGTTCATCAAGAAAAATAATATCTGTTTTTTGTGCTAAAGCCATTGCTATCCATACACGTTGTCTTTGTCCTCCACTTAAATCATTAATCGATTGATGACGAAATTCTGTAATGCCTGTTACGTTTAATGACCATTCAATTTCATCTTTATCTTTTTTAGATAATCGTCCAAATCCTTTTTGATGAGGAAAACGTCCATATGAAACAAGTTCTTCAACGGTTATACTATCAGTCACTGTTGGAGTTTGAGGTAAAATGGCAATTTTTTTGGCTACTTCTTTTGTAGATTGATGTTGAATGTTTTGATTATCAAGTAATACTTCTCCATTTTTCACTTCAATCAGTCTTGAGAGTGCTTTTAATAATGTAGATTTCCCACAACCGTTCGGTCCAATAATTGATGTGATTTTACCATCACGTATTTGAACATCTAATTCCTTTATAATTGTCGTATTTCTATATCCTATATCTACTTGAGAGGCATTTAAACGATTCATATATAGGCCCTACCTTTGTACAAAAAATATTTACGACATCTATTGATAATCGTTCTCAATTAATTATTACTAGTATACCATTTATACACAGTTTTGACTATTCTTTTTACTATGAGGCGATTATAAAAAATAACCCTAAAAATCTGAGATATACATAAAACACCTCAAATTTTTAGGGACCCTTTTTTATTCATCGATTAAAAAACCATTTCCATAAACATCACGCACGTCATGAATAACCAAGAAAGCATTCTTATCTATTTTTTTTATAATTCGTTTGGCACGAGTTACTTGAGTTTTAGCTACAACAACATACAAAACGTCTTTTTCTTCTCTACTATAATAACCATGTCCATTCAATATAGTAAGACCTCTACCAACTTGTTCATCAATGGCCTTAGCTACCTCTTCAGGTTTGCTAGAAATAATTGTCATTGCTTTTTTTGTATTAAGTCCTTCAATAACATAATCCATTACTTTCGTGCCTATATAAAGTGAAATCACAGTTACCAATGCTTTACTTAACGGTAGCACTGTTAAAGAAATGGCTACTACAATTAAATCAAAAAATAATAATGCGTATGCTGTACTAACATCTAAGTATTTATTAGCTATTCTTGCTAATATTGTTGTTCCAGCTGTAGTGCCACCTGCTAAAACGATTATTCCAATACCTAGTCCAACACTTGTGCCGCCAAATACTGCATTGATGATGACATTACCTGTTTCTACGTGCCATGATTCTGTAAGACTTAAAAAAACAGAAATAAGTACAGTAGCAATAATTGTTAATATCGTACTTTTTTTACTTAAAAATTTATACCCAATAACAATCAATATTGCATTAGCAACGAAATTAGTGAGCGCTGGTGAAATATGAAAAGCGTAATATAATACAATAGCAATACCTGTGACGCCACCTTCACCTAAATTACCTGATATAACAAATGCATTGACCCCTGCTGAAAAGATAAAAGAACCTAGTATAACTAAAAGTATATTTTTTATATTTTTGTTCAAAAACACCCACTCCTTTTACGACTATAACGATTAAAATGTTAGCACAGTCTCATCATTTCCTACAATATACTTTTAAAAATTAAATGTATTAATAAATTTTAAATATCTTAAAATATAAAGATTTAATTTAAATATGATACATAGTCATCTTTAAATCTAATGTACTAATAAAAAATACGTGGAAATTTTCTGAATTTTTCGTTTACTTATAAATATTAGTTTGCTATACTATGTATAACTTCTTAATTACAAGAAGTTATCTCCTTTGTGTTGTTTATAGTAACAAAACAAATTTTGCTCGAAGTACTGTGACAGTATCTAGTCCTTACCGTTACAAGTACATTAATATTCATTTCCCATAAAAACCAAGTATATAAAGTGTCTCCTCACTTTGCATGCTTGGTTTTTATCATGCAATAAAATGAATAATAAAAATAGGAGTGACATAGAATTCTTTTCGAATTCAATGTTCACTCCTAATGGTTACTATAAAATGATTTAATTTTTAATACTTTACCATGCAAATAAACCAACAAATGCTGCAGTAAGTAGTGAAACTAAAATACCTGATAATAACATCATCGGTACATATTTTGAAACAAAATCTGATGTTTTCTTATCAACTATACCCTTTAATGTACCAACAATCATCCCAATTGTAGAGAAGTTGGCAAATGAAACTAAGAATGTTGATATCACTGCGCGACGATGTGCACTATATGTATCAATTACTTTTGTAATTTCACCCATAACTACAAATTCGTTTGTGACGATTTTTTTGGACATCTGTTGTGCCACTATCCATGCCTCGCCCCATGGTAAGCCAAGCAATAAAGCAAATGGATACATAAAGACACCTAAGATTTGGTTTAAACCAAAGCTACCTTTCAGACCCATCCAACTGCCTACTAATCCAGTAATCAAATTAATAAAACGATCTAAAAAATCAGCCAACGCTACAAAACTAATAACAAAAGCGATAATAATTAATACTAATTTACCCGCATTTAATACTGAATCTCCTAAAAATGAGAAGAAAGGTTGACGTTCAATTTTTTCATCATTATTAATGCTATAGATAATATCTTCTTTTTCTTCAACAGTGACAGGATTTAAAATAGAAGCCACAATAATTGCATTAATAATATTTAAAGGAATCGCCGTTAACACTAATTCACCAGGAATCATTTGAACATAGGCACCTACAATAGCTCCAGAAATAGAACTCATTGACATCATTGCAACTGTTAATACACGCATTTCATTCATACGCTTAAGTTGTTCGTTAGAGACTGCAAGCGCCTCTGTATTTCCTAAAAACATCATTTCGATACCAAAGAATGATTCAAATTTAGGTTGACGTGTGATTTTCGCAAGTACAAAACCAATTCCTCCAATAATTTTAGGAAGAATATTAAAATACATAAGAATATCAAATAGTGGAACAACTAATAAAATTGGAAATAATGCACTCACTGCCATATCCATTTGTTTACCACTTGTAAAACTACTGAATGCAAAACCTGTTCCAGTATGAGCTGATTGAATAATCCAAGCAATGGCAGCTGCTAAACCTTCAACAATTGATCTTCCAATTTGGAAATATACAAAGAACCATGCTAAGAATACATTTAAAAGAGCTAAGATTAATATAGATTTCCATTGAATATGTTTGCGATTCCTAGAAAATAAAACTGCTATTCCTAAAAATACAAGTAATCCAATGATATTTATTAGTAAAAACATAAGACACCTACCCACATTTTAAAATTAATATGTATCACATTACCCTTAAATAGAACCGTACTATTTTCATAAAATGACAACTAACGTTCTGTAAAAAGTACATTTAACATTATACCATGAGAAAATGTTCGTTAAAATAACATATTTAATAAAATAGTTGTCTATTTCTTTTTTTTGTTGTTATTTATCATAAACACCATTTAAACTTAATACGGTTATATAGAAAAAGAATGGGAAAACGAATTTAAAGTAACTATTTCCCATTCTTTATATTATTTGATTTTATGATTCATTTTCATGAATATCATTATTAATATAGTCTGCTATAAATTGAGAAGATTGACCTTTTTCAATTGAACAAAAATCATTATAGAACGCTTCAATTTTATCTTTATATTTTTCTTTATGTGTATCTAAATATTTTAATTCTTCAGCAAGTTTAAATTCATCTGTAATAATTTCTCCTGGTAAATCTTCCATATAATTCATATAGAAGCCACGAAGACCTTTATCGTATTTTTCAATATCATAAGCAAAGAAAAATTGAGGACGTTTCAAAATACCATAATCAAACATCACTGACGAATAGTCAGTAATAAGCGCATCAGATATTAAATATAATTCTGAAATATCATTATAATTTGAAACATCAATAGCAAAATCATCGTATCCAGTTAGATCTAATGCATTTGCAATAAGATAATGCATTCTTAGTAAAATGACATATTCATCTCCAATTTGCTCTTTTAAATTAGCTAAATTTATTTTCAAATCAAATAAATATTGACCTTTTTTAACGAATTCATCATCTCTCCAAGTTGGCGCATACATAATAACTTTTTTATCTTTCGGTAAATTTAAATCTTTTTTAATTTGTTCTATATACTCAGTATCATTTTGTCTTGTAACTAATACATCATTTCTTGGATAGCCAATTTCCCAAATTCTTTCTTCATCCATCCAAAAAGCAGATTTAAAGATATCCGTAGAATAACGGTTTGGAGATACTAAATAATTCCAACGAGATGCTTCTGTATAAAAATTCTTTTTATAATTTGCTGTTGTTGTTCCTGGCATTCTTACCACTTTCATATCATTTGCTAAACGTTTTAACGGTGTACCATGCCAAGTTTGAATATACACTTGATTCTCTTTTTTATTTAAATACAATGGTAATCGAGCATTTGAAATCCAGTATTTCGCTTTAGCATAGGCTTCATAATATTCTTTGGATCCTTTTTTCACCTTAGTTGCATTTCCAGGAATAATATTGTTATTAGGCTTAGAAAAGACCCAAATATAATTATATTGTGGATAGTGTTGTTGCATATATTCATATATGTACTTTGGACTATCACTGTAATTTTTGCCACCAAATGACTCAAATACAATCGTATGTGGATCTACTATATTTTCATTATCTGTAAGTTGATATTTAGCACGTTCTTTCATCTTACTGTTTGTAAGAATACTTTTAAATAAACGTGTTTTTTTACGTAATTCATTCACATATCTTGCATTCTCAATGTCATTCATAGATAAAAACATGATTTCAAGATTATATAACAACTTACCATCTTTAATGATATTCCATTTTAGTGCTTTTACTACTTTAACTAGAGTGTCCTCTAAAGCAATATATCTTGCTTTAATATCTCTAAGCGAAGGATCAAACCCTTTTTTAATTTCATTTTTCATTCTTTGGACTAAAAATTTCTTAACTTCTTTATTTGTAGTTCTTTGCATAGCATCAAAGAAACTATTTGTATAGTCTTCAAATTTATCAATAAAATCTTGATCACTTAGTGTATTACCATTAAATGGATCATATACTTCACCACGATAATAAAACGGAAAATTAACAATTCTAACAAAATGTTCAGCATATTTCAGATACTCTAATACAAATGAATTATCAGTAAAAATGCTTAAATCTTCATTAAATTTAATGTCATGTGCTTTAATAATTGCATTTCTAAATAAAATATTACATACAGTTTCTTTTCTTAAAATTGAATTAGGATATGAATGGTGTGATCGATACTGCAAACGTATCTTATCCTTGTCTACATATTGAGGACGTTGCATTGTAAATTTGTGTATCGGCGCAATTAATGTATCTAAACCATTGATATGATTCAAATAATATTCAATAGCATATGAGGCTAATTGATCATCCGCATCTAAAAACATCACGTATTGACCTTCTGCTGAGTCCAAAGCAATATTTCTAGCATGTGCATGACCAGTATTTGTTTCAAGTTGAATAAACGTCACATCTTTATCATAAGATGCTAACGTTTTATTTAAGATTTGTGTTGAATGATCCGTAGAACCATCATCTACAATAATAATCTCAAAATCTTGATTCCTTTGATTTTTTAAGCTATTAATACAATCTTCAATATATTCTTCACTATTAAAATATGTAATAATTATTGATAGTTTATTCAATATCATTCTCTCCAATTTTATTTATGTTTATTCAATTAATTTTTAAGCAATGGGTTTGTGTACTAACTATATCTTATCAGCCTAAGATTTTTTCATCTACACTGTAAAATTATATATTACTTTATCATCGTGATATTTAGATGTTCAATATCCATTATTTATTTAAATTTTGTGTAGTCACAAATTGATGATATTTCTCATGATATTTCATTAATTCGTCATGTGTACCTTCTCCCGTCACACGTCCTTGATCAATAAAAATAATTTGACCTGCTTTTTTAATCGTAGAGAGACGGTGTGCAATCACTATCGTTGTTCTACCTTTCATCAATACTTCTAAAGCTTCTTGAATTTTTTGTTCACTTTCACTATCAAGATTTGCAGTAGCTTCATCAAGTAACAGTATATCTGGATTTTTCACAAAACTTCTAGCGATATCAATACGTTGTCGTTGACCCCCAGACAGTTTTAATCCACGTTCGCCCACTAATGTATCGTATCCTTCATCAAATTGCATAATAAAGTCATGACAATTCGCTAATTTTGCATATTTAATTAGTTCTTCATCAGAGACAGTACGGTTAATACCATATAAGATATTATCTCGAATTGTTCCTGTCATCATAGAGTTTGACTGCATGACATATCCAATTTTGCTACGCCAATTCGTAATTGGAATATCGTAAATACTTTTATTACCATATGTAATATCACCATTATCGATATCATACATACGTTCAATTAAATTAAAAATAGTGCTTTTCCCAGAACCTGAAGGACCAACAAACGCACTAATATCGCCCTGAGGTATACGAAATGATATATGATCAAGAATCGTTTTTACATCATATTTAAATTCTACGTTATTAAATTCAAGTGCTCCATTCTCAATGTTGATATTAGCAATGGGGTTTAACTGTTCCATCGGTTCCACGGGTTCTTGCATAATTTCATAAATACGTTGACTTGCGCCTACAGCTTTTTTGTAATCAGTAACTAGTGTAGATAAGTTCATAAGCGGCATAGATAACTGCATCACATAAAAAATCATAGCTATTAAAGCACCTGCTGTAATAGCACCAGTAGCAATTCTAATTGCACCAAATCCTAAAATAATGGCTATCATTAATAACATAATCACACTTGAAATAGGTTGAATAATCGCTACTATTTTTGCCTGTCTTAAACCTAATTTATATATTTCATTTAAGTTATAATGTGCATTATTTAATTCTTTTTGTTCAGTATTAGAAATTTTTACTAAACGCATTTCTGTCAATACACGACCTAATAATCCACTAAAATTGGCAATTTCTGCTTGGGTATGTTTTGAAATTTTTTGCATACGTCTTCCAAGTGGAATCATAATACCCATAAATATTGGAATAGCTATGAAAGTCAGTAAAGTCATTTGCCAGTCCATAATAAACAGCATAATAATGGAACCAATCAATGTGATAATAGCTGGTAGTAATTGTGGTAATTTTTGAGAGATAAAATCGTTAATGACCTTAGTATCATCAGTTA
This sequence comes from Staphylococcus sp. HMSC057A08, assembly GCF_001812925.1. Taxonomy (NCBI): domain Bacteria; kingdom Bacillati; phylum Bacillota; class Bacilli; order Caryophanales; family Staphylococcaceae; genus Staphylococcus; species Staphylococcus sp. HMSC057A08. Next base: position 42,947 of record NZ_KV810857.1, on the reverse strand, counting down.
AACGACTCATCAACTGACCACTTTCATTTTTGTCAAAAAATGGCATTTTCAGTTTAATCATATGCTCCCACAGTAATGAACGAATGCCATAAATCATTTTTTCTCCAATTTTACTTAAGAGATAAATACCTAAACCGCTAAGTAATGCATTAATGATAAAGATACTTGCAAATAGAACGACAATATTCCAATTAATATTATTAGTAGAAAATTTATCTACTAAGCGACCTGTAAACAGTGGAATCAATAATCCGCTAAGACTTCCTAACGAAGAAATGATAACAGCAGTTATTATTAAAGCATAGGGCCAAGACAATCGTTTAAATAGAAAAAATAATGGATTGTGTTGTTTCATAAATAAACCTCTTTAGTCATCAATTTGTATTTGTATTTTTGATATTATATTTAGTATTTATCCTAATTTAAATGTATTTTAACTGGTAATTCGGTTGTTCTTAGTATAGCATTTTATTTAAAATGTTTTATCACATAAAAATAGGAGTGCCCTAGAATTCGTTTTGAATTCACTGTTCACTCCCAAAAGGATGGGTCAAATCAAAAAATTATTGTTATCTACTTGATTTAACCAATGATTGAGACATAGCTAAACTTCTAAGGTGTCTATATGTGTCTTTAATAAATTATTATTTATTTTGCATCTTTTCCGTATAGCTCTTGTTTAATTTTAGTTGTTGAAATACCCTCAGTGCGTTTTAGATATACAACTTCACATTTGTCTTTTAGGAAGTCAAATTTACCTTCCCAGTCATGGCCCATAACAAAAACATCAACATCATAACGATCAACGTCTGTTTCTTTTTGACCCCATCCATCTTCTGGAATCACTAAATCAACGTAACGAATAGATTCTAACATCATTTTACGTTGTTCAAAATCATAATAAGATTTTTTATTTTTAATTTGGTTAAATTCATCTGTTGATAAAGCTACAATTAAATAATCGCCCATTTCACGAGCTCTTCTTAGTAATTCTATATGACCATAATGTAATAAATCATATGTACCATATGTAATGACTCTTCTCATATTTCCTTTCTCCTTTACAAATTTTTAACATTAATTAATAATCTTAATTTAGCATAAATATATTTAACATACCATTAATTTTATATTGACATGACTTTTCATCATTTACTTATTCATCATACGTTTCAATGATTGCTTTCCACTAAATACTAATTTTTTAGGCATTATTTGGGCTTGAAAACGTAAAAAACCAGGTCGCCCAATTCCTACCTCAATAAGTGTATGTCTCCATAACTCATAGGTCTCACGTGTCCAATGAGTCGCACTTTGCTCTACGGCTTGTACTATTCTAAACAATGCTTCTCCAGAATAATTTGTATGTTGCATATCTCTGATATATTGAGTGATTTTGTCTATAATTTGAAGTGTCACTTTACTGTATTTTATTAAATAAGCTTGAATGAGATAGCTGACAATTAAGTCATCCATTCGATAACTATAATATGCTTTTTCTTTGACAAGTAATAACATATCCATGACTTCACGTCGAACTTTTCTAGCATCTTCTAAGTAAGATATAAATGTATCTGCACGTTGATCTGTAATAGAACCTTCTCGCTCATTGTATCCATATACGATAAAAGGAACTAGCTGGATATCCCTTGACATTAAATAGGCACGAGTGACAAATGTATGTTCTTCACAAAATACTACATCTTCATCAAATCTTAGTGTATTAAATTTAGCTTTGAATAACTTGCCACCTGGTCCAATAGATTGAAGTATTTCTGGCGCTTCTGCTAAAGAAACCATTGCTTCACGATGAATGTCTTCGTGTGTTGGAATGACTTTCCAGTCACCATGCATCCCTCTACCGATTTGCCCAATCACAATATCTAGATGATCATTTTTCTCATAATATTGAATCATTTGATCCATTTTTCCAGGTAAAAATTGATCATCTGCATCTAAGAACATAAAAGCATCGATATCATCTGACATTGCAGAAAGACCCATATTTCTACTTTTTGCCGCTCCTTGATTGTCTTGATGATAAACAATGAGATGTTTAACTTCTTTTTGCAATTCAGTTAACACTTGTTTTGTACGATCTGTTGATCCATCGTTAATACAAATAATTTCTACATCATGTGTTGTATCAATCGATTTAACTGCTTTTCGAATTGTATTTTCAGCATTATATACTGGAATAATAACCGCTAATTTCATTCTTTCACCAACTTTTCAATAAATTTTAATACGTTTTCTAAGCTTTTTTCACTATTATATTTATGCCAATGTTTAAATAATGGTTTTATTTCTTTTTCATTATATTTAATCTTAGTTACTAATTCATCTATATGTTTCACTTTATAAAATGTTGGAATATCGCGATAAAATTGATTCAATCCACGCACCTCTTCATACTCTTTTTCGTCAAACACATAAAATAATGTAGGTTTATTGAGTAAGCTAGCTTCTATTGGTAGGGAGCTATAATCACTAATAATAATATCAGCCATCATCATTAGTTCTGACGTTGTCGCAATATGCTCACTATTAGGAATTGATGGATGAAGTTGATTAATGAGAGTATAATTGGGTAATTGCTTTTCAAAATATACTTTATCTATTTGACGATTATCCATTTGATTTTCACGATAAGTAGGCACATATAATGCTAATTTATTGGGAACATTATAATATTTTTTTAAATTTTTTTGCTCCGTCTTAAGGTCTAATTTAAAATATTTGGTTAATCGAGGTAGACCCAATTTAAGCATTTGAGTGCTCTTAGCATCAAATGCACTTTCAAAACATCTACTCATCTCTTCTCCACCGACTAAATAATAATCAGTAGCATTATAAACGCTTTTATATTGTTGAATCATTTTTTTATTATTTAAATCTACTTGATGATCCGTTAAACCAAAATTTTTTAAAGCACCTGAGGCATGCCATGTTTGGATGATGGTCTGTCCTTTTTTCTTATGATACCCTCCGAGCATAAGATAATATGTATCAATCACAATCACTTTTGCTGTACTTATCGTCTTGATATGTCTCACTATATGACTATTTCCGGCAGGAACAAAAGATACATTTTTAAATTGCTTTAGCTTAGCCCATTCTTTTTCTTTAGCAATGACGGTTAGTTCATACCCTTTCTGATTTAATTGCTCAATTATTGGCATAACGTCTTCGGGAAATGTCATTAAAATCGCAATATGATTCGATTTTAGTCGTTTAAATCTAAAAATTTGGTTTACGATAGTAATAAGTGTCATATAAATATTTTTTATCACTACTCTTGTCATCATTTAATCCCCTTACTCGTTAATAAAATAATTTATAAAGAAAGAGTAGGACAGAAATACATTGATTTTGTCTCTACTCCTTATCATTTTCACATACATCTCTATCGACATCGTCTATATTTTATATTTATTTATGATATATATGCTAAAGAGCTTGAAATGCAATCTAATACATTTCAGGCTCTCTACTAATAAATGTAAGTATTGATTTATCTAGCACACGTTTTATAAAAAATCTGCAAAATGATCTCGATATCTACGATGTAATATAGACCCTAATACAAAGAATACTATAATAATCACAATATTATAAAGAAGTAATCTCCAATGTTCAATAAAGTACCATTGATGGAATAAAATTGCTGCGCGATAAGACTCAGCTAAAAAGTATACAGGGTTAAATTTCATAATGTCATTAATTACGCTACTAATTCCAGTATCTTTTGGTATCCATAAAATAGGAGACATATAGAATAAAATTCTTAGTAATGCTTGCATAATCATCTGTGTATCACGAACAATGATTCCAAGTGTTGATGTAAAAAGTGCTACAGAAGCCACAAAGAAAAATGTTAGTGGTACGTAAATTAACAATTGTACAATATGGATAGACGGCATAATGCCATTTCCCATACAAATTGCAATAATAAGTGCTAATAAGCCAATATGGCCATAAAATTTACTTGTTACGATATAAGTTGGAATAATTGATAAAGGGAAATTCATTTTCGCTACTTGGTTAAATTTCATAGATACTGATTTCGTACCTTCAAGAATACCTTGGTTAACAAAGAACCACATGCTAATTCCTACTAGTAACCATAAAATAAATGGAATGCCATGTATTGGTTGATTACTACGAATCCCCATACCAAAGACAAACCAATACACCATAATTTGAAGTGCTGGGTTAAGTAATTCCCAAGCCATACCTAAGTAATTATTTGTATTTGTTATTTTAATTTGAAATTGTGCAAGTCGTTGCACTAAATAAAAGTTTTTTATATGTTCTTTAAAAACAGTTCCTACTGCCGACATTGAATTAAACCACACTTTCAATTGTAAATTCATAATGGCTTTTAATTTCTTTAACTACTGATTAAAATCGTTTTATTATAAAATTTCTAAATCAACGTTTAAAATGATTCATATAAATCCATTATATATTTACGCAACACATTAGTCGAAAATTTTATTAGGATAGACTTAACTCAGAAAAGAAAGTAAAATTAATATATTGTTTACAAAAAAGATACAAAATCTCATATACACTTTACACTAGGTTAATAAATTTAACAACTATTGAGTGATGTATTATAATCTATATAATAAATCATAAGAAAGGAAAAATCATGAGCGTATCTGTTAACATAAATCATGTGACAAAAGAATATCGAATATATCGCAATAATAAAGAACGTATCAAAGATGCGTTAATTCCTAAAAATAAAAACAAAACCTTCTTTGCTTTAAATGATGTGTCTATTACTGCTTATGAAGGTGATGTGATTGGTTTAGTAGGTATAAATGGTTCAGGAAAATCCACGTTAAGCAATATGATTGGTGGTTCATTATCTCCAAGTTCTGGAAATATAGATCGTCATGGTGAAGTAAGTGTCATCGCCATTAATGCCGGTTTAAATGGGAAACTGACGGGCATTGAAAATATTGAATTTAAAATGCTTTGTATGGGGTTTAAAAAGAAAGAAATTAAAAGACTTATGCCTCAAGTTATTGAATTTAGTGAGCTTGGCGAATTCATTTATCAACCTGTTAAAAACTATTCAAGCGGTATGCGTGCGAAACTCGGTTTCTCTATCAATGTAACTATTAATCCTGACATTTTAGTTATCGATGAAGCACTATCTGTTGGCGATCAAACATTTACTCAAAAATGTTTAGATAAAATATATGAGTTTAAAGAAGCAAATAAAACGATTTTCTTTGTAAGTCATAATATCAGACAAGTGCGTGAATTCTGTACTAAAATCGCTTGGATTGAAGGTGGAAAGCTAAAAGAATTTGGTGAATTAGATACAGTGTTACCTAAATATGAGCAATTTTTAAAAGATTTTAAGAAAAAATCTAAAAAAGATCAAAAAGCATTTAGACAACAACTTGATGAAAAACGTTTTGTTGTAAAGTAAAAGAGGTAGAGACCTAAGTGATTCATAGGCTTAAGTCTCATCCTCTTTTATTTTTTCTTCTTATTCTGCAATTTCCAAACTTTAAACATAAATTTAGGAATACTTTTTATACGACCTATTCGCTTCCAATCAATAAGTAATCGGTAGACCCATTCCATATTTAAATTTCTAAAAAGACGAGGCGCTCTTTTTTTAGTACCACTAAACACTTCTAATGAGCCACCTACGCCCATCATTACTGTATGCTTAAAATTACTTTCATTTTTTTGAATCCATTCTTCTTGTTTTGGAACACCCATTCCAACAAACAAATAGTCAGGATTGAAACGTTGAATTCTTTTCACTACAGTTTCATCTGACAGGTCAATATACCCATGATGATACTCAAAAGTAACATTAGGATATTTCTGTTGTAATTTGTGTTGTGCTTGCGCAACAATTTCATTTTTTGATCCTAACAAATATACCTTTTGACTTTGCTCGTTTGCAATTTTAATACATTCTTCCATAAGTTCAATACCTGGTACACGTCGCTTTAATGGTTGTTTTAATCTATTAGAAGCTTTAACTACACCTGTACCATCCGCAATGATATAACTTGCACTATTTATAAGCTTTCGATAGGTTACATGTTCAGAAGCATACACTACGATTTCAGGATTAGCAGTTACAATAAACAAGTTATCATTTGTATTATTTTCAAAAAAATGTTTAATATTTTCAACCATATCCAACATTGTCACATTATCGAATTGTACGCCTAATATATCTACTTTATCGTTTTTTTTCTTTTTTGAACTATACATTTACGTTAACTCCTTGCTTTCTTACTCTCTTTATATGTTGTAATGAATTTATAATAACCTCAACTTATTCATCATATATTATTTTTGCCATTGTATTCAAAAATACGTCTAAAGTCTAAAGGACCAGTTTATCTTAATGATTTATAATAGAAGTCACACTATTAACGTGAGGTTGATTATGGATTATTTGCAACAATTTTTAACTACGACTGTTATCTTAAATATTTATTTAGTCATTATTATAGCAATATCTTATATCATTATTCATCAAAATCGACATTGTTCTTTTAGTCAATATTTAGATATTTATTTAAATTATATTCCAGTACTGACTCATGAAATGGGTCATATTCTATTTAATAAGTTAAGTGGGGGGCATGCTAAAGATCTTGTCATTGTTGTACACCCTAGTGAACGTAAAGAAACGTTACAACAAGGCTATGCAATAACACAATCTAAATCAGTTACTGGACAATGTATTACGACATTAGGTGGATATGTCATGCCACCAATCATGTTAATGATAGGTTTTTGGACCATTCATTTTAACTATCCAAGCTTATTTTTAATCTTATATAGTTTGATATTTATGTATTACCTTATTTTAACATCTCGAAAATTGTCTCCCATTATCGTTTTAATCATTTTAATTTCATTATTGTATTTTTTATTGCAAGGCAATAATCAATTTATGATTTTTTATATCGTAGTCCTCCTATGCCATCTTATCTTAGGTGTCCTATTAGGAGAAGTTTTGCAATCTAGTTGGACAATTATATTATTGACTTTCCAAAGAGTAAAAACACATTGGGATGGTAATACTTTAGCTGAATTGACACATTTACCAACATTATTTTATAGTCTATTTTGGATTATGATTAACGGTTTCTCTTTATATTTAATATACAAATTTATGATTTAAAAACGGCTCATCATATTCAAATTGAATAGACGACCGTTTGTTTAATTTTTCTCTACAAATATATTCATTGCATTATCATAACTTAGAATCGTCATAGTTGTATCATTATTTATAATCATGACTTTGTTGGTTTTATCTTTGGATACTATTTCAATGTTATCTCCAATTGAAATGTGCTTACTGGATAGATAAACAAGTAAATCCGTTCTATCGCGAACACGTTTAATGTTTACTATGTCTCCTTCATCATATTCAAGTAATGAGTCATTATACTTTTCTTTATAAATATAATTTCTTGGAATAACTCCTCCATGCGGACAAGTTTCAGGATAATTTAACAGTTTATCTATCCTTTCTAAAAATAAGTCAGAAATTTTATGCTCTAAAATTTCCGCTTCTTGATGTACTTCTTCCCAATTATAATTTAATACTTCAATTAAAAATTGTTCTAATAAACGATGTCTTTTTATAATATCGAGTGTATGAGAGAGACCTTCTTTAGAGAGTTTTACCCCTTTATAATGTTTAGTTTCAACAAATCCAGCTTTTTCTAAACGACTTACCATTTCACTTACAGAAGGTGGTTTTATATCTAAATATTGAGATAATATTTTATTTGAAACGAAAGCGCTATCACCACCATTAGTTAGAATTGCTTTGAGATAATCCTCTTTTTCTTCAGTTAACATGATTTCACCTCATAAACAGTTTCATCTTATTGTATCACGAATGGTTGCGTAATGTGATTGTCTTATATTATCTTACAATAAGAGGAATATATCTTAAATTTCAATGTTAAACCTTCCATTTATACTTAAAAAAACCTAAGACATAGCGAGTTGTCTTAGGTTTAGTATTAATCATTATTGAATTATTAAATTAGTCAGTTAAACTGTCTACAATAACCATTTCATCATAGTTAATTGCCTCACGTAATTTTAAAGCTGTCGCTTCTGTAATCTCTTCATCACTAATAAGTTCAGTTAAAATACGACGTTGCTCTCTTAAAGCATTCAACTTAATTTTAGTAATTGAATCTTCAGAACGTGTGTTAAAGAAGTTAGATGGTGATAAGTTGTCTATTCTCATTAAATATCCATCACATATCATACCCACTTCTAATTTATTGTCTTCATTTGCCTCCTCCACAAGTCGGCTTACAACATTATAATGGACTCTTTTATTGATTTTAGAAAGTTCCATTAAGTTTTCAGTAACACTTAATGATGAAGCTGCATTTGTACGTGTACGAATATGACGTTTCAAAAGTAATCCTCTAATTCCAACAATAATACGACGAATGAGTGAAGCTTGTCTATAAACTTGTGTACGTTCAGCAAAACGCATATAGTTTTCTAGCATGCTTTCCGTAATTTCGCCTTCATCTGCTAATTTTTCAAGTGTTTTTGTTTCTACGTTAAAAGCAATGCGTTGTAAACGTTCAAGCTCTTTTGAATTCTCGTCATCTTTTTCTACTGATTTTAGGAAAGTTAATTTATCATGATATTCTTTAATAACATTTCCATATCGATAGCTTGTTTCAAAGGAGGAATGTTTGTTTAAATAATCAATCACGTGTTCTAAAATATAAATTCTTGCTTCTTTAAAATTCATACTTCCTATTTTAGGTTGAGGTGCATTTTTCGTAACAAAAGGTAAAATGATTTGTGCAATGACCAAGCTTAAGATAACCATTCCTGAAGAAATAAAAAGTAAATCATTACGATACTTAAAGGCTTCATGATTTTGTAAATAGTAAGGTAACGTTAATGCGATGGCAAGTGAAATTGTTCCATGAACACCACAAAATGTCATAATTAACGCATACATACTTCGTTTAGGTGGTTTCTCTTTCGTATTTGTCCCCTCATCATTCATTAATTTTTGGAATGGACTGACTGATAGATAAAATAAAGGATATAGTACATAAACCCAAATAAATCTAAATACATATACAGCCAATGCTACTAATAAAGTAATTCCTATTAAGAAAAGTAAGTTATGTGGTTCACTTTTAATAATTTTTACAATGACTTCCGGCACTAAGAAACCAAGTATCGAGAATACAAAACCATTTAGTGCATAGCCTAAAATATTCCACGTATGGTTATAACTTAGTTGAAGGCGTGTACGTGTTTGAGCAATACGGTCACGTTCAAAACCATGAACAAGTCCGGCCACTACAGCAGCAATGATACCTGAAGCATGGAATAATTCTGCCACAAGATAGGTTACAAATGGTGTTAACAATTGAAGAAATACAAACATATTAATATTTTCAATACCACGTCGTGTTAACGTTAGACGGAATCGAACAAGTAATATACCGATGAACAATCCTACAATGGCCCCTCCTATTGAAGCAATTAAGAATTGTTGAATCGCTTCAAATAATGAGAAAGCGCCAGTAACAAGTATCCCTACTGCTATTTTAAATGAAATGATACCTGCAGCATCATTTAATAAAGACTCACCTTCTAAAATCGTCATTGCACCTTTTGGTAATACTTTACCTTGAGTAATAGCTTGCACTGCCGGAGCATCGGTAGGACAGAGAATTGCGGCAATCGCAAACGCTGCACCAATTGGTAAATCTGGCCATACTAAGTGAATAAATAACCCTACACCTATGACGGTAGTAATTACTAAACCTAATGCCATTAACATGACAGGCTTAATATATCTTCGTAAATGTACCCTAGATACATTAACACCTTCAACAAATAATAAAGGTGCAATGGTCGCTAGCATAAAGAGTTCAGAATCAAAATTGAATTCAACTGGTACAGGCAATATAAAGAGGATCATTCCTAATATGATTTGAATAAATGCAAGAGGTACTTTAGGAATAAAAGTATGAACAAAGGAGCTTACAATAACAACAGCTAGAAATATGAGAATCGTTTCAAATATTTCCAAACTTTCACCCCATTATTTCATATTTAATTTGAGATATAAGATACATTGTCATCTTATGTATTCTAAACGTATATAGTTATTATCTACCGTTTTTATGCTCTCAATCAATATCAATTTTATCATTAAACTATATTCAGATTAACTAACTTGCACTTTCAAAATAATTCATTTAAAAATTATTAAGATTTACAATTATTCTTCTAAATCTTCAATATTTTTATCACCTTGTTGTTTTCTTTCTTCAGCTCTATGGTTTTTAATATCATAATACAGTTTTTCTCGTTGTTCTTCTCTTTTTTTAGCACGATTTTTTAACTCCTCCCTTGTATTAAATTCTTTTGAACTTAATAAAATGGAAGATTGTCTTGGTGCATCATCTTTTCTATACATATATGCTCCAGTTCGATAAGCTGCTCTAGCAACAAGGTGCATACCAACAGCAGACGTTAAATTAATAAAGACAATGGATAATAATAAACGAACACTAAAGAAACCTTGCACCGTTGTAAAGTATATTAATACCCCGATTAAAGTAAGTAATACAGAAAGCGTTGAACTTTTCGTGGAAGCATGACTACGTAAAAAAACATCTTGAAATTTTACAATGCCTATTGCACTAATCACTGCAATAATACTTCCTAGAAAAATAAGGATAGACGCAATCAACTCAGTGACGCTTTTTATGAGTTCCATTGAATACCCGACCTCCTCCAATAAATCTAGAAATAGATACAGAGCTTACAAATGAAATAATCGCAATTAACATAATTGAATCTAAATACGCATCAGTACCATAAATCACGCTAACCACCCCAACAATGCACATAATTACAGCACTGGCTGCATCAAATGCTACGACTCTGTCTGCTGTTGTAGGACCTTTAATCAAACGAAACAATCCAATAATAAATGCAATACCAAATAATATTAAAGCTCCTGTACTAAAAAAGTTAGTCATCGCTTGGATCATCGTGACACCTCCATAATTAAACGTTCATATTGTTTAATACTTTTTAACAAATTAGCTTTTTCATTTTCAGAAATGTCTATACTATGAATAAAAAATTTATTGGTTAATTTTGAAATTCTAATCACTGTCGATCCAGGCGTAATAATAATTAAAATGGTTAAAAATGTAATGGCCCAATCACTTTTTAACTCTGTTTCATATGTGAGAAGACCAGGATTCATATCTTTTGTTTTAAATAAAATATATTTAATGATACTAAGACTTGAAGTAATTAACTGATACAAATATATGGCTAAAAACTTAATAGCTACCCATATTTTTACTAAATAAAATTCTTGACCAAAGAATCGATGAAGTATATAAATGATAATTAATCCTATAAGATAGCCAGATACAAAGGTAGAGAATAAAAAAGAACCTTGGTCTTGAAAGAGTACCCATAGAAAAGCAATTAAGATATTCAATACAATTTGTCTCATTTATTCTCCTCCTTTAAATGTGGATTAACTAAGTGATGGAAGTAAACATCATTTGTATTTAACTCTGTTGCATTTTTAGTAACATTCATAACAATTGGTGCCGCAAGACCCATAACTAGTACAACTACAGTTAGTATGCCAATCATACATTTTCGATGAACAGGCAATGGGTTGTAATCAACTTGCTCGCCATCTGCATCTCCAAAGTACATAATAAATAGTATTCTAAATAGACTATACATTGCTAAAAGACTTGTTAAAATCATGAGCGCTAATCCAATATAATTACCATTTTGAACCGCACCTTGAAAAATAAGCACTTTACCAGGGAACCCACTAAATGGAGGAACTCCGCCAATCGCGAAAATCATAACGATAAATGCTACGCCAAAGAAAGGCTCTCTCTTTGCCAAACCATATAAATACTTATATTCTCTATAACCAGACATATAAACTAAACTACCAATAATAAAGAATAATAATGTCTTTACTACAATATCATTTGTTAGATAAAAAATAGCACCATGAATTCCAGCAAATGTATTTGATCCTAAGCCTAAAATAATAAAACCAATTGATAAAATAACTTGATATGCTGCAATTTTCTTTATGTCTTTAAATGCAATGACTCCAAAAGCACCAATAATCATCGTAATACAAGACATAAATACAAGTATGGGGTGTGTAATATTTGGATGTTGATCAAATAATAAAGTAAAGAAACGAATTAAAGCATATGCTCCCACTTTCGTCATTAAAGCTGCAAATAAAGCTGCGAGCTCAGTATTTAATACTGCATAAGCTTTAGGTAACCACATAAATAAAACTAACGATGCTTTTGAGCCAAATGCAATCATAAATACAATTGCAATGACCACTACCATTTCATTATTGTGAATATCATCTAAGCGTAATGCAACTTGAGAAAAGTTTAATGTCCCTACTAATTTGTAAAGTAAGCCAATACCTAATAAAAATAACCAAGAACCAATAATATTTAAAACAACATAGACAATGGCTGCTCTTAATTGTTCTATTGATTGTCCTAATGTTACAAGCACAAATGATGCAAGCAACATAATTTCGAACATCACATAGAGGTTAAATAAATCAGAAGTTAAAAAAGCACCAATCACACCGGTAGTTAAAAATAAAATAAATGTTGGTAAATAATAGCGATTCACACGTTCTTCAGCAGGTCCAAATCCATACGCCATAATTAAAGTCACTACAAAAGAAGCGACTGTTACCATGAGTAAACTTAAAGTATCACCTAAAAATTGAATACCAAAAGGTGCTTTCCAACCACCAAAATCTAAAGTGATTGGTTTATGATTCATCACATAAATCAATAAAGCTAGCGAAATAAGCGTATTAACCGTCATTGTTCCAATATATAAAATCTTCGAAACTCTATTTTTATTCTTCGTAAATACAAGTAATAATGCACAAAGAAGTGGTAAGAGAATCGGAAGGATTAATAAGTTACTGTTCATCATCTTCATCCTCCCTAAGCACATCAATTTCTGATTCTTTTGTAACACGATATGTTCGATAAACTAATACAAGTAAGAAAGCTGTCATACCAAATCCAATAACAATTGCAGTTAAAACAAGTGCTTGCAATAATGGATCGACATAGTTGGTATTTGAACCACGAATAAGCGGTTCTGTTACGTGGTCACTATAATGACCCATACTCATAATAATCAAATTACCAGCATGCGTATAAATCGAAATCCCTACAATAATACGAATTAAATTTAAAGATAATATCATGTATGTCGCTAAGAATACGAGAAATCCTATGATAAGTAATAAAATAAGATTCATGATTTACCCCCACTCAATGCCAACATAATTGTGACAATCACACCCACTACTGAAAGTACTATGCCTAATTCGAAAATCGTCACTGTAGTAATATGCATTTCATTAAATATTGGTAAATGAAGTGTAAATTCACTTTGATATAAAAATGATTTGCCAAAAAAGGTAGGCGCAATTGCTGTGATTAAAGAAATAAGTGCTCCAATAATCATTAATTTTCTAAAGTCGATAGGTAAACTATCCAATACTTTTTTTACATCGAAAGCTAAAAACATCAAGATAAAAGCTGAGCTAAAGACGAGACCACCAATAAATCCTCCTCCTGGATTATTATGACCTGCTAAATAAATGTAAAAACCAAAAGTAAGTAAAATGAATACAACAATTTTAGTTACTGTTTTTAAGACTACGTCATTTTCTTTCATCTTGACCCCTCCGATCTTTGTAATTTAATAATGTATAAATACCTAAACCAGCAATAATTAATACTAAACCTTCAAACATAGTATCAAGTGCTCTAAAATCACCTAAAATGGCATTCACAATATTTTTACCACCTGTGAGTTCTTTTGCATTCATATAATATTTAGAAATTGTTTCTAAACCATCACCTTGTTGTGCCATAAACACAAGGGTTACCACTGCGCCTGCAAAAATGAATGCTACAACAATTTTCATCATTTCTTTTTTCTTATCTGCTTTCTTACGTGAAATATTGGGTAAGCGTGAAAAACTAACAATGAATAATATTGTAGTCATCGTCTCTACTACAAGTTGTGTTAAAGCTAAATCAGGTGCTCTCATGATCAAATAAAATAATGCAACTGAATAGCCAATAATTCCATTTAATATTACCATCGTTAAACGTTGTCTTATAAAGACAAGTGCTATACCAACAACACTGATTGAAATAGCAAGCAGTACTTCTAAAGATCCAAAGTCAGTAACATGCATTAGATGTAGTTTCGGAAACCCTACTCTTAAAAAGCCATACGCTACAAATAGTGAAAACACTAAAAGTGTAATCACATTATAGTAGTTTAATCGGTTCGTCATTACACCACGAATACTACAGCCAGCATAATGTTCAAATACACTATAAGCTTTACGATAGGAATTTGTAATAGACGCTGTTTTGATTAAGCGATGCGTTAACACTTTCCAATTTACTTTTGTTGCTAAAATAATTCCTAAAATAATAACAATGATACTAAAAATAAGTGGTAAATTAATGCCATGCCACTGGGATACATGTGGTGCCATCTTATCGACTTGGATACCTAAGTTTGTGACATTTCTTAATGCAGGTAAAACAATCGGATGCGTAAAGGTATTTGGGATAAAGAAGATAACAGGTAGCATCACAGCAAAGATCATTGCTGGTAAACTGAACAACCATGGCTCATGAATATGCTTTTTAGGAACTTCTTTTTCATTAAATTCTCCCCAATATGTTTCTTTTAGCATGTAAACTGCATAGACAAACGTGAATATACTTGCAATCACGCCTAATGCCACAATTATGATGGTTAAAGTTAAACTAAATTGCTCTAATTCAATAGATTTAACTAAAGAATCAAAAAACATTTCTTTACTTAAAAAACCATTTAAAAATGGTACTCCTGCCATTGATAATGCAGCAAGCGTCATACTCAAATGCATTTTAGGAAAGAATTTTCTCATGCCATTTAATTTTCTAATATCTCTTGTGCCCGCTTCATGATCAATAATACCTACGCCCATAAATAACGTACATTTAAATAATGCATGATTCATGACATGGAACAAGCCTGCAAATAAAATTAATGTGTAAATTTTAGCCATTGGTCCGCTTGGATGCTGCGCAATACCTCCACCTAAACCGACCATTGTCATAATCATCCCAAGTTGACTAACTGTAGAATAGGCAAGAATTCCTTTCAAATCGTATTGTCTTAAAGCTGTAAGAGATCCAAACATCATTGTGATTAATCCTACAAAAGTAACAATATAAATATAACTATTACTTAAGCCTAATACAGGTGTGAATCTAAAAAGTAAAAATATACCTGCTTTAACCATTGTTGCTGAATGTAGATAGGCACTTACAGGGGTTGGGGCAGCCATAGCTTTAGGTAACCAAATATGAAATGGAAATTGAGCTGATTTTGTGAAAGCTCCAATAAGCATCATAATGATCATTGGAATAAATAAAGGATGCTCGCTAATATGATGACCTTGCGATAAAATTTCAGTAATTGTATTCGTACCTGTCATTATGTACAACATAATAAAACCTGTTAATAATGTTAAGCCGCCAAATACCGTAATCATAAACGACTGTATTGCACCTAGCTGACTATTTGCATTACTATACCAATACGAAATAAGTAAGAAAGATGAAACACTTGTGAGTTCCCAGAAGATATACATAAGGATGGTATTATTAGATATTACTATACCTAACATACTAAACATAAATAAAAGTAAGTATATGAAGAATCTAGGTAAGTTATCACCATTAGGTGTTAAATATTGAGTAGCGTAAAAGAAAACAGCTATCCCTATAATAGAAATAATTAAAGCAAACATTAATCCAAGTCCATCTAGTCTTAAATCTAAATTCAAATCAATGGCTGGCATCCAAGCTATTTTAAAAGAAATCACTTTCTGATGAAGTACATTAGGAATTTGAGATAAGAAGTAAACAGAAGCAATCACTGGAGCGAATAGGGAAATATATCCTGCATAGCGTCTTAGAGGTCTAATAAATAAAGTGATTAGAACCATACCTATGATTAGTAAAAGTGCCCCTAGTAAATAAATTAAACTCATCAAAGCCCTCCTTTTTATAAATTTAAAGCAATAATTGTATGATGATCTTCTTTAGGTGACAAACCAATAAATTTCAAAGTTTCATGCGTAGTCTGGTGTCCTAAATATTTTTGAATAATCGCAATAGAAATACCCGATTTATAAGCATGATATGCAAAAGTTTTACGTAGAGTAGTTAAACCAATATGTAAAAGGCCTAATTCTTTAGCTGCGTGGTGAATAATTCGATAAGCTTGCTGACGTGAAAGTTCTTTATGTGTACGAAGAGACTGAAATAAAAGATGATGATCTTTCAACTGATTTTCATAGATATATGTATCAAATTCATTTCTTAAATCAGAAGGTATCATAATTTTGATAAATGGAGCGCCTTGTTGAATCCAAGCTGTCTTTATTTCTTTATTTTCCTTATTCTTTATATCTTCAACTTTAAGATGTAATAAGTCAGTAAGTCGCATACCTGTGTGTATCGCCAGTTTAAATAAAAGATAATCTCTGTCTGATTTCGTTTGTAACACGTGATACATCTTCTTAATATCATTCTTTTTCTTAATAGGTTCTACATAATTCATTTATCCACCTCAAAAAAGTTTCTTATTTAATGATATATCATATTTTAGTAACATTGAAATATTTCGCTCAACTTTTTTTGATTTCAAGTTACTTTTTTTAAAAATATTTTCGATATATAAAGTGTAAGGAGGTGAAAGTAAGATGAACGAAATTACTCAGTTATCTGTTATATGTACTCACGTTACACATGATACAAATGGAAAAGCTAAAGAAATTAAACGTCGATTTAATAATATTAATACACGTGCTTCTGAAGCAGACATCAAATCATTTGTAACAACAATTTCAAATTTGATTGAAGAATCTTTCGATAAAGTTGAAGTTGTAAAAACCCAAGGATTAGTTTAATGAATGATTTTATTAAAAAGGAGGTATGAACAATGTCAAAAACTTTAGAACTCATATTTAAGACAAATCTAAACAAAACAGCTAAGTTACAATTACCACAAATTTCAGCAACAATAACAGAGGCAAATGTACAATCAGCAATGGAAAATATCGTTAAATTAGATGTTTTAAGATTTACCAGTGGCGCTCCAAGCAAAGTCGCTTCAGCTCAGATTGTAGATAAAACAACAACAGTTTTATTTGAATTAAATTAATTGACATAGTAGACGTATGTTACAATATCAAATTTTACTTCACGTCTTCTAAACAGTAGATTGAGAATGGATAAAGCGTTCTAAAAGAGTTTTATCCGTTCTCTTTTTTTAGTATAGAATTTTTTTATAAATTTACGTATAATAATCGTATTTGATAGTAAAAATAATGGAGGAATTACGTTTGCTTTTTTTATTTATACTTGGAATTATTGCTGGTATGATGGTTCCTATTCAAACATCGATTAATTCTAGATTAGGTCGATTTACAGAGTCATCTTTTTATGCCTCTACGATTTCTTTTTTTGTAGGAACTCTATTTTTATTAATACTTAATATCATTTTTAATATCCAAATGTTCTCAAGCTCATTTTATGCTGGTCACTCTATTGATTATCATTGGTGGGTTGGTGGCTTGCTTGGTGTATGTTTCTTAACAGGTAACTTATTACTTCTTCCAAGATTAGGTGCAGCACTTACGGTTGTGATGACAGTGGCTGGTCAAATTATAATGGGTGTTATTATTGATACATTGGGGTTACTTGGGGCCAATCAAACATCTTTTACTTTTTTAAAAGGTATGGGGATTATCGTTTTATTGTTCGGAATTCTTCTTATGAACCATCTACCTAAAAATAAACTTAAAGATAAAAGAAATATCTCACTTTATATTTGGTTGTTAATTGGCTTTATTTTCGGATTTGCGCCTCCGCTACAAACTACAATCAATAGCGGGCTTTCAAAGCAAATGGATTCTTCTTTATTCGCTGCACTAGTTTCTTTTACTGTTGGAACTATTGCGTTATTTATTCTAACAATAATATTTAATAGAAGTCTAAAAATTAAACTATCACAACAGCATCTCGGTCGTATTAAACCACTCTATTTTATTGGTGGGATTTTAGGCGTCGTATTCGTTACATCTAATATTATATTAATGCCTTATTTAGGTGCTGCTCTTACAACTATTGTTGCAATGCTTGGCCAAATGATAATGGGCGTCATTATTGATCACTTTGGCATTGGTGTACCTAAAAATGAAATGACTTTCCGTAAATTTATAGGATTAATCGCTATAGCAATTGGTATTGTTTTATTACGTTTATTTTAATGGCTACTAAAATTAAACTTTTATCTAAATCTTCGTCTTCTTAATGCAATAATTGAGAAGACTTTTTTGATGTCATCATTTCGCTATGTTGTATTTAGCTCTAAACTTGTATAATAAATGCATATTAATGTTTAGAGGTGATTATATTTGAAAAAGTTTTTATCCCCCTTATCAATAATGTTAACCCTCCTCCTTCTCCTTATTATTTCGTTTGGATTTTATATTTATTCTAAAATTCCTAAAACGACTCATTTGAGCAAAATAGAAACGATGACTGTAAAACCTCATTACTCTCTTTCTTTTCAAGGCGTTCAGCAAGCTAAACAAAGTTATACACTTTATTATGAGCCCTCATTAGGCATTAGTTCAGATATTCTAGTAAAAAATAATGAGGTTATATCTAAAGATACACCCATATTTAAATATTATAATCCGCACATCGAAAAACATATTCTTGCAAAAAAGAAACTTTTATCTTCAATACAACACTCAAATAAAATATCCTCCGATAACTTCAACCAACAAGTTCAATTATCTAATGATATACTCAATTTACAACAACAACTTCAAACACGCATTTATGCTCCTATTAAAGGTCGAGTCACTGTACTTCAGCCTTTCCCTTCAAAATCTCATACTGAAATTATGCAAATTAATAGTGATGAACGAATCATTCATGCTAAAATCAAGGAATCTCAACTTAAACAACTTAAAAATAATCAACTTGTTCAAGTTTCTATTAAAAACACTAGGCAATTTGAAGGGAAAATTTTATCTATTTCTTCTATTCCTTATAAAACTGAGACCTCTTCCTCTTTTTATTATGTAGATATTTCTACAGATCCTTCCTACCCTATTGGATACCATTTTGATCTTCACTTAGGAACAACAGAATATGAATTACCCGATAAAGTCATTTACAATAAAAATTATGTTCTAGTTATACATAATAAAAAAATTATAAAAAGAAATATTAAATATATTAAAAGTAAAAAAAGTGGGTATATTATGGTATCCAATGGATTAAATATTGGAGATAAAATTATTACGCATCCTTCTGCATCTTTGTTAGAAAGCACCGAATAATCTTTTGTTTTAGTATATTAAACTTTAATTTTATAATATGGGGCATCATAATAATTGTTCTTAATTAAATCTTTTATAAAATTTGCTTATTTTTATAAACAAAGTATTAATTAATCAAAACATTGTTTTATTAAGTACATTTTCGTTTACTTTCTAATTTTATTTAGTTATAATTAACTAAATAACATAGAATTAAATTAATTTATTTAATCTAAATTATTAATAGCTTTTTTAAACTAATAGATGACGTTATATATAGATAAATTTAACGGATGCATAAAAAATAGAGAGAATATTAGTTGGGGAGGTCTTAAAATGGCTATTTCAAAAATCAATGACTGCTTTGAATTATTAGCAATGATTACTTATGCAGATAAATTAAAAAGCATTATTAAAAAAGAATTTTCGATCAGCTTTGAAGAATTTGCTGTTTTAACTTATATTAGTCAAAGTAAAGAAGAAGAATATTATTTAAAAGATATTATTAATCACTTAAACTACAAGCAACCTCAAGTAGTAAAAGCAGTGAAAAATTTATCTCAAGAAGATTACTTCGATAAAAAACGTAATGAGCATGATGAAAGAACAGTATTGATTCTTGTAAATGCAACGCAACGTACAAAAATTGATGAGCTACTTAATAGAGTTAACAAACGAATTGAAGAAGCTAACAAAGAAACAGAATTATAATAGTAAACCATAAAGAGACTAGAACTTAAAAAACCTAGAATAATAGCCCGTAGATAACATTTGTCTACGGGCCTCTTTTATATCCATAATTCATATTATATGATGTTGTTTTCTGTAAAATAACTTCATTCTAATATTTATAAACACTGTTTAATCATTCTTTATATCTAGAACACCGCTCTTTAGATTGTTCTGTTTTCTTAGATATTCGATTATAGATAATTTTGACTCTATGCTTACAATTTTATATCAATAGATTTGTAGTATTAGATACATCATTTTTTTCTACAAAATTTAAATATAATGTTAAAAATTTCTCTTCTTCTTCTATATGAGGTGCATGCCCTGATTCATTAAATAAAACATAATTTATATTTTTAAATTGATTTTCAAACTGTTGATTCTCTTTATTGATAATAATTGGGTCATAACGTCCATCTACTATCATAGTTGGAACATTGATCTCATGTGTGACTGTATTTGATTGATTCTCTGTATCTAATAAGGCTCTTGATGCTACTGCACTATCTTCATCGTCTTGTTTACTATATAAGCGTTGACGTTGAAACCACTTCATTGCAACATCATTTTTCTTATAAATATATGGAAATAATATAAGTAACGCTTCAGATTTATTAAACCCCGCTACTTTATCTTGGTGCTCAATCATTAACTTTGTAAAACCATGAACAATATCTTCAGATTTAGAAGATATAATTGTTAAAGATCGCACTTTATCTTTATATTTTTCGGTAAAAGCTTGTGCAATCATTCCACCCATATCATGCCCTAATAAATGTGCGCTTTTAATACCTAATTGCCGCATTAACATAGTTAAATCTTTAATGTGATCATTTAAGTTATAACTCATAGGATGTGTAGATTTTCCATGACCTCTCACATCGTAAACAATGACTCTATAGTGTTTTTTCAACTCTTTTTTTAATGAGTAAAACCCAGCTAAATTACCATCTAAACCATGAATTAAAATAACGGGAATGCCTGTACCTACATCTTGATAAGCTATCTTTATTTGATTAAACGTTTCAATTTTTTTCATATCGGCACCTCCCTTAGTATTTACTATACCCACTAAAACATATTTAACGCTATAAACATGTATACAATTAATTATTTTTTTATTTAAAAATTTTTATATAATTTAAATAAAAAACTCAACCCTATTCATCATGGTTGAGTTAAAATCATATATTTTATTAAATACTTCTTCTAGATGATAATCGTATAGTATATGTAACAATTAATACGACGATAATAATCCAAATGATAAGTGAAACAGTTTGAGCGACATTTGAATTTACAATAACAGCATCAATCGTCTTTTGAGAGAATAATAAACCTACTGCTGTATATTCTAATCTTTTAAAAATAACCCCGCATAAACTCATTATAAGTCCCATAAAAAAAATAAATTGATGACTATACATAGTAATAGGAACAATGCCTATAGTGAGATTAAATGCACGCATAATAATAAGAATTAAGGCAATAATTGCAATCATATAGCCTATGATTATCTCTGTGCGATTACTATATAAATATTTTTTCCGAGCAATTTGTATATGAATAAAAATAGTAATCGGGAAAATAACAATACAATAAAACAAAGATAATATGGTTGCAGCTTGGAATGGAACGTATTGCTTATCATATAAATATGAAATTAAAATAAAATTGATAATAAAAAATATAATAGGATTCAATTGTAAACCAAATAAATTCCGTTGAATAATTAAGATAATTTGAGCCGTTGCTTTTCCCCTAAAATCAAGATAATCTTGCTTTTTTTCTTCGGATTTTTTAAAGTCGTTACTTATATTTTCTTTAATGTCATCGATAAGTTTAGGGGGCATGCCTTTATGAGTAAAATAATCATTCACATTTTCAAGTAATAATTTATCGTTTGATCGCATATGTTGCTCCTTTATCGAATGCAAGTTTTAAAATACATTCAATTCATTCATTTCAACATTTTATCATAGATTTCAATTGATTTCTTTTCGTAAAAAAGAAGTAGGATAACGAATTCCAGATGGAATTCGTTATCCTACTTCTGTATATTTCATTATCTTTTAAATGAAATCGATGATACGTAACTTTAACTAACTACTTCATTACATTATTTATTAATGTCAATACGATATAGTTTTAATACTTTGTCTTTAGGTGAGCTTGAACCAAATTGATAGCTTGTTTTACCGTTTTGAATATAAGCAAAATTGCCGCTTACACTATTATATTGAACGCGTTTAATGGCTTTTTTACCTACACTTTGTGCTACTTTTTGATAAGTTGGACCATTGGCTTGATTATAAGTCATTGATACTCTAGTTACATAACCAGTATTTTTTTTACCGATTGCAGTAACAACTAATACACCTTTGTTTGTATGGAATTCATAGTATTTTTCTTGATTATTTGGATTATATGAATAAATAGGTGTGCCATAGTGATTAATAACATTTTTAATTGATTCACCTATAGTCACATTTTCTAATGTTTTTTGACCTTGAGTTAATTGTTGTACAGTCTGAATCGAATTACCACTAGCTGCTTCAGCATGATTATAGCCTACTCCTGTCATTACTAGTCCAGAAACTAATAGGGCTGTTGCTAACTTTTTCATAAGCACTCGCTCCTTTTTCTTTTATGCTTAATTACAGTATACCCTATTTATGACCAAAATAACAGAAACATTACAAAAACATTACAAAATATTTCATTTTTATAATGCATTAATATTGGTAAACAATACTATTTAGTGTTGAGGCATATGTTTTTTTATAAAAGGTGTCACATCATGGATAAACTTCTCTTGTTCTTCTTCAAAAGGATACATGCTTGACTTCGAATACACTTCGAAATATACATTTCCTATTAAATCTGCTACTTCTTTAGATTCAAGAGATGTTATTCTTTCTCCATAAGCACTTGCAACTATAAATGTGGGTTTAGTGATGTACTCAAATACTTTTGCAATTCCTCTTTGTTTAAATACTTCATCTACTGCTTCTGTCTCTTCTTTAGTAGAAATTGAATTAGTATCTTCGACATTTTTTAAGAACTTATTCACTTTACGATGTTTATAATAGCGATGTTTATCTAAAAACTTCTCTTGTTTATCTTCATTCCAGTTACGGATTTTATGTGCGTATTTTCTAAACAATCGTTCTTCTGGTAACTCTCCTTCAATAGATGTCGGATTGATCATTGTTAACGAAGATACATACTCTGGATATTGCTTTGATAAATGCGCAATAATTGTAGCACCCATTTCATGGCCAATAAAAGCCGCTTGATCTATGTAGAGATAATCTAATAATAAAATAATATCATCTGCAAATTCATTGAATTTAATATGTCGTGGTTTATCTGAATATCCATGACCACGTAAATCCAATAATACGACTTGAAATGTTTTTGAAAGTTCATGAGCTAAATTTTGAAAAATTGAAGCATTTTCAAACGCAGTATGTACAAGCACTACTGGGTATCCTTGTCCCATAGTATTGTAATTTAATGTAAATCCACCTTTTCTTGTAAATAATTCCATTTAATTATCTCCTTTTTTTTGTTTATTTACGGATAAAATCGTTAAGAGCTCTTCTATTGTTGTAATGATATAATCTACTTCTTCTTCTAAAGGTTCTAATTCAGCATTTTCTTGTTTATACCAAACACTTACCATTCCCATAGCACGTGCAGGAGCAACATCATTTAAGGCATCATCTCCAACATACATAATTTCTTCTGGTAAGACGCCAAGTTGATCAATCATATCTTCAAAAATACGTGGGTGAGGTTTGCGGTAACCTACTGTTTCAGAAGTTGATAAATAATTAATCACATGTTCTATTCCTAATGAATAAATCCGAAATTGTTTGATCTTTGATTTCCCGTTTGCAATTACACCTAGTAAATAATCATGCTCTGACAACTTTTCAAGTGTGTATAATGTGTCGTAGTATGGAAATACATATCGATAGAAATGCATTTCGAAATCATGAAATAAATCTTTCCATTTCAATCTATCGATGTGAAATTGTTTTATTATCTCTTTATATACATAAGGTTTATCGTTATCTTCATCATCATCTAATTCTATAAATTTATGTTTAAAGTCAGCAAGTTGTACATGTACAAAATAATCATGAAAACGTTCATATTGTTCTTCTATAAATTTATCTCGAGACTTAGTTCTATCCAATAATGTGCCTTCTAAATCGAACACAACTGCTTTGATTTGGCTTAAGTCCATTTTTATTTACCTCTTATCAATATAATTATTCTTATTTTAATAATTTTTGTTCACTTCACTAACGTGTTGTATTAGATTGAGTGACTAAAATATAAAATAATATGGGTATCCCAACAAGTGATAAAATAATACTTGCTGGAATTTGCACTGGATTGATAACCATCTTCCCTATAACATCAGCGAATAGCATCGTTAATGCACCTATCAATATGTTTAATGTCATTTGTATAGCAAGACTATATTGAAAATAATATCGTCTAATTAATTGAGGTACAATGATGCCAATAAAACCTATCACACCTATAAACGCTACTGCTATAGCTGTCATAATAGATGTTAACAAAAGTACAATAAATGTTATCCATTGCACATTTAACCCTAGAGACTTACTTTTAGCTTCTCCTAATTGCAAGAGCTTAATTGGTGTAACTAAACTATATATCACAATAATGATTGGCAAAGAAACCATTGTAATATAAACGAGCTCATTCATTTCGGCATTCGCAAATCCTCCAAAATAATAGGCTAACATACGATTCGTACGTTCTGGTTTAATGAGTGTAAGTATATATATTAATGCATTAAAAAAAGCGCCTACCATAAGTCCAGATATGATGAGTACTCTAATTGGAAAATTTCTAGACAATACGATTGTCATTATAACAACAAGTAAAAGTGTCGTGATACTAAAAATGATAGAAAAAATTGGAATAAATAGAAAAGATACGCCTAAAAATATAGCTAAACTTGATCCAAAAGTCGCTCCACTCGCTAAACCAAGTGTAAAGCTATCTGCTAAAGGATTATTTAATACCGTTTGAAATAATTGACCCGTCAACGTTAATATAGCTCCTACCATAAGCGCCTCAAATGTTCTAGGAACTCTAACTTTAAAAAAAATCATTTGATTAAATGCTTGATGTAATGACCCTAAATCCCAAAAAAGACTTATAGCTATGATGACACATAAGCAAAATGTCCAAACTGAAAATGTTAAATATAGATGTCGTTTCATTTCCACTCACATTTCAATTATTATTTATTTCCTATATTACAATGAATATATCCTTACTACTAATTAAAATAAGATTACAAAATGATTCTTTCTCTGTTTTACTCAATTTACAAGACTCTATGTTGTATAAAAAGCCTACAACATTATCAATATCGTTGTAGGCTTTTGAAAAGTCTCTCATCTTAGCGTTTTAACGTTTATAAATTGCATCACGTAATTCTTTCATCCCCTCATCTATACGAGGTCCTGGTCGTGAAATTTCGTCACCATTGACTGTTTCCACACGTTCATTTTTTACTGCGTTGACTTCAGAGAAACCATCACGTTCTTTAATCACTTCATAATATTCTTCTTTTGAAATACCTTCAGTTGAAATTAAAATATCAGGATTTTTTCTAATAATACTTTCTTTATCTACTGCTTTCCATCCACTAACATTTGAAAATACATTTTTTGTATCTAGTTTTTCTATCATATCATTGAAAAAGGTTTCTTTTCCTGCTGTATATATTTCAGGTTTTGAAGACACTTCTATAAAAACGCTCTGTTTTTTATGATGTGCTGGAATGGATTCAATTACTTTTTGAACATTATCTTTTGTTTCTTTGACTAACTGTTTCGCCTCTTTTTCATGATGCGTCACTTTACCTACTTGCTCAAATGAATCGTAGACTTGATTTAAAGACTGAGCGTCTTTAACATATACTACCTTCACACCACTATCAGCTAAACTATCAAGTGTTTTTTTAGCAGATGATTTTTGAGATTCATGAGCTAAAATCAAATCAGGTTTAGCTTTTAAAAGTGCTTCTTTATTTAAGTTCATTGCATCAAATTGTTGCTTGCCTTTTTTCACGTTTTTTGGATAATCATCAACTGTTGATACACCTATAATATTTTTTCCAAGACCAAGTCTATATAATATTTCAGTATTACTTGGAATCAAAGATATAATACGATGATATGTATGAGTATTATCATTGTGATCCATTGTTTCTTGCTCAGTTGAGTGCGTAGAATGATGTCCTTTTTCACTCGATTGGTTTTGTCCACACGCTGCTAAAACTAATACTAATGTAAATAAAATAATCCACAGCTTCTTATTGTTCATTTATAAACCATACCTTCCTTTCACAATTTTGTTTATTTCATATATTTATCATACCAAATTATTTATATCATTAATTTAATTCTATAAATTTTTATTGTGTAATTTTATATTATTGGTTAAACTTAATGATTTAATTCTATTTCAAAATAAAAAAAGAAGGAAACAGATTTCAAAATACATTCTGTATCCTTCCTTTTTTCATATTATACAGCAGCTATTTTAGGATTTGGACCATACTTATTTGTCCCCTCATCACTATCTTTTATTGTAAATGCAAAAGTGATCACAAGAATAATAAGTAAGACTAAAGACATCGCTGCCACCATAATTCCTGATTCAAGCGCAATCATTCCGTTGAAAAAACCATCAATTGAAATACCGTATGTTCTATCTACAATACTTGAAATTTTTCTAATTAATGTAAATATTAAAATAATAAGAGGCAGAACCAATGTGTGCCCTGTATCATGTAAACGACGCACCGTCATCGTAAACGTTCCTATAAAAATAATGATATCAATGATTTCATACACAATATCAAAAAATGTATGCCCTCCATTTAACCCCAAAGTAATGATATTAAAAAGTAAACTAATGATCACTAAAATAATACAATTAGCTAAAATAGCAAACCAATAATGACGTCTTCTAGTTCGACTTTTTACATTAAAATAATTTTGCCAAAATAATTTGAATGCTTCTATCATGTTTAAGCTCCTTCTATTCATCAGATATATTATACATATATCATTACATATTATAGAACTTAAAAACATCTTTTATTAAATATCATTTCGAATCGCATCAGCAATATACTGATTTAAATTATCATGTCGTTTGTTATTAATTGTTTTAGCAAATCGCTCATCATTTTCATAAATCGAGGCAATATATTCTAAAAATTGTTCATCTACGTTAGGTACTTGTGTTTGAAGAATATCTTTTAGTTCAGAAATAGCTTGTTTAACCTGTATATGATTTGTTTTATAGTTTGCAATGAATAATTCATTCATTTTATCAAAGAATGAATGTAACCTCTCCATTGTTCTCTTATTATTTTGTTGTTTTTCTGTAGAATTCAATTGTTTTTGATTCTCTTTAAAAGCTTGATAATAAGGAGTATGACTATATTTCATTTCAGCTTCTTTCTCATATTGATTTTGTATATTATCATTATTCCATTTACTCATATTAATCTCCTCTTTTCTATGATTAACGAGATGATGATTAAGAAAATGAATCATTTTGTTTAATTGATCTCTTTGTGCAACAATACACTGATAATTATTTTCTAATATTATATTTTTCTCTTCTATACTGTTACTAAAATAAAGTTGAATATCTGCTAATGATACATTAAGCTCCCTTAGAAATTGAATGGTCTGTAATTTAGAGATATCCTTAGAAGAATAATAGCGATAACCATTAGATGCAATATAAGTTGGCACAAGCAACTCAATTTCATGGTAATAATGAAGTGTGCGTTTAGTTACTTCGGTAATATGACTTACGTCACTGGGTGTAAAATATACCTGATTTTCCATTCTGACATCCTACCTTTTTCTTAATCTATTTGATTCACTTCTCTTTTCATCTCTCTATAAAAGAGACTAAGCTATGACGTCACGTTAAGGTCAATCCATATTTGTAAAATATGGATCTAAGAAATGATATCTTTGTTCAATGGAGCCATTAAAATAATTTTTCCCAAAATTATCTAGTAAAGCATGAAATTCATTTGCATCTTGATTTGTAAAGTTTGAAGGTAATTCAACATGTCTTTTTAATTTATCGTAATTCTCAGTATTAGCATAACCGAGTTTTCTATATAACCGACGTGTATAATGATCAGGAATAAATTCAACCCTCTCAAAAATGTAGACTAGCAATACATCTGCTGTTTCACTTCCAATACCATGTAGTTTAAGTAATTCATTTCTTAAATGTTCTCCATATACTTCATTAATTTTGCAATAATCAAACTGATATTGATTTAACCAGTTGAATAATGTAGAAATTGCTTTTGCTTTATTGTTATAGAAACCACTAGAGCGGATTAATATTTTTAGTTCTTCTATCGGCAGATCTAATATGTTTTGAGGTTCAAAATGGGTTGCTTCTTTCAGCCGTCTAAGAGAAAGTGCAGCATTATTCCAGTTTGTATTTTGAACTAATATAGCACCTAATATAATCTCTTCACGTGTATCTGCTGGCCACCATCCTTGAGGACCCATATGTTTTAATAATGCTTTGTAAAGTTGTTCTGTAGTCATCATTGACATCTTTTTACCTTTCTATAAAAAATAAACACCTTCACAAATAAATATTCGTAAAGGTGCTTTTAATTTAAAAGTATTTATATTACATTGATTCTGGTGCTGATACACCCACTAATGCTAATGCATTATGTAATGTAATTTTAACAGCTTCAATAAGAGCAACATGTGCTTTTGTTTTTTCAATATCATCAGATAATACCTTTTCAGCATTATAGAATTTATGGAATGCTGAAGCTAGGTCTTGAATATAATTAGTTAATCGATGTGGTGCACGACTTTCAGCAGCACTCTCAATTGTAGGCTCAAACTCTGCTACTTTCTTCAATAAATCAATCGCTTTTTCATTTGTAATGGTACTAAAATCAGCGTTTTTGTCTATTTCAATCCCTTTTTCTTTAGCTTGTTTTAAAATTGAACAAAT
Organism: Staphylococcus sp. HMSC057A08; assembly: GCF_001812925.1. NCBI lineage: Bacteria > Bacillati > Bacillota > Bacilli > Caryophanales > Staphylococcaceae > Staphylococcus > Staphylococcus sp. HMSC057A08. Next base: position 13,591 of record NZ_KV810857.1, on the reverse strand, counting down.
ACGTGCATGTGCATATTGTGCATAATAAATTGGATTATCTTGAGATTGCTCTTTTGCAAGTTCCAAATCAAAATCAAAGTGCGAATCAGGACTACGCATTGTTAAGAAATAGCGCGCCGCATCAATGCCTACTTCATCCATAATTTCACGTAACGTAATTGCATTACCTGTACGTTTACTCATTTTAACTTCTTCGCCATTTTGCATTAAACGAACCATTTGCATAATTTGAATTTCTAAACGATCGCTATCTACACCAAATGTTTCTAAACTTGCTTTTAAACGATTAATATAACCATGATGATCTGCACCCATTAAATCAATTAAAATATCATTGCCACGATTAATTTTATTGTAGTGATACGCTGTATCAGGTGTAAAGTACGTATAGTTACCATCTTTTTTGATTAGTACTCTATCTTTATCATCCTTAAAGTCTGACGTACGTAACCAAGTGGCACCATCTGCTTCATACGTATAGCCTAACTCATGCATTTTTTCTAATGTATTATCAATCGCACCATTTTCGTATAGTGATGTTTCACTAAACCAATTATCAAAATGAACATTGAAATCTGATAAATCTTTTTTCAATTTATCCATTTCATAATCAACACCCAGTTGTCTAAATGTTTTTAAGCGTTCTTCATCAGAGTAATCTTTCATTTCCGGATGTTTTTTGGCTAAGTCTTTACCAATTTCGACAATGTCTTTACCATTATAGCCATCTGCTGGCATTTCATGGCTTGTATCCCCTAATGCCTCAAAGAAACGTGTTTCAATTGAACGTGCTAAATTTGTAATTTGATTACCAGCATCATTAATATAATATTCACGTGTTACATCGTAACCAGCTGCAATTAAAATATTTGCTAGTGAATCACCTACAGCAGCATTTCGAGCATGTCCAATATGTAAGTCACCAGTTGGATTTGCTGATACATATTCTAATAATATTTTTTTGTTTTTTGGTTCTTCCGCATAACCAAATTTATCACCTTTTTGAATTGCTTCTGAGATGACAGCTGTTAAATATTGATTATCTAAATAAAAATTGATAAATCCCGGGCCAGCGATATCTACTTGTTTTACATTTGCTTTACTTGTATCTAAATTGTCTACAATAGCTTGAGCAATATCGCGTGGATTACGTTTAGCAATTTTAGTTAAGACCATTGCAATATTAGTAGAATAGTCTCCATTTTTAGTATCTTTAGGGATTTCAACTTTAATTTCAGGAATATCTTCTGCTAGATTTGCTTTTTTAATACTTGCTTCAATTTCTTGTATTAAAGTTTTCTTTACTTTTTCAATAATATTCATTCGCCTATCTCCTTATACTTAAGTTCATATTGATATGAGCCCATTTTTTCGTCATTTTGATGTAATTCGTATTGTATTTTTAATTTCCCACCATTTTCATTTACAAAATGTAAAATACTCTTAGTTCTTACTATTAATGGAATGCGTCCTGCTGGTATAGTATAAAGTGTTGTAGTGTCCTTACCTTCAACGAAGTGTAAGTTCATATTGATATCACCTCTACGTATCAACTTCACGCTATTGTCTTCAATTTTAATTGTTACATTAACAACTGCACTTTCAATTTGTTCTTGATATCGAATATAATCGGCATGTTTTTGTTGCCATGATCCTTGAGAAGAAAATTCAAATGTTTGTTTTTCTCCATTTTGTTTTAAGACTTGTTTCGTTTGAATGTGTATATTCTTATCCAACGTCTGACTCACCTTAATCTTTAAAATATTACACCACATTATAGCATAAATCCTATAGTGCTTGAAGTTAACAAAATTCTATCAACATTAGTTAAATAGTTATCATAACAACGTCAGTAAAACAAAAGCCATTTTGCGTTTATTGTCTCATTTAAGTCCTTTCCCCAACTTACGTTACCCGTTGACTTTCTCTTTGAAAGTCTTTGTGTTGGGGCCCTGCTACAATTAAAAAATCTTGATATCCTGTGTTTTTAATTTAATTATCTACTTCTATGTAATGAAAAAGAGTCTAAGACGCTTATGTTTTAAGTCTCAGACTCTATTTTTCCAAGCTATTATGTTTTGAATGTCACCATTAGTATCATGGTATTACTTTTTTCTTTCTAATATGTCTGCTTTTGATTCAAGTTCAACAATATCATAATGATACTTTTCTAAAAGTGTTCTATATTTATAGAAGAAAATGATGCCGAAACCGATTGATGATACAAATAATAAGATATTTTTCATTTGTTGTCCTCTTTACTCCATAAATTAGATATAATCTTTTAAATAATTATATCATTAAATAACATTTCTTAATAACTAAATTAGATTAACTGTACCTTATTTCCCAGAAATAAATACTTTTGCTTCACTATCTTCTCCGCATCTATGAAATAAAACCTTTATATATTTTTTATTAATATATTAGAATTTAATTACCATTCGACCTGTAATAGTTCCTTTTTCCATTTCTTCAAAAATATCATTTATTTCTTCTAATTCACGTGTTTGAACTTTAGGTATAACCTTACCTTCAGCAGCAAATTGAAATGCTTCTTTTAAGTCTTGTCGTGTTCCCACTAAAGAACCTACCACTTCGATACCATCGAGAACTAAACGAGGAATTTCTAAATCCATTTTTTCAACAGGTAAACCAACCGCTACAACACGCGCGCCAGCTTTAACAACATCTACTGCTTGATTAAATGGCGTTTTAGCTACAGCTGTAATTACTGTTGCATCAAGTCCTTTTTCATCAGTTAATTTATTAACTTCTTCAACAGCATCTTGATTTTTTGTGTTAACAACTGCATCTGCACCTAGTTCTTTCGCAAAATTTAATTTATCGTCACTAATATCAAAAGCAACCACTTTAGCGTTGAATACATTTTTCGCATATTGTAATGCTAAGTTACCTAAACCACCAATACCGAATATCCCAATCCATTGACCTGGTTGAATTTGACTTACTTTAACTGCTTTATATGTGGTTACGCCTGCACATGTAATTGAAGACGCTGCTGCTGGATCTAAAGTTTCAGGTACTTTAACTGCATAGTCTGCTGTAACAATTACTTGTTCCGCCATCGCACCATCAACTGTATAACCTGCATTTTTCACATTACGACATAAAGTTTCACGGCCTGTTGTGCAATATTCACAATGACCACAGCTTTCAAATAACCAAGCAATAGAAACGCGATCACCTACTTTTAAAGATGTCACATCATCTGCTATTTTGATTACACGTCCAATACCCTCATGTCCTAAAGTTCGACCTGTTACATCTCCGAAATCTGCATTTTTAATGTGTAAATCTGTGTGACATACACCACAATACTCTGTTTGAACTAAAGCCTCACCTGGTTCTAAGTTACGTAATTCTTTGTTTTCCACATTTACTTTATGATTATGCGTTACTACTGCTGCTTTCATGGCAAATCACTCCTTATTCAATATAATTACAACCTAACTTCATTATATGTAAATGCTTACAAAAATGGAAATATTTTACTTTTTTATGATTAATTATTTAATTACTTATATTTCTATTAATTTCCTTTAATTAAAAAACGAGCATTAAATATGCTATACTTTTAATTGTAATAAACATATAATTTACTATTTATCATCATGACTTATTGGAGGGGAAAACTGTGAAAACACATGTTTTATATGGGAAATCCGAAGTTGAAGTCGAAGTGCCGGATGATAGTACAGTCATAGAACCACAAAATATCGAGGCCCTTGAAGATTATACTTCAGCAATTCAAAATGTCTTAAGACATCCTACTGGCTCAAAGCCATTAAAAGAATTAGTAAATAAGGATGATATTGTTTCAATAGTCATAAGCGATATTACACGTCCAACACCTAACCATATACTGGTCCCCCTACTCATTGAAGAATTAAATCACGTTCCTCGTGAAAATTTCGTCATTATTAATGGCACAGGAACACATCGTGATCAAACACGTGATGAATTAATTCAAATGTTAGGAGAAGATATCGTTGATTCTGTTAAAATCGTTCAGAATCACTGCAATGAAAAAGAAAATCTTACTAAAGTTGGACACAGTAAATATGGTTGCGATGCTTACTTAAATAAAGACTATGTAGCATCTGATTTTAAAATTGTTACTGGCTTTATCGAACCTCACTTCTTTGCAGGTTTTTCTGGTGGACCTAAAGGAATCATGCCTGGCATCGCTGGTCTTGAAACCATTCAAACATTTCATAATGCAAAAATGATTGGTGATCCAAGATCGACTTGGGGAAACCTAGAAGATAATCCTGTTCAAGATATGGCACGTGAAGTTAATAAAATGTGTAAACCAAACTTTATGTTAAATGTCGCTTTAAATAAAGATAAACAAATCACTGCAGCTTTTGGTGGTGATGTATTTGAAGCTCATAAAGAAGGGTGTGCATATGTTAAAGAACATGCCATGTTTAAATGTGATGATCGCTTTGATGTTGTCATTGCTTCAAATTCTGGTTATCCACTCGATCAAAATTTATATCAAACCGTTAAAGGTATGAGTGCGGCAAGTAAAGTTGTTAAAAAAGATGGGAATATTATTATGGTTTCAGAATGTGCAGATGGTTTTCCAGACCATGGTAAATTTGCTGAAATTTTCAAAATGGCTGATACACCGCAAGGTATCTTAGATTTAATTCATGATCCAAACTTTTCAGAGGTTGACCAATGGCAAGTACAAAAACAGGCAAGCATTCAAACCTTCGCAAATGTGTATGTTTACTCAGAACTTACTGACCAACAATTAAAAGATTCAATGTTAAATCCTACTTCAAATATTGAAAAAACAATTGCTGATTTAGAAGAACAGTATGGTCGTAAATTGAGTATTGGTGTAATGCCACAAGGACCCTTGACAATTCCTTATGTAGAAGATGAAGACTAATTGAAAGGATTGATAAATATGACTGAATTATTAAATAAAGAAAATACTTTAGATACATTATTAAAAGAAATGGAAAGTGTTGTTATTGCATTTTCTGGTGGCGTAGATAGTAGTTTAGTATTAAAAAAAGCCATCAATGTATTAGGTAAAGAAAATGTTAAACCCGTCGTTGTAAAATCAGAACTTTTCAGAAATGAAGAATTTAATAAAGCTATTGAATTGGGGCATGAACTAGGTATTGACGTTGTAGAAACTGAAATGGCGGAATTACAAGATGAAAATATTGTTAGAAATACACCTGAAAGTTGGTACTATAGTAAACGATTAATGTATAGCAAATTAACAGACATTAAAGAGACACTTGGTTTCAACTATGTATTAGATGGTATGATTATGGATGATTTAGAAGATTTCCGTCCTGGTTTAAAAGCAAGAGATGAATTCAAGGTACGTAGTGTACTTCAAGAAGCTAAATTATATAAAACTGAAGTTCGTGAACTTAGTAAAAAATATGATTTACCTGTTTGGAATAAACCAGCATTGTGTAGCTTAGCTTCTCGAATCCCTTATGGCGAAGCATTAAGTTTCACTAAAGTAAATAAAGTAAACGAAGCTGAAAAACATATCTTAAACTTAGGTGTCAACAATGTTCGTGTACGTTATCACCAAAATATTGCACGTATTGAAGTTTCAGAAGAAGATTTAGCTACAGTAATTAAAAATAAAGATAATATTACGTTACGTTTAAAAGAATTAGGTTTTGATTATGTAACTGTAGACTTAGAAGGTTACCGCACAGGTAGTATGAACGAAGTCATTGATACAAAAAATACTAAATTAGTATAAGGACGTACACTTATGAGTAATAATCAACATTTTATTGAAAATCTGCTCGAAGGTGTAAAATCAAACCAAATATCAATTGATGAAGCTAAAGCCCAACTTAGTCATTACGACGAATTGGGCTTTGCTAAAATTGATTTACATAGAGCAAAGCGTCAAGGTTTTCCAGAAGTTATCTTTGGACAAGGTAAAACAAAAGAACAAATTGATACTATTATAACTAGTTTATCTCGTCATCACCATGTAATTCTTGTTACACGAATTAATGAAGAAAAAGCAAATTATGTATTAGAAAAACATCCGCATTTAGAATATCATCCTGAAGCTCGCATTGTTTGTACTCCGATTGCATCGGTTCAAAAATCAAAACATTATATTTCTGTGCTCTGTGCCGGAACTTCAGACTTACCGGTTTCTGAAGAAGCAGCTATTACTGCGGAACTTATGGGCATTAATGTGAAACGTTACTATGATGTTGGTGTTTCGGGGATACATCGTTTGTTTGAACATATTCATGAAATTCGACAAGGTAAAGTAAGTATAGTCATTGCTGGAATGGAAGGTGCACTTGCAAGCGTGGTAGGCGGACTCGTAGACCATCCCGTTTACGCTGTTCCTACCAGTGTAGGTTATGGCGCTAACTTTAATGGTGTCACTACTCTTTTATCTATGGTAAATAGCTGTGCACCAGGTACCAGTGTCTTAAATATTGATAATGGATTTGGCGCAGGGTACAATGCCGCAATGATTATGAATATGTTAGAAAAAAATGAGGATGAGAGAAATATATGAGTAATGCATTATACTTAGATTGTCATGCAGGTATTGCTGGAGACATGCTCCTATCTGCGTTGGTAGACTTAGGTGCTTCACCAAACGACATAGAACATGAACTTAAAAAATTACCTATTGATAATTTTAAGTTAAATTTTAAAAAAGAAATGAAACAAGGTATTCATGCAATGACTTTATCCATTGATTTTCATGAGTCACATCACCATCGAACAGCATCTGATATATTTAAAATGATTGATGAAAGTGATTTAGATGACAGAGTAAAAATGAGAAGTAAGTCTATTTTTGAAATGATTGGTCATGCAGAGGCAAAAATTCATGGCATGTCTATTAAAGACGTTCATTTTCATGAAGTCGGTGCCATGGATTCTATCATTGACATCGTTGGAGGGTGTATCGCTTTAGAATTACTTAATATCGATCATTTGTACTGTTCACCCATTCCTACTGGAAATGGGAAAATTAAAATAGCTCATGGTATATATCCAGTACCGGCACCTGCCACAGCAGAAATTTTAAAAGGTATACCATTAACAAACTTTGACGTTCACAGCGAACTGACTACACCGACAGGTGCAGCAATTGCTAAAAGTTTAGTGACAGAATTCGGCCCTTTTCCAGCTGCTACAATACATCATATCGGATACGGCGCAGGGACTAAAAATTTTGATTTTCCAAATGTAATTAGAGCGATTCAATTTACAAATAATGAGACAAGTTATGATCAAGTACAAGTGTTAGAATGTCAAATGGATGATATGACACCAGAAACGTTAGGCCATTTTATGGATACTGCATTACAAAACGATGTATTAGACATATACTATTCTCCTATTATTATGAAAAAGAATCGACCAGCTACTCAGTTAACTATTATTTGTAAAGTTGAAGATAAATTACGTATTGAAGAGTTGATATTAAAACATACCTCATCACTTGGCGTACGTAGTTATAAAGTGAATCGTCGAATTTTAGATAGAACATTTCGTGATATTCAAACGCCATATGGAAATGTTTCAATTAAACTTTCTTTAAAAAATGGAAAAATTTTTAAAATAAAACCTGAATATGAAGATTTAAGAGTTATTAGTAAACAAACTGAACAATCTTTTCAACAGATTTATCATAATGTAATGAAATCAGTTTATCATTTTTATAATGTTGGAGATACATTAGAAAAATAAAACTCGAGATACTCAGTCATTTAATATGCACTACTGAGTGTCTCGAGTTTTTTCTAATCAAATGCCTTGAATAACGCTTCGTTTGAGTTATTCCACATCGTTTCATTATGGGATATTAAAAAATCTTTTAATATCTTTTTATTTTCTTCACCAATTTGATCAATAATAACTTGATGTTTCATAGACTTATCCATCATATTGACATGTTCTGGCATACTCTTATAACCTCGACGAATACTTTTATTTACAAGTAAATAACATGCAGTGACGCCCGCGTAATAAGGACCATTTTCACCACGTTCAGTAGTCACCCAACATAACCAATATTCCTTAGCTTCTGGACCTTCCACTGATTCTTTATCAGTAATCCACTTTACGCCTTTTTCTACTTCCGCACGTGCATGCATACCGCCGATATCAAGAAATGCTTCTTTATTTGCAACATCGATAAATACAGGTGCAATATTATCTAAACTAATTGCTCCTATATTTGTACCTTTATGACCATCTAGAGGATCATTTTTTATAATATTAAATTTAAACCCTTTATTTTCTGCCACGATGATTCCTCCAATACTTCTTTACCTTTTCACACTTGCTATTAAATCATAGCGTATATTATCAACAAATATTTAATTTAATTCATTCAATAAATTAATAATTGAACCTTTCACTTCTGGATCTTTAATATTAAGAATCATTTCTTTAGGATAGTATAGTTTATAGTCTTCTCGATTAATCCCAGTAATACTTGAAATGACTAACGATTGGCTACTAATTTCTTTAATACTACCATTTCGTCTTAACAAATGGATAGGTTGTCGATTAGAACCAGGTCGATCATAATCATATGGTAAATCCGAAAAAGCTTCACTAACAAAATAATATTCCGGATCAATGCCACCTTCAATAAATAAATCCTGTAATTCAGTAATTGTAATAATCGAACCATCAAATGGAATATACTTAAAGAGATCACGATTAATAAATCGACGCGCTAAATCACTTAAGATCTCATCTTCTTCATGTATCCATTTCTTCAAATAAAATAATACAGTTACTTCATCTAATTCTACATACTGATCAATTGTAATTGTGCCTTCAAAAAATGGAATAAATTCTTTTGGATACATTTTAAATTGATAATCTTCTTTATAAAGCTGTTTGACTCGCTTAAGACAATTATTTAATAGTACTTCTCCACCACGACTTACGGGATGAAAATAGATTTGCCAATACATTTGGTAACGACTCATAATAAAATTTTCTACAGCATGCATACCACTTTCTTTAATAAGTACTTCATCTTTTGATGGTCTCATTAATCGAAGTATACGCTCCATATCAAATGTACCATATGATACACCTGTGAAATAAGCATCACGTTGCAAATAGTCCATACGATCAGCATCAATTTGAGATGAAATCATGGAAATGACTAATTTATTTTTATGCGTTTTATTAATAACATCGGCTACTTCCTGAGGAAAGGTCTCAGACACTCTACTTAATACTTCGTTAACCTCAGTGTTTCCAGTAATAATTTCTTGGGTAAACGCTTCGTGATCCGTATTAAATATCTTCTCAAAACTATGTGAAAACGGCCCATGACCCAAATCATGTAATAAAGCTGCACATAAAGCAAGGGGGCGATCTTTATTATTCCATGCTTCACGCCCAACAAATGATTCATCAATCATACGTCTTACAATTTCATAGACTCCTAAAGAGTGTCCAAAACGACTGTGTTCTGCAGTATGAAAGGCAAGGTATAATGTACCTAATTGCTTAATACGACGCAAGCGCTGAAATTCTTTAGTTTTAATTAAATCCCATATTAGTTGATCTTTAACATGAACATACTTATGAATTGGATCTTTAAATACTTTTTCTTCAGCTAATTTTTTAGTTACATAAGATGATTGTGTCAAGTTCATCCTCCTCTTTCATACTTGCTTTCATCAGTAGTAATATGAATTTAAGTTGATTAATTCTTATAATACTTTCTTCATTAATGCTAAATCTAATTGTTCACCATACATTTCTGGTTGATATGAACGAACTATTTCAAAACCATGATGTTGATAATAATGAATAGCTTCTTTGTTCTTATTATCAACTTCTAAAAAGACCGTATCATATTCATTTTCAAATTCATGTAATCCTTCTTCAAGTAAACTTGTTCCATAACCTTTATGTTGTACACCTGGGTGAACATAATGTGCGGCTAAGTATAATTCTTTACCATAGATAAAGTTAGCAAATCCTACAATTTCATTATTTTCTTCAACAACTAAAAAAAGTTGATCTTCTAATCGCTTTTTTAAATGGTGTTCATTATACGAAGCTGCTAATAATTCATTAATTGTTGATACTGCATAAATATTTAAATACGTATTATACCAAGCTTTTGTAGCTACATCTCTTATTGCTATAACGTCATTAGTTGTCGCTTTTCTAACTGTATACATGCTTCATTCTCCTGACATTTTATTGTAATTTAATAACAAAATTATATCATAGTATATTAATAAACGCTTTCACTCAACTTTAAGATGCATCTTATTAAGACAGTACTGCATTCCATTCCTGTGCTCTTTCTAGAGCATATACATCTTTCATAACATCTCCAGGTCTTTCTGCTGTACCAATAATATAACCATTTAGGTTTGCTCCGAGAAAATCTAAACTATATTCTAACTGTTTAATGCAAGGTTTCGCTTTTACTTTCGGACAATCTCCCCCAACTAAGATTAATCTAAAATCAATGTTAGACATTTTAGTTTTAAAATCCTGATATTTAGGATCGATTAATGATTCTGACCAATGATCGATAAATGCTTTTACAGATGCTGACACACTATACCAATACACAGGTGATGCAAAAATAACTGTATCACTTTCAAGCACTTGGTCAATAATCAATTGATAATCATCTATGTATGACTCAATTTGCTTTGATTCATGTCTATAATCTCTTACAGGTTTAAAATGATATTGTGTTAAATCAATCCAATTATATTGTTTTCCTTCTAGAGCATATTGTGTTAATTGAGCAGTATTTCCTTGTGGACGACTTCCACCAAATAATACAGTAATCATGTATCTTACCTCTTTTTTAATTTATATTATTAATGTGTTTTTTCTATTTACTTATTATGTACCCCATCTTTTTACTTTTATTTATAATAAAAACTCCTACACCTATATAAACGGTGTAGGAGCCATTATTACTTTTATTTAACGTACTTTATTCAACTGGGAATAAATCATCTATTTTCTTAATTTCTTCTTCAGTCAGTTCAATATTTGCTGCTTCAATGTTTTCTACAACTTGATCAGCACGTTTCGCACCAGGAATAACAACATCAAGTGATGGACGTGTTAAGTAGAATGCTAATACAATATTAGCAATACTTGTATTATGAGTTTCAGCAATACTTGATAATTCTTTTACTCGACGTACGTTATCATTGAACACTTCTGGTTGGAAATCACGACGAGTTGCACGATGATCATCGAAAGTTTGATTTTCTTCATACTTACCAGCTAAAATGCCAGAAGCTAATGGGAAATATGGTACAAAAGTAATATCATTTTCAGCTGCGTATTTCATTACTTCTTCATTTTCACGATGTAGTAAATTATATTCTAATTGAACAACATCCACATATCCGTCTTTATTCGCCTCTTTAAGTTGATCTAACGTAAAGTTTGAAACACCTATTGCTTTAATTTTTCCTTCTTTTTTAAGTTCTTGTAATGCTGCCACAGCTTCATCTTTTGGTGTATACTCATCAGGAAAATGAATGTAATACAAGTCAATATAATCCACTTGCAAGCGTTCTAAGCTCTCTTCAACTTGTTGTTTTAAATAATCAGGTTGGTTATTTTGAACAACATCGCCATTATCTTTAATAACATGTGATCCTTTAGTTGCAATTTGAACTTTTTCACGAGGATATTCCTTTACAACTTCTCCTACAAGTTCTTCTGAGCGTTTAGGTCCATAAATAAACGCAGTATCAATTAAAGTAATACCATTATCAATAGCTTTTCTAACGACATCTTTTCCTTGCTCTTCATCTAAATTGGGATATAAATTATGTCCTCCGACTGCATTTGCACCTAATGCAACTGGAAATACATGAACATCAGATTTTCCTAATTGTACAAATTCTGCCATGATATTCACCACTCCTTAAAAATGTAGTTTCTATTTATAGTTTACCCGATTAGTAATGATAAATTCATTCAGTAGTGTTTAAAACATTAAATTTGACATATGTTTTATTTTATATTTAAATGTAACTAATAAAGTTACATTTAGGAGGTGCATCATTTGAATTTAGAATTTAACATTGCCGTTCACGTACTTAGTTTTTTAGTAAAGCACGACAACCAACAATTCAGTAGTCAATCTTTAGCAAAATTAACTTGCCTCAATCCAGTTCAATTACGTAGAGTGACTACTGTTTTAAATCAATACCAGTTTATTAATACTTCCCGTGGTAAAAATGGTGGATATAGTGCAAATCATTCAACTGCTAGCATTAAACTATCAGTACTATATCGTATATTTGTGCTTGAAAAAGATAGCCAACAGCGTATTTTCACAGGTCATGAGCAGAGCGATTGTGAAATATCAAGAAACATAGCAAAGACCATGTCACACTATAATCAAAAGGAACATCGTGTTATTTTAAATTTTTATGATACCCTCACAATTAATGATGTAATTAATGATACACTTCAGGAGGATACAACATATGACACATTATAATTTAATCGTTATTGGTTTTGGTAAAGCCGGAAAAACACTTGCCAAATATGCATCATCACAAGGACAACAGGTTGCTTTAATTGAACAGTTTACAGAAAGCTATGGCGGTACATGCATAAATGTATAGTGTGTGTACTTCCATATATTTATGTATAAAAAAAGACCGCACCTGTTAAGGTACGGTTTGAACGATTTACTCATTTAAAACACAAATAATAAAACTAAAATTATCATAAACTGGGTATCTTTATTATAACATAAAAAGCTACCCAGTGACATGTTAGGTAGCTTAAAAAGATACGGTCAGCTTCTCACTGCTAAACGCAAGTAAGTCCTCCGTATAAACCGGGATGGTTACCGGGAATTAAGATGAGCTTTTGGCTCTTTGTGAATACATCACAATAACCTACCCCATTTTGGGACACAGTGCTTGTCACTCGTCAGCGACGACATATGAATGCTCAGTTAATGTGATGTAGGCACTTTATGCAGTCTGTGCCAGTAATGACTGAGTCGTTTCAAGAACAACCATTTCATGTACTTATTATAACATAAAAAAATAGGGACAAGCACGAAACTTGTCCCCGGTGAATAAAATAAAAATCGGTTTTTTTACTATAACATATTAATACACTTCTGTAATTCTTAGACGTTCATGCCATATCCAACCATTGTTATTTCTAGAATAAACACGACACCAACCATTTTTAATTTCAAAGATATAGAATTGATCATATCCTGCTCTATAAGTGTTGTTTGTCACGTACCACTCTTTACCTTTGAATTTGACTAATGACGCACCATAATAATCGACACGCGCTCTAAATTTAGCTTTAGATGATTTCTTCATATTTAAAGGTGGAATACTATTTACTTTTAAACCAGTTGTATCTTCAATGATGTTACGTTGTGCTACTGATTGTTTATCAGCTTTCTTCGCTAATGTTTTGCCACCTGCTGTTTTATAGATATCTTTAACAATAAGGCGTTCATACCATACATAACCGTTATTGCTTGGACTGTATACTCTAGCCCAACCATCACGAATTTCATATACAT
>NZ_KV810856.1:0-262 GCF_001812925.1 Staphylococcus sp. HMSC057A08 | reverse complement strand
ATAACCCAACAGAAAATCTATGTTCATAAATATGGTTAGAATTAAGTTATGGTACAATGAAAATCTACATAGGAGGTTTGTATTTTGAAAATAGGTTATGCAAGAGTCTCAACTGGTTTGCAAAATTTGAATTTGCAGGAAGATCGATTAAATCAATATGGTTGTGAAAAGATATTTAGCGATCATATAAGTGGATCAAGAAGTAAACGTCCTGGTTTAGATAAAGCTATTGAATTTGCGAGGTCAGGAGATACGATTGTTG
>NZ_KV810855.1:0-998 GCF_001812925.1 Staphylococcus sp. HMSC057A08 | reverse complement strand
CAATTTCTTTTTCTTTTTCCTTAATAAATTGCAACTCAACATTATATTCAAAGCTATCTTTTTCTAAGTTTTTAAGCTGTCTTTCACTAAAGAAAATATCCTTACTCGCTTTTTTATAGGTATCTTCTAGAAATACATTCGAAGGTATATAGTTGTTTTGTTTGAACAGATATTGAACATTAGTTGCTTTTATAAAGTTACCTTTTTGCGCCTCATCAACAATAAATGCTTTCTCATCATCACTAAAATGATGATGAGATTTAGGGTACATTTGTTGAACAATTAGCTGATTTTTCTCGATTTCAGTTAGATATACATCTTTTGCTGATTGATAGATTTCTTTACGTTTTTCTTCTCTTTTTTCTAATTTATTCTTTTCATTGAGTAATGCTTTATAGTTAGTTTCAACAGTATTGACAAACTCTTGTTGGTTATATCCTTTGCTTTCTATTTCTTTTCTGAACTGATAATTAATATCAAAATTTTCAGCATAGAATTTTAATTGACGTCTCTTAATTTCATTTTTAAGTAAGTCATTTTGAATTTTACGACCAAAGGTAGACGCACTATCAAACGTATTTTTAATGGTTTCCTTGGCCTCCGAATAGCCAACTTCACGTTGATATCTGTCGAATAAAATAGAATAACTCTGTTCATTTTTACTTACTTGATCGTTAGCGTTTTGAACAAGTAATCTAATTGCATTTTGTGCTTGTTCTCTCTCTTTATCACTATATACTTCTGATACTTCACCACGATTATATCGTCTAATCTCTTCATTTTTCTGTCCGTAATAAGTAACTGGTTGGTACTCGACACCCTCTTTTTCACAGCGTTTTTTTTCGTTTAGTTCTAATCTATATTCTTCTCTAGTCAGTGGAATTTCAGCGATTTTGTCTAAACCTTGTTCTTCAAAAGAACGACTATCATATCTTTTTAAACTTTGCTCACGTTCTGAATAATAATTTAATTTTAATTCCCAATGCTTACGAACTTCT
>NZ_KV810854.1:544459-544828 GCF_001812925.1 Staphylococcus sp. HMSC057A08 | reverse complement strand
ATGTATATGAAATTCGTGATGGTTGGGCTAGAGTTTACAGTCCAAGCAATGACGGTTATGTATGGTATGAACGCCTAATCGTTAAAGATATTTATAAAACAGCAGGTGGTAAAAAGTTTGCGAAAAAAGATGATAAACAAGCAGTAGCGCAACGTAATATTCTTGCAGATACAACAGGTTTAAAAGTGAATAGTATTCCGCCTTTAAACATGAAGAAGTCATCTAAAGCTAAATTTAGAGCGCGTGTCGATTATTATGGTGCATCATTAGTTAAGTTCAAAGGTAAAGAGTGGTACGTGACAAACAATACTTATAGAGCAGGATATGATAAATTTTATATCTTTGAAATTAAAAATGGTTGGTGTCGTG
>NZ_KV810854.1:537324-544359 GCF_001812925.1 Staphylococcus sp. HMSC057A08 | reverse complement strand
GACAAGTTTCGTGCTTGTCCCTATTTTTTTATGTAAAAAATAATTATGACAAAAAGCATAAAAAGTATTGAATTATGCCATAGTGCATAGTATAATATAAATATACCAAATAGCGAAACGAGGAAAATAAAAATGAGAAACATTAAAAAATACTTAGACAATAATAGAATTGATTACAAAAGCAATGACAAAACATTTACTCCTTATTTAAAATTTATGATTGATCAAGAAATTTATTTAGTGCAAGATTATAAAAATACATATGAAATTTGTACTATAGATAGAAATGTTGTAAAAGAATTCAAAACTCAAAAAGCTTTAATCGGCTTTTTAAAAGAGGTGGCTTAATATGAGAGAATTAATACAAAAATTATTAGATAGTGATTTAAGTAGTTTGCATATATCTAAACAAACAGGCGTGCCTCAAAGTACTATATATAGAATGAGAAACAAAGAGCGTTCGTTGGATAATTTAACATTAAAAAATGCTGAGTTGTTAAGTGAGTTTGCAGAAATACTATTTAATAGCGAAAATGATGAAAGACAAAATTTGCTAGTAAAACGTGCAAGTATCAAAGGTATGTTGGCTAACTTAGAAATGTCTAATGAAGAAGCACAAAAGTTAGAAGAAGAACTACATGATGTTGAAGGTAACTTAGATGAATTAAACCGATAATATGCTATAATAAAGATACCCAGTTTGTGATAATTAAAATAATTATCAGATTTATAAGAGGCAACACTATATTCTAACCACGTTCTTATGAGCGTGGTCTTTTTTTATGTATAAACATATTATTTGCTAAATATACCCCTATGGGGTATAATACTTTTACTGGCATAACAGATAAACCACAGTGATGTGGTGAAAGGTGCAGTTTGACAAACGGCCGGGTGGAAACATCTAACTTATGCAATTGTGTAAAACTAAAGGTTATCATCTAGGTGGTAACACTAATGTGAGTAAAGCATTACTCCCTATGGCAAATGCTTGGGGAATGGGAAGATGCCTAAGTACCATTAATGCCGTCGAACATTAGCTTTTTACATAAAGGTATGATAGTCCGAACCTATCAAGTAAGGGCGTGTACCATGATTTGTATCTGTGGTGGCGGACAGTAATACAATGAGAATGGCTAGTACGATGATAAGGAACGTCATGGCGGAGTGAAGCATTTCGTTATTCAAAAGATAACGAAACTTCTGGGGAAGCACTTCGTCGGTCAAAACAATTAATTTTACAATTGGCTAAATACAATGATATGTATTGGAAATTAAAATAAGCGAAAGCCTTCCCCCGTTAGTGACGAAAGCACCCTAAGACTTCACACGAAAGTGAATGAAGTTTGTTATCGTTTCGCAAAAACGGTAGCAATCTATCGCAAAGTAAAGCAGTCAAGGGACTTGCAAACCTTTGATTAATTGAAATCGGTAGAGTAGTCTCTAACGCAATGAGTGATTGGCCATTACCAATCGGGTGTAGATAGTACGTCGGGGACGGCGTGGATAAGAGAAGAACATATAATGTCTCTAAAGCTATCTAAAGTAAGGTGTAGTCTCAACCTATACATAAACCGTACCTTAACAGGTGCGGTCTTTTTTTTATTTTAACCACCTCGATTTCGATACAGTTATTTTATACATACAAGTTTTAGGGACCCAAAAGGGACTTCAAACGCTGTAAACACTATGATTATAGCTTTTATACTATCCCTCCCAGGACGCTATAACCCGTTGATATATCAACGTTTACAGCGAGCAAGTGTCAAATAAGTGTCAAGAAAATATTTCTCTGACCTTTTGGCCTTGCTCTTTTTTATGTTCATCAAGAAGATGTGTATAAACATCTAACGTGATAGCAATACTTGCGTGACCTAATCTTTTGCTAATGTATTCAATTGGAATACCTTTACTAATTAAGTAACTTGCATGTGTATGTCTTAATGAATAAGGTGTGACATCTTCATTGATGTTATATTTCTTTTTAGCTTTATTAAACACTTTAGAAATTGCTGCATGAGATAAGCTAAATAATTTATTATCAATTCTGTGTGGATGTGTCTCTATTGCTTTGTATATATGCTTTAAATCATTTTTAGAAACTTCGACAAATCTATCAGCATTTTCTGTTTTAGTTCCTGGCAAGTGAATTAGGCCTTTAGTTATTAGTAAGTCATCATAGGTCATTCTGTTTACTTCTGAAAATCTAGCACCTGTAATCAACAGTATATATAACATAATCGTACTTTTATCTGTTCTTAATTTAAAATGCTCTCTTAACTCTTCATACTGTCTAATCGTTAAAAATTTTACATCTTCTTTTTTAGCTTGTTTTGTTCCTTTTGCTTTAACGTTATATGTTGGATCTTTTTTGATATAACCATCATACACTGCATCTTTAATACCACTAGATAAATAAAGATTAACTTTTCTAACTGTTTCTGAAGTTCTACCCTGTGCGTAATTAGATATAAATTTTTGATACTCACTTCGAGTGATATCTTTAATTTTAATATCTTCACCGAAATGCTTTAAAAATAAATCAAGCGAGTGTTCATACCAATATTGCTGTTTTGATGATAATTCATATTTTCCGTTCAACTTGAGCCATTCTTTATAATAATCTTTAAACAATCTATTACTATCTACTTGTTTACCATCTTCTAAATCTCTAATAAGTTGTTGTGCAGCATTCGTCGCTTCTGCTTTTGTTTTAAATCCTGATTTACGTTTCTTACCTGACTTAAAAGAAGGGTGCTTTACATCATATTGCCATGATGTAGAAGTCTTATTTTTTCGTTTTGTTACTGTAAATGAAGCCATTTTTATCACTTCTCCTTAAAAAAATAATAAGGGTAGGCGAACTACCCTGAAAATATTAAGTTAATGTGCATCAGCATATGCTTGTGCTTCAGCCATTTCTGCATCTGTGAAATCTCTAGGTGATTTACCCGTTTCCTCTTTAATTTGCATAAGTGAACGTGGATATGATGAATCTGATGATTGAACATCATTCGTGTAATCTGTATCATCAGTATCTTCATCAGGTTCAAAGTCTTCTTCATATGGTCGATCATATACTGATTTTTCTTGACCACTCTCAACTCTTAAAGAACTTTCATAAGCTGCACTAGCAGGCCCTTCCATAACGTTACCTTGAGGAATGACACCATTAGCTACTGCATTGTTATAAGCTTGGATTTTAGCTGTTTCACTATAATTTCCGTAGATAACTGACTCAAGAGTACCTCTATCTTTAATGTTTGTTACATCAACATTTTGTGTGTTTTGAGATTTTTCACTTGATGAGTTATATTGGATATTTTGTTCATTATCACTTTGATTATTTTGTTTCTCGTTATTCTTTTCTTCTACGTTTGAAGTATTTTGTTCTTCAGTAGAGTTATCTTCATTTTCTTGAGATTTCTTTTCTTCTTTAGACTTTTTATCCTCTTTGGATTTATTTTCTTTTTTATCTTCTGATTTCTTTTCAGTTTTACTTTCCGACTTAGTATCAGAATTTTCGTTAGATGTGTCATCATTACCACATGCGCCAAGAATTAAAGCACTGCCAAAAATTAAAGCTAAGAATTTTTTCATTATATATCTCCCCTTTGGTTTATTTTTAATAATAAGATTTTATAAAAACATGAATTTCTTATTTGAAAACAATTTTATCTTCATCATAAGCATCAACTGAATAACCTACATATGCATGTGTTTTTAATATTAAATGTTTTGGTTCACTTTTAAATTCATATTCATAAATATTAAATTTGAATTCTTCTGTTATTGTGTGGTGTTCTTTTAATTCAACATTTGTGTGTAGTGTAAATGTTTGTAATTCATTTTCTAAAACAGGAAATTGACTCTTTTTATCAGGATTTTCATATCTTTCTACTAAAGTTAATGAAATTTTGTTAATAGTTTGAGCAGAATTACCACCCTCTATTCTTACAATTCCTTCCAAAGTATCATTACTATGAATACTTCTATTTTTTACTAAAGTTTCAACCTTCACAGAGTTTATTCCAATAGAAGCAAGAAGATTTTCAAACATAGAACCAAATCCTTTCTGATTAAATATTTTAATTAAACAATTACCATAACACTAATCAATTCTGTGCAACTTATAAACCCTTAATGGCTCAAATGTGATAGAGTAAAACAAAAGGGTACCAAGTACCCTCATCATTCTACTTATCTAAGTTGTCTACTGCATATTGCGCTTCTTCTTCTGTGAATTTATCGCCAGAATTTGAAATTAATTGATCGTAAATTGCATCTTTAGACATATTCATATCTTCTTGATAAGATTTTGCACTTTCTAATGCATTTTTCTTATAATCAGCTTTCAAGTGGTCAACCGCATATTGTGCATCTTCTTCTGAGAATTGGTCTCCAGCACTAGAAGTTAATTGTTCATAAATTCCTTGTTTAGACATATGCATTCCGTCCGCATAATTTTTAGCTGAATTTAATGCTGCTGTCTGTTCTTTGGAAGCATTTTTGTCTTCTTTAACTTCTGAATTACCATCATTCATTTGTTTATCTACTTCGTTGACAAAGGCTCCAGTACATGATGTAAGACCAATGATTAATAGGATTAATAAAACTAAACAACCACCGCAACCCCAAAGCCAACCTTTTTTACGTTTTTTCTTTTTCTCTTCTTCTTGTTGTTTTTGATATTCTTGAAACTGTCTAAATTGTCTTTCTTCTTGTTCATTATTAAATTTTTCTTCCATGACTTATCTCCTATATGTAGATTAGGCTTTTATATTCATTTGTATTCTAAGGTGCATCGTCCACTTATTTATAGCACCACCACCTTTAATATGTAATATTCATATATCTTTATATTCAAATACTCGGAATGACTAAAATTGAATAACATAATTAGCGTAACTAGTTTCAATAACCAAATTTATATACACTACAATTTCCTATAATGATTATTTTATGTTGAGAATTATCTTACTAAAAAATATAGAAAGATTAATTAACTTCACATGCGTAATTATCCCCATCTCTATCAAATTTTGATGTATAGGCAGGGTGATTTGAAGGAACGCCATTAGGGTGAACTTTTCTTAATGCAGTGCAATTAGGGAAAGTTTCAACGTTGCTAGTTGATTGTTCAGTATCGTTAGATTGACTATCATTTGATAAAGAGTTATCGACTTGATTTTCGATAGCGTTGTTTTCATTGTTGTTTGATGTATTCATTTCTTTATTATCCTCATTATCCTCTTTAAATGCTGAATCTAGGCTCCATATACCCATTTTTTCAGCTTTTGCTTGTTCTTGAGATGATTCTAGAGTTTCTAAATATCTTGTATTTGGTGGATAAACATAAGCGACTTTTGCTAAACCTTCTTTGACTAAAATATTATTTAGCATTTCCCCGTCAACATATATATATGCTAATTTTCGATTATATTTATCTTCTTTTTGACCAATGTCAAACTCTATTTCTATATTTTTAGCATTATTTAATAATTCAGCTGTTCTATCAGATGCTTCTTGACCAAATGGTTGCTTACCAACTCTTGGATGTTTAGTTTCAGGTGTATCTATAAGTAAAAATCTATATGTCTCGGTTTTACCTTTATAGATAAACTTAGCAGTATCACCATCAACAGTAGAACTTAATTTTACTGGTATCTTATTCGTTGTACCTATGTCGGATTCATCATTATCTTTATCTTTTTCTTCAGATTTTTTAATACTATTATTTTGTGATACAGATTGTTCATTCTCATTATATTTTTTCTTACTTTCTTTTGAAGTATTATTTTTATTTGTATCTTCAGTTTTTTTAGACTTATTTTTTTCTTCACTTATTTTATCTGTATTATCGTTGTTATTATCATCTGAAAATATAGCAGAACAGCCACCAATCAATAATAAAATTAAAAAGATGATACCAAAACAGCCTAGGCAGCTTAAACAGCCATTAGTTTCTTTTTTATTTTGATTTACTTCCATTATGAGTACTCCTCAATTAGTTAAATTATTAAAATGACATTACTATTAAGTTATGTGTTTTAGTATTCATTAAACACTATTATTAGGAATAAAAGTTTATTAATTATAGATTTTGAATATCAGAAGGTAGATATTTATTTGTTGAATAAGTAAATAAATGATCATGTTAAAATGGTAAATAAAATATATAAGTTAAATTAATTATATTTAACATTTAAAAAAGAATATATAAATATACGTTTTAACTTTTATTGTTTGCTTTTTCCTAATTCAATTGATGCATCCTCATATTCATATTTTACGTAATAATTACTTTTAACATCACCACCTTATCACCATTTAATTAAATTATTAGAATAAATATAATAAAAATATATACTTTTGTATTATATCATATATTTATATATTAAATATTTTTAAATATTTTATTTTGATAACCTAAAAAACTTTGACGAGATAGACATATTTGAATTCCTAACTGTAAATATAAATTTTTAAATTGCACAGTTTTGATGATTTAAGCATAAGTTACGGAAAATGTCACAAGTATCTAAAGAAACCCTTTATAGTAAAGATAACAAAACGATAGTTAAACAAAACAAAGCAAGCAATACAGTAACCTATCGTTTTAGAATTTTACCAATTAATTTCTAAGGAGTGTATGAAATGGAAGGTTTATTTAACGCAATTAAAGATACAGTAACTGCAGGTATTAATGGTGATTGGACAAAATTAGGTACAAGTATTGTTAGTATCGTAGAAAACGGTGTAGGTTTAGTGAGTAAATATTTAGGTTTCTAATTTAAAGATAATTATAAATAGTACAAAGGAGATAACAAACATGGATAAATTATTCGACGCAATCAAAAATACAGTAGACGCAGGAATTAACCAAGATTGGACAAAATTAGGTACAAGCATTGTTGACATCGTATCAAGTGGTGTAGGTATCTTAAGTAAAGTATTCGGATTTTAATTAATTATTAATTACGTATAAAGGAGTTATTAATATGGATAAATTATTCGACGCAATCAAAAATACAG
>NZ_KV810854.1:465728-537224 GCF_001812925.1 Staphylococcus sp. HMSC057A08 | reverse complement strand
CGTAAGCATTCTAGGTAAATACTTAGGATTCTAACGTAATAATATTTAAAAATAAAAACAGAATGGGGAAATTCAAATGACTAAATTAGCAGAAGCAATTGCAAATACTGTAACAGCAGCACAAAATCAAGACTGGACAAAATTAGGTACAAGTATTGTTGACATTGTATCAAGTGGTGCAAGTGTATTAGGTAAAGTATTTGGTTTCTAATACTTAATAGCAAGTATTCAACACTTAAGGATTAATCCTTAAGTGTTTTTATTTTTTAGCATTATTTAATGAATCATGATAAATCTGCTAAAATAATATACATACTATAATTTAGGAGTATAAAAATGAAATACGATACTATTTTACTTGATTTTGATGATACAATTGTGGACTTTTTTGATGCAGAAGATCGAGCATTTCATCAAATGGCACATCATTTCGGTCATTATCCAACTGAAGAAGATTTTCAATATTTTAAGAAAGTAAATCAAAATCATTGGGAAGCATTTCAAAAAAATGAACTATCTAAAGAAGAAGTATTAACACATCGTTTTATTAATTATTTTAAAGAGTATGGTATAGACGTAGATGGTAAAAAAGCCGATGTTTTATTTAGAGACGAACTAGCTAAAGCACCATTAAAATTCTTCAACTCTACTTTAGAAACAATTGATCGATTAAGCCAAGAATGTGAATTGTTTATTGTGACTAATGGTGTTACAGATACCCAAAAACGTCGTATTGCTCAATTAGAGTTTAAAGACATCTTATCTGGAGTATATATATCAGAAGAAACAGGATATCAAAAACCTATGAGTGAATTTTTTGATTATATCTTTGAGAGAATTGGTGAAGAAAAAAGAAAGACTTCAATAATAGTAGGAGATTCTCTTACATCAGATATACTAGGTGGAAAAAATGCCGGTATTACAACATGTTGGTTTAATTATCGTAATAAAGAAAATAACAGTGATATTGTACCAGATTATGAAATACAATCTTTATATGAATTGGTTAATTTAGTTGAAGAATAATTAATAAGAGACCTGAGCTAAATGGCTCAGGCTTATTTATGCAAATAGCGTTTATAGCTTAATTGTTTAGAGATCATACAAATATATTGACTCCTTATGCAAGTCTTCATTATCAATTTCTCTAAATGCCTCAAATAATTCAACAGTTTTTTAATTTTATTTCAAGATGTTGAACTTTAGTCATGTTCTCATCATCATTTAAATTCTTTATATATATTGTATCGTCATTAATATACGATTTTCATTTAATAACATATTAATTATTTATAATCTGATAAAATGGATGTGAATTTCAATAGTTAAGCCGTAAAATTGTCATCTAGGGATATAATCTTTATACTGAATAAGTAATGTTATATTGAAGGAGTAAGGGAATGAACTGTAAAGTAACTAATTTTCAAGAAAAAGATTCATTTATTACTAAATTAGAAAACAGTGATGAAACATTATTGAAATTTTATCAATATAATCCAGTCAAACCATCTAGTTTTGATCAAAGAATGGATCGTCCTAATAATGGTAGAGAGCAGCAACTTGCTCAAGTGATTAAATCATATATGTCAGATTTGAATATAACAGAAATTCAACAGACTCATCTTACTGCACTCAGTGAAGGAGCTAAAGTGGTAATTGGTGGCCAGCAAGCTGGTCTTTTTGGTGGACCTTTATATACGTTTCATAAAATTCTTTCAATTGTTAATTTAAGTCGTGAATTAACTGAAACATATCAACAAACTGTTGTACCTGTTTTTTGGATTGCAGGTGAAGATCATGACTTTGAAGAAGTAAATCATACGTATGCTTATAATGCAAAAGATGCTCATTTACATAAAGTAAAATATCATACAATGACACCGCCTGAAACAAGCGTTTCTCGCTATATTCTAGAAAAGGAACAGATGATTGAAGCACTTAATCAATTTTTTAAAGAATTAAAAGAAACGAAACATACTAACGCACTTTATCAAGTATGTTTAGAGATTATAGAAAAGTACAATAATTGGACTGATATTTTTAAAGGGTTACTTCAAGAAGTATTTAAAGATTACGGTGTACTATTTATTGATGCTCAATATGAAAAAATTCGTGAATTGGAGAAGCCATTATTAAAAAATATTATTCAAAAACATAATGAAATTAACCAAGCGTTTAGAAAAACACAAAAATTAACTACACAATCAGGTTTAAACAAAATGATTGAAACAGATACCAATGTCCATCTGTTCCTTCATGAAGATAGTATGCGTCAACTAATTACTAAAAAAGATGATGTATTCAAATTGAGTAAATCAGATATTACATATAATAAAGATGAATTGTTAAAATTAGTTGAAAAAGAACCAACTCGTTTTTCTAATAATGTTGTAACTAGACCAGTAATGGAAGAATGGCTATTTAATACGGTAGCTTTTATTGGAGGACCAAGTGAAATTAAATACTGGGCTGAATTGAATGAAGTATTTAAAATTTTAGATGTTGAAATGCCTATTGTTTTACCAAGAATGAAAATCACTTATTTACCAATTAGAATAGAAAAACTAGTTAATCAGTATAAGTTAAATGCTAAAAATGTTATTATGAATGGTATAGAAACGGATAGAGAAAAATTCGTTCGTAGCAAAGCCTCAGATACATTTATTAAAAAAGTAGAGTCTTTAAAAGAGAATCATGCCAAAATATACGAATCACTTCGTAAAGAGGTTAATGATAATCATGATAATATCAATTTAGTAAAGAAAAATTATGACATTCATAATAAACAATTTGAATATTTATTAAATCGCTATTTACTTAACATTGAAAGAGATAACGATATAAGTATGAAACATTTTAGAGAGATTGAACATGTATTGCATCCAATGGGTGGCCTACAAGAAAGAATTTGGAATCCACTTCAAATGATGAATGAATTTGGGATAGATGTGTTTAGTCCCTCCACTTATCCTCCACTTAAATATACATTTAACCAAATAGTTATAAAACCTTAATTTATGAGGAAAAGAAAAAGACCCATATTATCTATTAAAATAATATGGGTCTTTTTATGTCAAATTAAAGAATTTTAAGATATTTTACATAATTAGTGGAGGATAGTGGTGAGATGTGGTAAATTATTAATAAGGTGAGGTGGTAATAATGTTCATGGGAGAATACGAGCATCAATTAGATGCTAAAGGACGTATGATAATTCCATCTAAGTTTAGATATGACTTAAATGAACGTTTTATTATCACACGAGGCCTTGATAAATGTTTGTTTGGCTACACGCTTGAAGAATGGCAACAGATAGAAGAGAAAATGAAAACCTTACCTATGACAAAAAAAGACGCACGTAAGTTTATGCGTATGTTCTTCTCTGGAGCTATCGAAGTAGAGCTAGATAAGCAAGGGCGTATTAACATTCCTCAAAATTTGAGGAAATACGCAAATTTAACAAAAGAATGTACGGTAATAGGTGTCTCAAATCGTATAGAGATTTGGGATAGAGAAACTTGGAATGAATTTTACGAAGAATCAGAAGAAAGTTTTGAAGATATTGCCGAAGATTTGATAGATTTTGATTTTTAATGGAGGAATTTATAGTGTTTCATCATGTAAGCGTTATGCTAAAAGAAACAATAGATGAATTAGACATCAAAGAGGATGGCATATATGTAGATTGTACGCTTGGTGGAGCCGGTCATGCACTCTATTTATTAAATCAATTAAACGATGACGGTAGGTTGATTGCAATCGATCAAGATACTACTGCCTTAGAAAATGCTAAAGAAGTACTAAGAGATCACTTACACAAGGTCACGTTTGTACATAATAACTTTAGAGAATTAACTGATATTTTGAAAAATTTAGGAATTGAAAAAGTAGATGGTATTTACTACGACTTAGGTGTTTCAAGTCCACAGCTTGATATACCTGAAAGAGGATTTAGTTATCATCATGATGCAAAGTTAGATATGCGTATGGATCAAACGCAAGAATTAACTGCATATGATGTTGTTAATGATTGGCCTTATGAGGCATTGGTTAAAATCTTTTATCGTTATGGAGAAGAAAAATTTTCTAAACAAATAGCGAGAAGAATAGAAGCACATCGTGAACAACAACCTATTGAAACAACATTAGAGCTTGTAGACATTATTAAAGAAGGTATTCCAGCTAAAGCTCGAAGAAAAGGTGGTCATCCTGCTAAACGCATTTTCCAAGCGATAAGAATAGCAGTGAACGATGAACTATCTGCGTTTGAAGATTCAATTGAACAAGCCATTGAGCATGTTAAAGTAAAAGGTAGGATTTCAGTCATTACTTTCCATTCTCTGGAAGATAGATTGTGCAAGCAAATTTTCCAAGAATACGAAAAAGGACCTGATGTGCCTAGAGGGTTACCAATTATTCCTGAAGCTTATACACCTAAGTTAAAACGAGTAAATCGTAAACCAATTACTGCTACAGAAGAGGATTTAGACGAAAATAATAGAGCACGTAGTGCAAAATTACGTGTTGCTGAAATATTAAAATAAGGAGTAATTGAGGATGGCTGTAGAAAAAATTTACGAACCATATGAACACATTCAGCACACTAGCATACCGAAAGAACAACCAAAGACACAAACTGAGACGAAAACAGTAACTAAAAAGGTTGTTGTTCAACTTACGCGATTTGAGAAATTTTTATACATAACGCTTGTCACAGCAATTGCTGTTCTAGCAATCTATATGCTATCTTTAAAAATGGATGCGTACGATACAAATGATAAAATTGCCGAGCTAGATCAAAAGATTGAACAACAATCTAATGAAAATAATGCAATTCAATCTGAAATTAAGAAAAATTCTTCTTATGAGCGCATTTACGATCAGGCTAAAAAACAAGGTATGAGCCTAAAGAACGATAATGTAAAGGTAGTGCGTACTAATGGCGAAGCGAAAAATTAAAATTAGAAAAAATAAATTAGGAGCAGTCCTCCTTGTTGGATTATTCGGACTGCTCTTTTTTGTATTGGTTTTAAGATATTCATATATCATGATAACTGGACATTCAGATGGACAAAATTTAGTGATGCGCGCTAATGAAAAATATCTCGTAAAAACGCAAGAACAGCCTGAAAGAGGGAAAATATACGATAGAAACGGTAAAATTTTAGCCGAAGATGTTCAACGATATAAATTAGTTGCTATTATTGATAAAAATGCTGGAGAAGTTGGTGATACACCAAGGTATGTTAAAGATAAAAAGAAAACAGCAAAACAATTATCAAAAATTATTGATATGAAACCTGATGAAATTGAAAAACGTCTTAATCAAAAGAAAGCCTTTCAAGTTGAATTTGGACAGAAAGGGACAAATTTAACATATCAAGATAAAGTTAAACTCGATAAAATGGACTTACCAGGAATCACCTTATATCCAGAAACTGAACGATTCTATCCTAACGGTAATTTTGCTTCTCATTTAATTGGTATGGCTCAAAAAAATCCTGATACTGGGGAATTAAATGGTGCATTAGGTGTAGAAAAGATTTTTAATAGTTATCTAAATGGACAGAAAGGCTCGCTATCTTATATACATGACATTTGGGGTTATATTGCACCAAACAGTAAAAATGAAAAAGCGCCAAAACGTGGTGATGATGTTCATTTAACCATTGATTCAAATATACAAGTATTTGTCGAAGAGGCTCTTGATGATATGGTGAAACGATATGAACCAAAAGATTTATTTGCAGTGGTTATGGATGCTAAAACAGGAGAAATTCTTGCATATAGTCAACGTCCAACATTCAACCCCGAAACGGGTAAAGACTTTGGAAAAAAATGGGCTAATGATTTATATCAAAATGCATATGAGCCTGGGTCAACATTTAAATCATATGGATTAGCAGCCGCCATTCAAGAAGGTAAATTTAATCCTAAAGAAAAATATGAATCTGGTCATCGTGATATTATGGGTTCAAGAATTTCTGACTGGAATAAAACCGGTTGGGGAGAAATACCAATGTCATTAGGTTTCACATATTCATCTAATACATTGATGATGCATCTTCAAGATTTAGTTGGTGCTGATAAAATGAAATCTTGGTACGAGCGCTTTGGTTTTGGTAAATCTACAAATGGTATGTTTGACGGAGAATTAAAAGGAAATATTGCTTGGTCAAATGAATTACAACAAAAAACATCAGCATTCGGTCAATCGACCACAGTGACGCCTGTACAAATGATACAAGCACAATCAGCTTTCTTTAATAAAGGAAATATGTTAAAACCTTGGTTTGTTCAAAGTATAGATAATCCAATTTCAAAGAAAACATTCTATAAAGGTGAAAAGAATATAGTTGGAAAACCTATTACTTCAGAAACTGCGGATAAAGTTGAAACAGAATTAGATAAAGTAGTAAATAGTGATAAAAGTCATGCTTCCAATTATCGTATTGATGGTTATGATATTGAAGGGAAAACAGGTACTGCTCAGGTCGTTAATGAAAATGGTAGTGGATACGTTAAAGGAGCAAATCCCTACTTTGTAAGCTTTATGGGAGATGCGCCAAAAAAACATCCAAGAGTTATTGTTTATGCCGGTATGAGTCTTGCTCAGAAAAATGATCAAGAAGCATATGAATTAGGGGTAAGTAAAGCTTTTAAACCTATCATGGAAAATACACTTAAGTATTTAAATGTAGGCTCTAAAAAAGATGAGACTCAATCAGCACAGTATAGTAAAGTGCCAAATGTTGTAGGGCAATCAAGTCAAAAAGCACAAGATAGTCTTAAAGGAAAAGATTTACAACCTGTCATTATTGGTAATGGTAATACAATAAAAGCTCAATCTACTAGAGCTAATACAAAATTATTACCGAATAGTAAAGTGTTAGCAGTGACAGATGGCGATATTACTATGCCAAATATGAAAGGTTGGACAACAGACGATGTCCTAGCCTTCCAAGAATTAACTGGAATCAATGTTACGACTAAAGGCAGTGGATACGTAACAAATCAATCTGTAGCGAGTGGGTCAACACTCAAAAGTAATAAGAAAATTGAAATAGAATTATCTACTGATGATCCTAATGATAATACATCTTTAACTGATTCGAGTGGATCTGATTCAAATAACACTTCAGATAATTCAACTGATACAACGTCTAATGATAAAAACGATTCATAAGAACAAATGACGTCATTTTAAATGATTATAAATAAGGTGTCATATATTATGGATACCTTATTTATAATCTCAATTTCTTACATAATATATATAAAATTAGTTTGAAAATTGATAAGATTATAAAGGAAATAAAGTGAAAAACGAATAAATTTAAAATACATAAAGGAGATTACCATGCTTTTTATATTTGCGATTATCGCATTACTTATCACATTTATTTTAGTTCCTGTACTTATACCGACACTTAAACGAATGAAATTTGGTCAAAGTATCCGCGAAGAAGGTCCTCAAAGCCATATGAAAAAAACGGGTACACCAACCATGGGTGGTTTAACGTTTTTAATTAGTATTATTATTACATCTATGATTGCTATATTTTTCACAGATCATTCTAATCCCATTATTCTATTACTCTTTGTCACAATAGGATTTGGACTCATTGGCTTTATTGATGATTACATTATTGTAGTTAAAAAAAATAACCAAGGACTTACAAGTAAGCAGAAATTTTTAGCTCAAATTGCAATAGCAATTATATTTTTCATTCTAAGTGATGTTTTTCATTTAATAGAATTTTCAACAAGTATAAATATTCCATTTACTAATTTTGGAATTCCATTGTCGTTTGCGTACGTTATTTTTATTGTTTTTTGGCAAGTTGGGTTTTCAAACGCAGTTAATTTAACTGATGGATTGGATGGATTAGCAACTGGCTTATCAATTATTGGATTCACTATGTATGCAATTATGAGTTTCATGTTAAATGCCCCTGCAATTGGTACTTTTTGTATTATTATGATTTTTGCATTACTCGGTTTCTTACCGTATAACTTAAATCCAGCCAAAGTATTTATGGGAGATACAGGAAGCTTAGCATTAGGAGGTATTTTTGCTACAATTTCAATCATGTTAAACCAAGAATTTTCATTACTTTTTATAGGTTTAGTATTTGTTATCGAAACATTATCAGTAATGTTGCAAGTATCATCTTATAAATTAACTAAAAAAAGAATCTTTAAAATGACACCAATTCATCACCATTTTGAACTTAGCGGATGGAGTGAATGGAAAGTTGTTTCAGTATTTTGGCTTGTGGGGTTAATTTCAGGATTAATTGGATTATGGATAGGAGTGCATTAGAATGCTAAATTATACAGGATTAGAGAATAAAGATGTTCTTGTAGTTGGATTAGCAAAAAGTGGTTATGAAGCTGCTAAGTTATTAGTTAAATTAGGTGCAAATGTAACTGTAAATGATGGGAAAGATTTATCTAAAGATCCCCATGCAAAAGACTTAGAAACATTAGGGGTGAAAATTGTTGATGGTGGTCATCCATTATCATTACTTGATAGCAACCCAATTATTGTTAAAAACCCAGGTATACCTTATACAGTTTCAATTATTGATGAAGCATATCAACGAGGTCTTAAAATTTTAACTGAAGTAGAATTAAGTTATTTAATTTCTGAAGCTCCAATTATCGCCGTAACTGGTACAAATGGTAAAACAACAACAACTTCTCTCATTGGAGATATGTTTAAAAAAAGTAGATTAACTGGAAGACTTTCAGGAAATATTGGGTATGTTGCTTCTAAAGTAGCTCAAGAAACGTCACCTGATGAATATCTAATCACTGAATTATCTTCATTCCAATTACTTGGCATTGAACATTACAGACCTCACATTGCCATCATTACAAATATCTATTCTGCTCATTTAGATTATCATGAGTCATTAGAAAATTATCAAAATGCGAAGCGACGTATTTACAAAAATCAAACAGAAGATGATTATTTGATTTGTAATTATCATCAACGTCATTTAATTGAAACTGAAAATTTAAAAGCTAAAACATTATATTTTTCTACTCAACAAGAAGTAGATGGCATCTATATTAAAGATAATTATATCGTTTATAATAATGTTAACCTTATTAATATTGATGACTTAGTTTTACCGGGAGAACATAACTTAGAAAATATTTTAGCTGCTGTTTTAGCTGCAATACTTGCAGGCGTGCCAATTAAGGCTATCGTAGATAGTTTAACAACATTCTCAGGTATTGAACATCGATTACAATATATTGGAACGAATCGAACAAATAAATACTATAATGACTCTAAAGCAACCAATACATTAGCAACACAGTTTGCTTTAAATTCATTTAAACAACCTATTATCTGGTTATGTGGTGGTTTAGATCGAGGTAATGGATTTGATGAATTAATTCCTTACATGAAACATGTTAGAGTAATGGTAGTTTTCGGTGAAACTCAAGATAAATTCGCTAAATTAGGTAATAGTCAAGGTAAAGAAGTAATCAAAGCAGTTGATATAGAAGATGCAGTAAAAAAAGTTCAAGATGTCATTGAACCTAATGATGTTGTTTTACTTTCACCAGCATGTGCAAGTTGGGATCAATATAAAACATTTGAAGAACGTGGCGAAAGATTTATTGAAAGTTTCCGTGCATACCTACCATCTTAATTAAAGGATGTGAAGTAATTGGATGATACAAGGGGCAATAGAAATAAAAAGATTCGTTCTATCAAGCGTTCATTTGATAAAGACAAAACTGAATTAGAAAATGATAAAAATAAAAAAATTAAAGATGATGTTAAATCAAAAGATAGACTCCAAAAAGAAAAGAATCTTTCAAATGATAGAAGGTCAAATAAATCTTTAAATTCTTCGAAAAATAAAGGTGAAAATTTAAAGAAAGAAGTAAAAACAAGGTTAAGAGAAAAACGCAATAAATTTCAAAATGATAAATATAGTCACTTAACGGTAGCTGAAAAACGAGAACAACAAAAGATAGATAAAAGAAAGCGACAAAAACGTATTCAATATATTATTGTTACTACTTTAATACTTTTAATTATATTATTTCTACTATATATGTTTACACCATTAAGTAGAATTTCTCATGTTAATATTAGTGGTAATCATAATGTAAGTGATAGTCAAGTTGAAAAAGAATTAAATATCAAAAAAGGATCACGCATTTATACTTTTAGTAAAAGCAAAGCTATCAATAATTTAAAGAAAAATTCATTAATCAAAGATGTTCAGATTAATAAACAGTTGCCTAATACTTTAAATGTTAAAATTATTGAAAATAATTTAGTAGGTATTGTAAAAGATAAAAATAAATATGTGCCAATAATTGAAGGAAATAAAAAATTAGACAATTATAATGGTGATATTGCGAATAGTGCACCTGTGTTAGAAGATTTTAAAGGTGACAATTTAAATAGTATCACGAAAGCATTATCTAAAATGTCTAATGAAACGAGAGATATGATTTCAGAAATAAAATATGCACCTTTACAGAATCAACAAAATCGAGTCCTTTTATATATGAAAGATGGCATGCAAGTAGTAGGAGACATCAATACTCTAGCTAACAAAATCGAGTATTATCCTCAAATGTCTCAATCTCTTGCAAAAGATAGTTCAGGTCAATTAAAAACACAAGGATATATTGATTTATCTGTAGGAGCATCATTTATTCCATATAATGAAAATAGCAGTATTAATTCTAAGTCCGATCAAAATGTTCGTCAAAAAACACAGCAAGAAACAGAAGCAAAAAATGAATTACAAAGTGCATTAAATAAAATAAGCGAACAATCGGATACAAATAATTAAAAAATTTCGATAATAATATGTGTTTATAGTTCACAAGCTAAACGACGTATTGTAAACTAAATATAGTGTATTTTAATAGTATTTTGTCAGGAGGTGCCTATCTATGGAGGAACATTACTATGTAAGCATAGATATTGGTTCATCAAGTGTTAAAACAATAGTAGGCGAAAAATTTCACAATGGTATTAATGTGATAGGTACAGGGCAAACCTACACTAGCGGTATTAAGAATGGATTGATTGATGATTTTGATATTGCGAAACAAGCAATTAAAGATACAATTAAAAAAGCTTCTATCGCATCAGGTGTGGATATAAAAGAAGTTTTCTTAAAATTACCTATCATTGGTACTGAAGTGTACGATGAAGAAAACGAAATTGATTTTTACGAAGATACAGAAATTAGTGGATCACATATTGAAACAGTATTGGAAGGTATACGTCAAAAAAATGATGTACCTGATACAGAAGTTATTGATGTGTTTCCGATTAGATTCATTGTAGATGGAGATAACGAGGTTTCGGATCCTAAAGAACTCATTGCAAGACACTCGTTAAAAGTAGAAGCAGGTGTTATTGCAATTCACAAGTCAATTCTAATTAATATGATTAAATGTGTAGAATCTTGTGGAGTAGATGTATTGGACGTCTATTCAGATGCTTATAACTATGGCTCTATTTTATCTGCAACTGAAAAAGAATTAGGTGCATGTGTAATTGATATTGGTGAAGATCTCACTCAAATCGCCTTTTATGAACGCGGTGAACTTGTAGATGCCGATTCAATTGAATTAGCTGGACGTGATATTACAGATGATATCGCAGAAGAATTAAACACTACATATGAAACAGCTGAAAAAATTAAACATCAATATGGACATGCTTATACACAATCAGCGTCTGATCAAGACGTTTTCAGTGTTGATCAGGTAGATAGTGACGAATTAGTAGAGTATACTCAAAAAGATTTAAGTGCAGTTATTGAAAGAACAGTGCAAGATATCTTTGATGAAGTATTTGATGTGTTGGTAGATTTAGGATTAACTAAAGTAAATGGTGGATTCATTGTTACAGGTGGTTCTTCAAACTTATTGGGCGTTAAAGAATTACTAAGTACAATGGTTAATGAAAAAATAAGAATCCATACACCTTCTCAAATGGGAATTAGAAAACCTGAATTTACTTCAGCGATTTCTACAATATCTAGTAGTATCACATTTGATGAATTATTAGATTATGTTACAATAAATTATCAAGATAATGATGAATTTGAAGAAGAAGTCATTGAAAATGACGAACACAATCATACTTCAAAATCAGGTGGCTTTGACTGGTTTAAACGTAAATCTAATAAAAACGAAGACCCTGACGAAAATCATCAGCCAGAAGTACGTGAAAAAGCGGAGAAACATGATGATTATGAAACGTATGACGAAAACAACCATCAAGATGGAACACATCATTATGATGATGAACATGAAAAATCTGATAAAGAAGAAAGCAAATTTAAAAAGCTTATGAAATCTCTATTTGAATAATTGGCCATTAAGACTAGGAGGAAAAATAAATGTTAGAATTTGAACAAGGATTTAATCATTTGGCGACATTAAAAGTCATCGGTGTAGGTGGCGGCGGTAACAACGCTGTTAACCGCATGATTGATCATGGAATGAACAATGTTGAATTTATTGCTATTAACACTGATGGGCAAGCTTTAAACTTATCTAAAGCAGAATCTAAAATACAAATCGGTGAAAAATTAACACGTGGTTTAGGTGCAGGTGCAAATCCAGAAATTGGAAAAAAAGCTGCTGAAGAATCACGTGAACAAATTGAAGATGCTATTCAAGGCGCTGATATGGTATTCGTTACTGCTGGTATGGGCGGCGGTACTGGTACAGGTGCTGCACCAGTAGTTGCTAAAATTGCTAAAGAAATGGGAGCATTAACAGTGGGTGTTGTAACTCGTCCATTTGGCTTTGAAGGACGTAAACGTTCTACACAAGCAGCAGCAGGTGTTGAAGCTATGAAAGCGGCAGTTGATACATTAATCGTTATCCCTAACGATCGTTTATTAGATATTGTTGATAAATCAACTCCTATGATGGAAGCATTTAAAGAAGCAGATAATGTTTTACGTCAAGGTGTTCAAGGTATCTCTGATTTAATCGCTGTATCAGGTGAAGTGAACTTAGACTTTGCTGACGTTAAGACAATTATGTCTAACCAAGGTTCTGCATTAATGGGTATTGGTGTATCTTCAGGCGAAAATAGAGCAGTGGAAGCTGCTAAAAAAGCTATTTCATCTCCATTACTTGAAACATCAATTGTTGGTGCTCAAGGTGTGTTAATGAACATTACAGGTGGCGAATCTTTATCTTTATTCGAAGCTCAAGAAGCAGCTGATATTGTACAAGATGCAGCAGATGAAGATGTAAATATGATTTTCGGTACTGTAATTAATCCAGAATTACAAGATGAAATTGTTGTAACAGTAATCGCAACTGGATTTGAAGACAAACCAACATCTCAAGGACGTAAAGCGTCAAGTACTGGTTTTGGTTCAAGTGCAACTTCTAGTCCATCAACTCAAAGTGCACCAAAAGAAGACTCATTCACACATAGTACATCTAATTCACGTCCTTCTGATGGTCTAAGCGAAAGAAGTCATACTACTAAAGATGATGATATTCCTAGCTTTATTCGTAATAGAGAAGAAAGACGTTCTAGAAGAACTAGACGCTAATATTAAAGCATAAATATAAAATAAGGAGCAGTGATTTCTGAGGAGAATGCTGCTCTTTTTATTTTGTTTAATTTAAAAAGAAATATGTTATATAATACATTTATATACATCTTTTAATCGAAATGCAGATAAAATATAAAACAATAGTCTAGATATGATTATTCTTAAAAGTGAGGGTGGTTTTCACAACGTGGAAAAATTTATAAAACAGCCACATTATTTGAGTTATACATCACAATATGATCAGTTAACACTTGGTTTTACTACACGTGAAGATGGAAAAAGTCCATATCCAAGAGATGCATTTAATATGGCACGTTATATTGATGATGAACCTAGTCATGTGACGCATCATCAAGAGATATTAGCTAATGCTATCAACTTTCCTACACAACAATGGGTTTTTCCTATTCAAACACACGAAAATAATATCGCTCACATTACTAAAGCACATTGTGGCGCTAATATTAAGGCATTAGGTAATGAATTATATGGAATTGATGGTATGTACACTTATGATTCAGATATATTATTAACGATGTGTTATGCTGATTGTGTACCTGTATATTTTTATAGTGAAAAACATCATTTTATCGCTCTAGCTCATGCGGGGTGGAGAGGAACATATGGTCAAATAGTAGTAGAAATGCTTAAATATGTAGAATTTGACTATCAAGATTTAAATGTAGTCATAGGTCCAGCGACTTCTTCAACCTATGAAATAAATGATGATATTAAAAATAAATTTGAAACATTGCCTATTAATTCTGACAAATATATTGAAACACGAGATACTGATCGACATGGTATTGATTTAAAATTAGCTAACGCTTTATTATTAAAAAATAGTGGCGTACCAGCTGAAAATATTAATATTACAAAATACACTACCTCAGAAGACTTATCGCTTTTTTTCTCTTATCGTGTTGAAAAAGGTAAAACTGGCAGGATGCTAGCATTTATAGGTCAAAAAGGAGAAGTGTAGTGTAATGCAGTTATATCACTATAATCCTTTATGTCATTACAAAGTTAAGAGGTTGATATATAATGAAAGTGACAGAAAATTTAGAAAAAATACAAGCGGAAATTAATCATCATCTTGAAAAAAGTGTAATTAAGACCGCTCCAAACGTGATTGCAGTAACAAAATATGTTACAATAGACCGAGCAAAAGAAGCGTATGATGCTGGTTTAAGACACTTTGGAGAAAATAGAGTAGAAGGTTTTCTAGAAAAAAAACAAGCCTTACCTAAAGATGTTACAATGCATTTTATCGGTTCACTGCAGTCTAGAAAAGTAAAAGATGTGATTAATGACATCGATTATTTACATGCACTAGATCGTTTGAGTTTAGCAAAAGAAATTAATAAAAGAGCAACTCACACTATTTCATGCTTTATCCAAGTGAATGTTTCTGGTGAAGAAACTAAACATGGTATTGCGCTTAGTGAAGTTAATGATTTTATTGAACAAATTAAAGCATTCGACAATATTAAAATTGTTGGATTAATGACAATGGCGCCTTATACCGATGATAAGGACTACATACATCAGTTATTTAAACAATTGAGATTAAAACGAGATGAAATTAAAAACCTTAAATTGAATTATGCACCATGTGAATATTTATCTATGGGAATGAGTAATGATTATACTATTGCTGTAGAAGAAGGTGCTACATTTATAAGAATAGGGACTAAACTTGTTGGAGAAGAGGAGTGAGCCCCGTGGCTATCAAGGATTTATTTAATAATTTTTTCCTAATGGAAGATGAAGAAGAAGTCGAAAGCCCTGCTGAAAGACAACAGCGTGTAACACAAAATGAAGAAAATCAAAATCGTAATATGCAACAGCAACCTATTGAAAGAACACAGAATAATCAAAATCACTTAAAAACTGTACCTCAAAAGAAAGTATCAAAAAATTACAATACTGAAGAAAGGAATTATCGTATGGGAAATACATCAAATAAGTCTAATTCAAAAAATGTTGTTACTATGAATCAATCAGCTGGTACAGGTTATAGTAATTACGAAAATTCAAAAATGTGCTTATTTGAACCTCGTGTATTTTCAGATACTCAAGACATTGCAGATGAACTTAAAAATCGTCGTGCGACATTAGTTAACTTACAACGTATTGATAAAGTATCAGCGAAACGTATTATTGACTTCTTAAGCGGAACAGTTTATGCCATTGGCGGAGATATACAACGTGTAGGTGCTGATATCTTCCTTTGTACACCTGATAATGTTGAGGTGGCAGGTAGTATTACCGATCACCTTGAACAGATGAATACACAACAACATTACGAATAATTTAAGGAGTAGAATATAATATATGGATGTTGGTATATTAGCTAGTATATTTAACTTTATAATATTACTAGTTCAAATTTATTATTGGGGAATGATTATTTATTTCTTTACTTCATGGGTTCCAACAATTAGAGAATCTAAATTTGGATCATTTTTAAGTAAGATATATGAACCTTTCTTAGAGCCATTTAGAAAGATTATTCCACCCATTGGTATGATTGATATTTCATCAATTGTAGCATTATTTGTACTTGTATTATTTCAATATGGATTGCAAAGTATTTTTGATATGATATTAAATTATTTAATACTAAAATAATTTTATAATAAGTTAGTAGAGCCTGTGATATGCATAATGTCTCAGGCTCTTTAACACTTAAAAGAGGAGGCGTTAATCATCGATATTTATCAGCACTTTAGAAATGAAGAACAACCACTTATTAATCAATTATTAGATAAATGTGAACAAGTTAATCAACAATATGCACCTGTATTGACTTCATTTTTAGATCCTAGAGAACAATATATATTAGAAGTCATCGTCGGTAGTTTTGAAGATATGAAAGTGAGCTATTTCGGTGGTCAATCGGCAGAAAGAAAGAGAGCAATTATTGCGCCTAGTTATTTTGAACCTACTGAAGGTGATTTTGAAGAAGTATTAATCCAAATTAATTATCCTGAGAAATTTGTGTCTATTCAACATCAACATGTACTTGGAACTTTAATGTCTTTAGGTATAGAAAGAGAACAAGTAGGAGATATACTTGTTGGTGATACGATTCAGTTTGTTTTGACAAAGCAATTGGAATCATATATTATGATGGAATTAACAAAGATTAAAGGTGCTACAGTCAAACTTGATTCTATTCCATTTAAAGATATGATACAATCAAAAGAGAATTGGAATATTCATCATAGTACAGTCAGTGCTTTAAGATTAGATGTCGTTTTAAAAGAAATGATTCGAAAATCTAGATCAATTGCTAAACAATTAATTGAAAAAAAACGGGTAAAAGTGAATCATACTTTAATCGATTCTCCCGATTTTCAACTTCAAAACAATGATTTGCTCTCTATTCAAGGATTTGGACGTGCTCGAATTGTTGATATAGGTGGCAAAACTAAAAAAGAAAAAGTTCATATAACGTATCAAACACTATTTAAGTAAATGATATTGATTGATAAATAATAAAAACACCTTTATGATGGTTCGTTTTAAGGAGGATAATAGATGGCTTTTACACCTAATGAAATAAGAAATAAGGAATTTACAAGAGTGAAAAATGGTTTGGAGCCTGCTGAAGTTAGCGACTTTTTAACTCAATTAAGTAATGAGATTGAAAGACTTAAAGAAGAAAAAAAACAACTTGAAAAAGTGCTTGAAGAGAGAGATACTAATATTAAATCTTATCAAGATGTTCATCAATCAGTAAGTGATGCGCTTATTCAAGCTCAACAAGCTGGAGAACAAACAAAAATTGCTGCCACAAAAGAATCAGAAGCAATTATCTCTAAAGCAAAAGCGCAAGCTGATGTGATTGTAAATGATGCTATTGAAAAAGCACGTCATTTATCTTTCCAAACTGAAGATATGAAACGTCAATCTAAAATATTTAGATCAAGATTTCGTATGCTTGTAGAAGCACAGCTGGATTTATTGAAAAATGATGATTGGGATTACTTATTAAATTATGATTTTGATGCAGAACAAGTGACACAAGAAAACATACAGCATTTAAATCCACAAGATGTAAATCCAAATGCGAATAGTGAAACTCCAACGAGTGAAACAACTGAGACAGTATCAAATGAGGAAAATCAGTCAATCAATTCTAATGAAACAACTAATACAAATAAGTCTACTTCTGAAAATAAGGATGTTTCAAGTAGCGAATCATCATCAAATAAATAGTTAATAAAATGTCAGACACGTAAAAA
Organism: Staphylococcus sp. HMSC057A08; assembly: GCF_001812925.1. Taxonomy (NCBI): domain Bacteria; kingdom Bacillati; phylum Bacillota; class Bacilli; order Caryophanales; family Staphylococcaceae; genus Staphylococcus; species Staphylococcus sp. HMSC057A08. The sequence continues at coordinate 519,385 of NZ_KV810854.1, read as the reverse complement.
ATAATAAACTTTTCACAGCGAGTTAGGACACGGTGCAAGCCTAATATAAGTCTATTTTTTATATCACTGGCAAATTAAAATTTTATAATATTAAGAAGAGAACTCTAAGTTGAGTTAAGAAGGGTGGTACCGCGGGTTTCCCGTCCCTATTAATTGAACTTAGAGTTCTTTTTATATTTAAGGAGTGGAAAATATGAATTACAAAGAAACTTTATTAATGCCTAAAACTGACTTTCCAATGCGAGGAGGTTTACCTAATAAAGAGCCAAAAATTCAAGAGCAATGGGAAGCAAATAATCATTATCAAAAAGCTTTAGAGAAAAATGAAGGAAATCAATCATTTATTTTGCATGATGGCCCACCTTATGCAAATGGTAATCTTCACATGGGACATGCATTAAATAAAATTATTAAAGATATTATTGTACGTTATAAAACGATGCAAGGATTTTACTCACCTTACGTTCCAGGATGGGACACACATGGTTTACCAATTGAACAAGCATTGACTAAAAAAGGCGTTGATCGCAAAAAAATGTCAATTGCTGAGTTTAGAGAAAAATGTAAAGAATTTGCTTTAGAACAAGTTGAACTTCAAAAACAAGATTTTAAGCGTTTAGGTGTACGTGGGGACTTTAATAATCCATATATTACTCTTAAACCTGAATATGAAGCAGCTCAAATTCGTTTGTTTGGCGAAATGGCTGATAAAGGTTTAATTTATAAAGGTAAAAAACCGGTATATTGGTCACCATCAAGTGAATCTTCACTTGCTGAAGCTGAAATTGAATATCATGATAAACGTTCAGCATCTATTTATGTAGCCTTTGATGTTAAAGATTCAAAAGGTACTATCGATGAGGATGCTCAATTTATTATCTGGACAACTACACCTTGGACATTACCTTCTAACGTAGCAATTACAGTTCATCCAGACTTGAAATATGGTCAATATAATGTAAATGGTAAGAAATATGTGATTGCTGAAGCTTTAGCTGAAAGCGTTTCTGAAGCATTAGGTTGGGATAAAGATACTATTCAATTGGAAAAAGAATTTACAGGGAAAGAGTTAGAGTATGTTGAAACACAACATCCTTTCATAGATCGAGTATCCTTAGTCATTAATGGTGGTCATGTAACAACTGATGCTGGTACTGGTTGTGTACACACTGCCCCTGGTCACGGGGAAGATGACTATGTTGTAGGTCAAAAATACGATTTACCTGTTATCAGTCCTTTGGATGATAAAGGTGTCTTCACCGAGGAAGGCGGACAATTTGAAGGTATGTTCTATGATAAAGCAAATAAAGCTGTAACAGACCTTTTAACTGATAAAGGTGCCTTATTAAAGTTAGACTTTATTACGCATAGTTATCCGCATGATTGGCGTACTAAAAAACCAGTTATTTTCCGTGCAACACCTCAATGGTTTGCTTCAATTAATAAAGTGAGACAAGATATCTTAGATGCGATTGAAGAAACTGATTTTAAAGTAGATTGGGGTAAAACACGTATTTATAATATGATTCGTGATCGTGGTGAATGGGTGATTTCTCGTCAACGTGTATGGGGTGTACCATTGCCTGTATTTTACGCTGAAAATGGCGATATTATTATGACAAAAGAAACAGTCAATCATGTAGCTGATTTATTTGAAGAATATGGCTCAAATGTTTGGTTTGAAAGAGAAGCTAAAGATTTATTACCTGAAGGATTCACACATCCTGGAAGCCCTAATGGAGAATTTACTAAAGAAACAGATATTATGGATGTTTGGTTTGACTCTGGTTCATCTCATAGAGGCGTGTTAGAAACTCGTCCAGAATTGCATTTCCCAGCCGATTTATATTTTGAAGGTAGTGACCAATATCGTGGTTGGTTTAACTCTTCAATTACTACAGCAGTTGCGACTAGAGAACAAGCGCCTTATAAATTCTTATTGTCACATGGTTTCGTAATGGATGGCGAAGGTAAAAAAATGAGTAAATCTTTAGGTAACGTTATCGTACCTAATCAAGTAGTAAAACAAAAAGGTGCAGATATTGCACGATTATGGGTAAGTAGTACAGACTACTTAGCAGATGTACGTATTTCAGATGAAATTTTAAAACAAACGTCTGATGTTTATAGAAAAATCAGAAATACTTTAAGATTTATGTTAGGTAATATTAACGACTTTAATCCTGAAACAGACAGTGTACCTGAACATGAATTATTAGAAGTAGATCGCTACTTATTGAATCGCTTACGTGAATTCACTGCTAGTACTATTAATCACTATGATAACTTTGATTACTTAAATATTTATCAAGAAGTTCAAAACTTTATCAATGTTGAATTAAGTAACTTCTATTTAGATTATGGTAAAGATATTCTGTATATTGAACAAAAAGACGCACATAAACGTCGTAGCATGCAAACAGTGTTGTATCAAATTTTAGTAGATATGACCAAATTACTCGCTCCTATTTTAGTACACACTGCCGAAGAAGTATGGTCTCATACACCACATGTTAAAGAAGAAAGTGTTCATTTAGCAGATATGCCAAAAGTTGTGGACGTTGATCAAGAGTTATTAGATAAATGGAATCAATTTATGTCATTACGTGATGATGTAAACCGTGCATTAGAAGCAGCACGTAATGAAAAAGTTATCGGTAAATCTCTTGAAGCTAAAGTAGTGATTGGAAACAATGATCACTTTAAAGCTGCAGAATTTTTACAACAATTTAATGACTTACAACAATTATTTATCGTCTCTCAAGTTGAAGTGACTGAAAAAGTAGACAATGGAAATGAATATCAACATGGTGACATTCGTATTGACCATGCTTCAGGTGAAAAATGTGAAAGATGTTGGAATTATAGTGAAGCATTAGGATCTGTTGGTGAACTTGATCATTTATGTCCACGTTGTCAAGAAGTCGTAAAAACTTTAGTTTAATTCAATAAAGATAGAACGCTTGTAACCTAATTAAGGATTACGAGCGTTTTTTTTAAAGTATATAAATATTAAATAATAATAGTTTGAAAATATAGCTGAATAGAGTTTCAAGTTTAGATGAAGAGGAACTAGGTTATAACACATAATAAGTGATGGAATATTTCTCGTATGTTTATGATAGATATAGGAAGAGGGATAAAATTATGGGCAAGATTTTACTAACTGGGGCTTCTGGATATATCGGTAGTCATTTAAAAGATAAATTAAAAGATAATCATGAGATTATCGCAATATCAAGAAATGCTCAAAATAAAAAAAATGAAAGAAATGTAACTTGGAAATCAGCGGATTTATTTGATTTAGATGCTATAACTGAGGTAATGGAAGGTATAGATACTGCGATATATCTTGTTCATTCAATGATGCCAAGTGCTAAACTTACACAAGCGAATTTCGAAGATATGGATGCACTACTAGCTGATAATTTTGGACGTGCAGCAAAAAAGCAAGGTGTTAAACATATTATATTTATGAGTGGTATTATCCCAAATGATACTCAGTTATCACCTCACTTAAAAAGTCGGTTAGAATGTGAAAAAATATTAGGATATTATGACATCCCTGTAAGCACATTACGTGCTGGTCTAATTATAGGTTCAAAAGGTAGCTCATATCCTATTTTAAAAAGAATGATAGAGCGTTTGCCAGCAATGATTCTACCGAACTGGGCTCACAATATGATTGCGCCAGTATCTATTGATGATGTTATTGATAAATTAGCTATGTTAGTTGAACGTTCTCCACAAGAAAATGAAGCATTTGATATTACAGGACCTAAGGTAATGAATTATCAAGAATTATTTGAACGTACAGCGGCTATTCTTGATAAACGTTTACCTATGTTGAATTTACCAATTATTCCTATTTGGTTAAGTCGATTTTGGGTTAGACTGATTTCGCAAGTACCTAAAGAAATGGTATACCCACTTATGGATAGTTTAGTGCATGATATGATTCCACAGCCTGAGCGTATAAAACCTGAAATATCATTAGGGAAAATGAATTATGAAGAAAGTGTAAGAAAAGCACTGAAAGAAGAACAAGATGAACAACAAACAATAACTACAAAACAGTCTAAACCTAAATCAAAGCAAGATAAGAAAAATGAAATGAAAGATGTTAGAGCAATAACGCGTTTTAAAATTCCTGAAAGTTATTCAATGCGTGATGTAACAAGAGAATATGCAGAATTTATAAATGATATTACGCTTCATTTAATAGATGGTACCATTAATGAGCATGAATTTAATATTCAATTACCATTAATAAAGAAATTCATTTTAAAAATGACACGACATAATCATGATTCTACGAGTGAAATGATTGTATATAAAATTGTTGGTGGAGATTTAGCAATGGCTAAAGACGGCGGTAATGCGCGATTTGAATTTAGGCGTATATTAGATACTAATGAAGGTATTGTAGCATTACATGAATATGAACCAACATTACCATGGGGAGTTTATAAGTTTACTCAAGCCAATGCACATAAGTTTGTGATGGATGTGTTTAAACACCATATGAATCATTTAGCTAATGAAGAAGAAGATAAACAAGATCCTGTTAATAAAATTTTTACTAATCTTGCTATGACTACTGGTGCAATGATTGGCGCATTTGTTGGTGCAAGAATATACAATAAATTTTTAGCTAAAAAATAGTATACTTTATGTATTTAAAAGTTTTCGATGGAAGAGCCATGAAGTTCTTTCTATCGAAAGCTTTTTTTAGCCTAAATAGTTGAATATTACGCATTAAGACTGATAAAATTTTAATTATTTTATTATAGAATAATCATTAATCGTAGCTATTTTAAATTGAAAGAGAGATTTTAAAATTTAGGAGGTACCCTATGTTTCATGATAATGATGCACATTTTATTAATGGTATCACTTTAAATGTAAGAGATTTACGTACTTTACAACCGTTCTATGAAGAATTATTAGGATTTAAAAAGGTGGAAGAGACATTAACGGCTGTCAAATATCAAATTGGAGATCGTCACCATTATATTACTTTAAGAGAGATAAAATCTGGACGAAATCCTTTATCTCAAGAAGCTGGTTTATTTTATATAGGAGTTCAATTATCCAATACACACCATCTGGCAGATCTAATCGAAAAGTTAAATGACTATGAGTTACCAATTAATGGTGGAGAACAAAACGTATGTACATTTATTTTTGTCGAAGATCCAGAAGGTCATATGTTTAAGTTTTATGTTGATAAATCGATTTCTGATTGGAAACAAGAAAGTGAATGGATTAGACTCGATATTAAGCCACTCGATGTTTCTTCATTATTACCATATGCATCAACCATCGGATGGCAAGGTTTACCTAATGATAGTAAAATTGGGAATATTAGTTTAAAAACCATTCGATTAAATGAAGTAAGAGAGTATTATCTAAACTATTTTGGACTAGTACCTTCTGCATATTTAGATGATGAATCTTTTTATTTAGCTTCTGAACAATATTATTGTCATCTTTCAATGAATCAATGGAATTCAAAAATAAAGCGAATAGATAATGAACATACTTATGGTCTATCTATCGTTGACTTTCATTATCCAGAAACACATCATATCAATATTAAAGGCCCAGATGGTATCCAATTTAGATTTAATTTTATAAAGGTAGAGTGATGAAATGAAAAAATGGATTTTTTTAATGGTATTTGTATGCATGATATTTACGGGCGGTGCAATTTTTGATGGTCTAGACAATCAAGATATGACTGAACCTACAATTCATTTTTGGGAAAAAAATCCTATGAAATATAACACATACGCTAAAGGTCAATGTACTTACTATGTATTTGATCGAGTAAAAGAAGATCATCATTTAATAAGTAACCAATGGGGTGACGCTAAATATTGGGCTAATAAGGCTAAGAAACAAGGATATACAGTCAATGAAAATCCAACTAAGGGTTCTATTTTACATTATCCAAAAGGAAAACATGGACATGTTGCTTATGTAGAACAAGTCAATAATGATGGCTCTTTAATAGTCTCTGATATGAATTTCAGAAAACCTTACGAAATTACAACACGTTTTGTAGATGTTTATCAAGTCGATCAATTTAATTATATTCATCCTAAAAGTAACACAAATATGACATAGAAGATTGTAGCTTTTTTTATGCTAAGTAGTAGGCTATAATGTAGAGTGTTGTCAAAGAGTTGAGGGCTGAATGGAGGCACATGAATGAAAAAGAAATATTATATTGGTTTATCTTTAATAGTAGCCATCGTGATTTTAATTATAGACCAATTAACTAAAAAAATAATTACAGCAACAATGAACATTGGTGATTCTTATGAAGTGATTCCTCATTTTTTAAATATTACCTCACATAGAAATAATGGTGCAGCATGGGGGATTTTAAGTGGTAAAATGGGATTTTTCTATATTATTACTCTTATTATTTTAGCTGTACTTATTATATTTTATATTAAAGAAACTAAATATAATGCGTTTATGCAAGTTGCAATTAGCTTATTATTTGCAGGTGCATTAGGTAACTTTATCGATCGTTTATTCAATGGTGAAGTTGTTGATTTCATTGATACAAATATTTTTGGATATGATTTTCCAATTTTTAATATCGCAGATTCAAGCTTAACAATTGGTGTTATTTTTGTCATTATTGCATTGGTTAAGGATGCAACCAAAAAAGAATAGGAGGGCACGTAGTGGAAACGTATAAATATAAAATAGAAGATGAAGCACTCGTAGGTCAGCGTATTGATAAATTATTATCTGATTTCAATAGTGAGTGGTCTAGAAGTCAACTTCAAGATTGGATTAAAAATGATTTAGTCACTGTTAATGGTAAAATAATCAAATCAAATTATAAAGTTAAATTAAATGATGAGATTCAAGTAACTGAAAAAGAAGTGGTTGAAGCCGATATTTTACCGGAGAACCTCAATTTAGATATTTATTATGAAGATAAAGATGTAGCCATTGTTTATAAACCTAAAGGTATGGTTGTACACCCTTCACCAGGTCATTATACAGGTACATTAGTTAATGGATTAATGTATCAAATTAAAGATTTATCAGGTATCAATGGAGAGATACGTCCTGGTATTGTTCATCGTATTGATAAAGATACGTCTGGGTTACTTATGGTAGCTAAAAATGATGTAGCACATCGTGGTCTAGTAGAACAACTTATGGATAAAACAGTAAAGCGTAAGTATACAGCTTTAGTACATGGTAATATTCCTCATGATTATGGAACAATTGATGCTCCAATAGGCAGAAACAAAAAAGACCGTCAATCTATGGATGTTGTTGATGATGGAAAAGAAGCAGTGACTCATTTTAATGTATTAGAGCATTTTAATGACTATACATTGATTGAATGTCAATTAGAAACAGGGCGTACTCATCAAATTCGTGTTCATATGAAATATATTGGGTTCCCACTTGTTGGAGATCCTAAATATGGTCCTAGAAAAACATTAGATATTGGTGGACAAGCGTTACATGCTGGAGTTATTGGTTTTAAACATCCTGTCACTCATGAATATATTGAACGTCATGCTGAGTTACCTCAAGCGTTTCAATCGCTATTAGAAGATATTCGATTAAGAGAATCATAAAATTAGAGAATAAAGTCGTAAATTAAAAGAAAGCATATTGACTTATGAACTAAAAAGATTTAAGCTAATAACAGTTAAAATTAAACAAAACAGTGTCTTTTAAAAAGAGTCCAGAGAGGCTCAAAAGACAGGGTGACTAATGATATAAATATGATTAACTTCAATTGTTCGATTACTATCAGACTAATCATATAAAATATTTTTATATACATTAAACCTCATGTCTTTATAAAAGGCATGAGGTTTTTTCTTTTAAGAGGTGTAATCATGTCAGAACGTATTATTATGGACAAAGCGGCTATACAACGTACTGTTACACGTATAGCACATGAAATTCTAGAATATAATAAAGGAACTGAACAACTTGTTCTTTTAGGTGTTAAGACAAGAGGCGAATTTTTAGCACGTCGTATTCAAGAAAAAATTAAACAAATTGAACATCATGTAGTTCCAACAGGTACGATTGACATTACTCATTTTAGAGATGATATTGAAAACTCGAAAAAGCCTATCACTAAAGATGCCATTGAAATTGATCAAGATGTTACAGATAAGATAGTGATTATTATTGATGATGTACTTTATACTGGACGAACAGTTAGAGCATCTTTAGATGCAATTTTATTACATTCTCGACCTATAAAGATTGGCCTCGCTGCCCTTGTGGATCGTGGCCATCGTGAACTGCCAATTAGAGCAGACTTTGTTGGAAAGAATATACCTACTGCAAAAGATGAAGCAGTATCTGTTTATCTTGAAGAAATAGATGATAGAAATGCAGTAATAATTGAATAACTAACCTTTTAAACCAGTACGAGAGACTGAAAAAGGTGAAGTATGTAATGGTGAGCGTGTAATGTATTTATTAAATGGATAGATGATATGTCTCACTTAAATTAAATACTTTTCCTATGTCATGTTATAAAAAACTTAAAGAAGCTTTTTATAATATTTCATTAATTTATTTTAGTCTCTTTACCATAGTGTAAAGAGACTTTTTTAGAAAGGAAGAACATTTCATGGAAAATGAGCAAATGTTTGAACGTACTGTCAAACCAGTACTAGATGTAAAAGATAAACCAAAACCAGCACAATGGGCGTTTTTAAGCTTACAACATCTATTTGCAATGTTTGGGTCAACTGTCCTTGTTCCATTTTTAACAGGGTTACCTATTTCTGCTGCATTATTAGCATCGGGTATAGGAACATTACTATACATATTAATTACTAAAGCAAAAATACCTGCCTATTTAGGTTCAAGCTTTGCATTTATTACTCCAATTATTACGGGGTTAAGTACGCACAGTTTAGGAGATATGCTTGTCGCATTATTTGCTAGTGGCGTAATGTATATCATTATTGGTATTTTCATAAAATTAAGTGGTACCGGTTGGTTGATGCATCTTTTACCACCAGTTGTTGTTGGTCCAGTTATTATGGTCATTGGATTAAGTCTCGCACCAACAGCAGTAAACATGGCAATGTATGAGAATTCAGGAGATATGAAGGGTTACAATTTAAGCTATTTATTAGTCGCATTAGTAACCTTACTAGTAACTATTATTGTTCAAGGATTTTTTAAAGGTTTCCTTTCACTTATTCCTGTGTTAATAGGAATTATTGTAGGTTATATTGTGTCAATTTTTGTAGGCATTGTTAATTTCAAACCAATTGCTAAAGCCAGTTGGCTAGATTTTCCAGATATATATTTACCATTTAAAGATTATGTTCCATCGATACATATCGGACTTATTTTAGTCATGTTGCCTATAGTATTTGTAACAGTCAGTGAACATATTGGTCATCAAATGGTGATTAATAAAATTGTAGGACGTAATTTCTTTGAAAATCCTGGTTTACATCGTTCAATTATAGGTGATGGCGTTTCAACAATGTTTGCTAGTATTATTGGAGGACCGCCTAGTACAACTTATGGTGAAAATATTGGTGTGCTCGCAATTACAAAAATATATAGTATTTATGTCATTGGTGGTGCAGCAGTGATTGCAATTATCTTATCATTTATAGGTAAGTTCTCAGCATTAATTTCATCAATTCCTACACCAGTGATGGGTGGTGTATCTATCTTATTATTCGGTATTATTGCAGCAAGTGGACTTAGAATGTTGGTAGAAAGTCGTGTTGATTTTGCTAGTAATCGTAATTTAGTTATTGCGTCAGTAGTACTAGTAGTCGGTATTGGAAATTTACTTATCAATTTAAAAAGTCTTGGTGTGAACCTACAAATTGAAGGCATGGCTTTAGCAGCATTATCAGGAATCATATTAAATCTTATTTTGCCAAAAGAAAAAGAAGAATCAGACATTAAATAAAAGAGGATCTTTTAGGAGGCACGTCATGGAACATTTATTTTCAATGGAATATTTAACAAACGATGATATTTTTAATCTTATTCAAACAGCGAGTCGTTTTAAATCAGGAAAAGAAACTGTCCCTCAGTATGAAGGGAAATATGTATCTAACTTATTCTTTGAAAATTCAACACGCACAAAATGCAGTTTTGAAGTAGCTGAACTTAATCTTGGATTGAAACAAGTTAACTTTGAAACAAGTACTTCTTCAGTACAAAAAGGGGAATCGCTTTATGACACTTGTAAAACGTTAGAGAGTATTGGCGTCAATTTATTAGTTATTAGACATCCTCAAAATGCATATTACGAAGAACTAGAAAATTTAAATATTCCGATTGCAAATGCTGGAGATGGTAGTGGTCAGCATCCTACTCAAAGCTTATTGGATATAATGACGATTTATGAAGAATATGAAACATTTGAAGGATTAAATATTTTAATATGTGGAGATATTAAAAATTCTCGTGTAGCGAGAAGTAATTATACAAGTTTAACCTCGCTTGGTGCTAAGGTGATGTTCTCAAGTCCAAATGAATGGGTAGATGAAACATTAGATGCTCCTTATGTAAATATTGATGATGTGATTAATAAAGTTGATATTATTATGCTTTTAAGAGTTCAACATGAAAGACATGGTATTACTGATGAAGCAAACTTTAAAGCTGATCATTATCATGAACAATATGGGTTAACTAAAGAAAGGTATCGTCGTTTAAAAGAGGATGCGATAGTGATGCATCCTGCTCCAGTAAATCGTGGCGTAGAAATCGATAGTGAACTAGTTGAAGCACCTAAGTCAAGAATCTTTAAACAAATGGAAAATGGAATGTATTTAAGAATGGCTGTAATAGATAAACTTTTATCATGAAAAGGAGAATAATTATGAAACTTATAAAAAATGCTAAAATTTTAGACAATGGTGAACTTAAATCAACGTCAATTTTAATTGATGGACAATATATCAAGGAAATGAATGAAAATATTAATATTGATGAAGGTACTGAAGTCATTGATGCAAATGGTCAATTTGTAGCACCAGGTCTAGTAGATGTGCATGTACATTTAAGAGAACCAGGTGGGGAACATAAGGAAACAATTGAAACTGGAACAAAATCAGCTGCACGTGGAGGATTTACAACAGTATGTCCAATGCCTAATACACGTCCTGTACCTGATACAGTAGAACACATGGATCAGTTGCAATCATTAATTAAAGAAAATGCACAAGTCCGTGTCTTGCCTTATGCATCAATTACCATTCGTCAAGCTGGTAAAGAGCATGTTGATTTTGAAGCACTTGCAAAAGAGGGTGCATTTGCATTTACAGATGATGGTGTGGGTGTTCAGGAATCAGCAATGATGTATGAAGCGATGCAACAAGCAGCAAAATTAAATAAAGCAGTTGTTGCTCATTGTGAAGATAATAGCTTAATTTATGGTGGTGCAATGCATCAAGGTAAACGTAGTGAAGAATTAGGTATTCCTGGCATTCCAAATATTTGTGAATCTGTACAAATTGCACGAGACGTTTTATTAGCAGAAGCAGCTAATTGTCACTATCACGTGTGCCACGTTTCAACAAAAGAAAGTGTAAGAGCAATTCGTGATGCTAAAGCAGCAGGCATTCATGTTACAGCTGAAGTGACACCACATCATCTGTTATTAACTGAAGATGATGTTCCAGGCGATAATGCCATTTTTAAAATGAATCCACCATTAAGAAGTAAAGAAGATAGAGATGCATTATTAGAAGGATTACTAGATGGTACCATTGATTGTATTGCTACAGATCACGCGCCTCATGCCAAAGAAGAAAAAGCTCAGCCAATGACAAAAGCACCATTTGGTATTGTAGGAAGTGAAACGGCCTTCCCATTATTATATACTCATTTTGTTAAAAAAGGAGACTGGTCATTACAACAACTTGTTGATTACTTAACAATTAAGCCAGCACAAATATTTGATTTACCTTATGGAAAATTAGAAGAAGGCAGCTATGCAGATTTAACAATTATCAATTTAGATGAAGAAAGAGAAATTCGTGGTGAAGATTTCTTATCTAAAGCAGATAATACACCATTTATAGGATATAAAGTATATGGTAACCCTGTTTTAACAATGGTTGAGGGTGAAGTTAAATTTAAGGAGGACAAGTAAAATGTTTGAACGTAGATATCTCGTATTTGAAGATGGTTCATATTATGAAGGATATAAATTAGGGTCAGATCAATTATCAATCGGTGAAATTGTATTTAATACAGCGATGACTGGATATCAAGAAACGATTTCTGATCCATCATATACTGGTCAAATTGTTACATTTACTTATCCTTTAATTGGAAATTATGGTATTAATAGAGACGATTTTGAATCACTTACACCTACATTAAATGGGGTAGTAGTTAAGGAAGCAAGTACGCATCCAAGTAATTTTAGAAAACAAAAAACATTACATGAAGTGCTTGTTCAATATCATATTCCTGGTATTTCAGGGGTAGATACGCGTAGTATTACTAGAAAAATTAGAAAATATGGTGTATTAAAAGCAGGATTTACCGACAATAAAGAGGAAATTGAATCGCTTGCAGCTAACTTAAAAACTGCAGAGTTACCTCGTGATGAGGTGACTACTGTGTCAACAAAAACACCGTATGTATCAACAGGTTCAGATTTAAGCGTCGTGTTATTAGACTTTGGTAAAAAGCAAAATATTGTTAGAGAGCTTAATTCAAGAGGATGTAATGTTACTGTAGTACCTTATGATACTTCAGCAGAGGAAATATTAGCAATGTCACCAGATGGTGTCATGCTTTCAAATGGACCTGGAGATCCAGAAGAAGTTGATGTTGCTTTAGATATGATTAAAGGTGTTTTAGGAAATATACCATTCTTTGGTATTTGTCTTGGTCATCAGTTATTTGCATTATCTCAAGGCGCCAAAGCATTTAAGATGAAGTTCGGACATCGTGGTGCGAATCATCCTGTAAAAGATTTACGCACAGGTAAAGTAGATATCACAAGTCAAAATCACGGTTATGCTATTGATAAAGATTCTTTAAAAAATACAGGTTTAGAAGTGACACATATTGCTTTAAATGATGGTACGGTTGAAGGATTAAGACATAAAACATTACCAGCCTTTTCAGTGCAATATCATCCAGAGGCAAGACCAGGCCCAAGTGACTCAAATTACTTATTTGATGAGTTCTTAGATATGATGAGAGATTTTAAAGATAATAAAAAGGAGAGTAAAACGAATGCCTAAACGTGACGATATTAAAACGATTTTAGTAATTGGTTCAGGTCCTATTATTATTGGACAAGCTGCAGAATTTGACTATGCTGGAACACAAGCGTGTCTTGCTTTAAAAGAAGAAGGATACCGTGTTATTTTAGTGAACTCAAATCCTGCAACCATTATGACTGATAAAGAAATTGCAGATAAAGTATATATTGAACCTTTAACTCATGACTTTATTGCACGTATCATTCGTAAAGAACAACCTGATGCATTATTACCTACATTAGGTGGACAAACAGGTTTGAATATGGCAATACAATTACATGATAGCGGTGTATTAAAAGCAAATAATGTAGAGTTATTAGGTACAAAATTAGAATCTATACAACAAGCAGAAGATAGAGAATTATTCCGATCATTGATGAATGATTTAGATGTTCCAGTACCTGAAAGTGATATAGTAAATACTGTGGAACAAGCATTTGCATTCAAAGAACAAGTGGGATATCCATTAATTGTACGCCCTGCCTTTACAATGGGAGGTACTGGTGGTGGTATCTGTCATAATGATGAAGAATTAAAAGAAGTTGTAAGTAATGGATTACATTATAGTCCAGCGACTCAATGTTTAATTGAAAAATCAATAGCAGGATATAAAGAAATTGAATATGAAGTTATGCGTGATAAAAATGACAATGCCATTGTAGTATGTAATATGGAAAATATTGACCCAGTAGGTATCCATACTGGAGATTCAGTGGTTGTAGCTCCTAGTCAGACACTATCAGATGTTGAATACCAAATGTTACGTGATGTATCGCTTAAAGTGATTCGTGCTTTAGGTATTGAAGGTGGTTGTAATGTACAGCTGGCTTTAGATCCATATTCCTTAAATTATTACATCATTGAAGTTAATCCACGTGTGTCTCGTTCATCTGCACTAGCATCAAAAGCAACAGGCTATCCAATTGCTAAATTGGCGGCTAAAATTGCGGTTGGTTTAACATTAGATGAGATGCTAAATCCTATAACTGGAACATCTTATGCTGCTTTTGAACCAACACTTGATTATGTCATTTCAAAAATTCCACGTTTTCCATTTGATAAATTCGAAAAAGGGGAACGTGAATTAGGAACGCAAATGAAGGCTACTGGTGAAGTGATGGCTATTGGTCGTACATATGAAGAATCATTATTAAAAGCGATTCGTTCATTAGAATATGGTGTTCATCATCTTGGTTTACCAAATGGTGAAAATTATGACTTAGATTACATTAAAGAACGTATCAGTCATCAAGATGATGAGCGTTTATTCTTTATTGGTGAAGCGATTCGACGTGGCACATCATTACAAGAAATTCATGACATGACTAAAATTGATTATTTCTTCTTAAATAAATTCCTTAATATTATTCATATTGAACATGAACTTAAAGCGCATCCAGGAGACTTAGAATATCTTAAATATGCAAAAGATTATGGTTTCAGTGATAAAGTGATTGCTCATCGCTTTGATATGACAGAAGAAGAAGTATATCAATTACGTCAAGATAATGATATTAAACCTGTATATAAAATGGTAGACACGTGTGCAGCAGAATTTGAATCATCTACACCATATTATTACGGAACATATGAAACAGAAAATGAATCTGTAGTTACAGATAAAGAGAAAATTTTAGTATTAGGTTCTGGACCAATACGTATCGGACAAGGTGTAGAGTTTGATTATGCGACAGTACATGCCGTTTGGGCAATTCAAAATGCCGGATATGAAGCGATTATTGTTAATAATAATCCAGAGACAGTATCAACAGACTTTTCAATTTCAGATAAATTATATTTTGAACCGCTAACTGAAGAAGATGTAATGAATATTATTAATTTAGAGCAACCTAAAGGTGTAGTAGTTCAATTTGGCGGTCAAACAGCAATCAATTTAGCTGATAAATTAGCTAAACATGGTGTGAAAATCTTAGGAACATCACTAGAAGATTTAAATCGTGCAGAAGATAGAAAAGAATTTGAAGCACTTTTAAGAAAAATTGATGTTCCACAACCTAAAGGTAAAACAGCAACTTCTCCTAAAGAAGCATTAGAAAATGCACGTGAAATTGGTTATCCAGTAGTTGTAAGACCTTCTTATGTATTAGGTGGTCGTGCCATGGAGATTGTAAATAGTGATGCAGAATTAGAAAATTATATGGAGCAAGCTGTTAAAGCAAGTCCAGAACATCCAGTATTAGTGGATAGATATTTAACAGGTAAAGAAATAGAAGTCGATGCAATTTCTGATGGTGAAACAGTTATTATTCCTGGTATTATGGAGCATATTGAACGTGCAGGTGTTCATAGCGGTGATTCAATTGCAGTGTATCCACCACAAACATTGAGCGATGAAGAAATAAAAACACTCGAAGATTATACAATTAAATTAGCTAAAGGATTAAACATTGTAGGACTCATCAATATTCAATTCGTTATTGCACATGATGGTGTGTATGTATTAGAAGTTAACCCACGTGCAAGTCGTACAGTGCCTTTCTTAAGTAAAATTACTGATATTCAAATGGCACAACTTGCCATGCAAGCGATAATGGGCACAAAGCTTAAAGATTTAGGCTATCAACAAGGTATTCAACCATATTCAGAGGGTGTGTTTGTTAAAGCACCGGTATTTAGTTTTAATAAATTAAAAAATGTTGACATTACACTTGGACCTGAAATGAAATCTACCGGTGAAGTGATGGGTAAAGATTTAACACTTGAAAAAGCTTTATATAAAGGTTTAACAGGTAGTGGGGTAGAAGTAAAAGATCATGGTACAGTATTAATGACAGTAAGCGATAAAGATAAAGAAGAAATCGTTGATATTGCTCACCGTTTAAATGAAGTAGGTTATAAAATCTTAGCTACACAAGGTACTGCACAAAAATTAGAAGCGCACAATATCCCTGTTGAAGTTGTGGGTAAAATCGGTGGAGAAGATGATTTATTAACACGTATTCAAAATGGGGATGTACAAATTGTTATTAACACAATGACAAAAGGTAAAGAAGTTGAAAGAGATGGCTTCCAAATTCGACGTACTACTGTAGAAAACGGAGTGCCATGTTTAACTTCATTAGATACTGCAAGTGCATTAACAAATGTCATTGAAAGTATGACATTTTCAATGAGAAATATGTAATGCCATAATTATAAGCGACTTATGTGTTAACTTGCTTTATGTTTAAGCACAAGTCGCTTCTTTTTAAAATAAAAGTGAGTTATTTAAAGGAGTTTAATGAATGAGAGATTTACCAATTATAGCTTTAGATTTTGATTCTGAGAATCATGTTCTTGATTTTTTAGATCAATTTGATGAACCACTTTTTGTAAAAGTAGGAATGGAATTATATTATCAAACTGGACCAGCTTTAATTAAGAAAATAAAAGAACGTGGACATGATATATTTTTAGACCTTAAGTTACACGATATTCCTAATACAGTTCAAAAAGCTATGGAGGGTTTAGGTAAGTTAAATGTTGATTTAGTTAACGTGCATGCTGCTGGTGGAACTGAAATGATGAAACATGCTGTAAAAGGGTTACGTAAATATAATGAAACTACTAAAATAATAGCAGTGACTCAATTAACATCAACGACTGAAGAAATGCTTCATCAAGAACAAAATATCCAAACGTCTATTGAAGAAGCAGTGTTGAATTATGCAAAATTAGCGCAAGAGTCAGGATTAGATGGCGTAGTATGTTCGCCATTAGAAGCTAAATTACTGACAAAGTCCCTGGGTTCTGAATTTTTAAAAGTGACGCCTGGTATCAGACCTAAAGGTGCAGCGGTGAATGATCAAAAACGTATTACAACTCCAGAAGACGCGAAACAATTAGGTTCAACTCACATTGTAGTGGGTCGCCCAATAACTCAAAGTGAGCATCCACAAGAGAGTTATACAAAAATAAAGGAAAGTTGGTTAGGTTAATATGTCAAAACACATAGCAAAATCATTATTAGATATTGAAGCAGTAAGTTTATCACCCAATGACTTATTCACATGGAGTTCAGGCATAAAATCACCTATCTATTGTGATAATCGTATTACATTAGGTTACCCTAAAGTACGTCAAGACATTCGTGATGGATTAAGTGAACTTATTACAGAACATTTTGGTAATGTAGAGGTTATTTCAGGAACAGCCACTGCTGGTATTCCACATGCTGCTTATATTTCTGAAAAACTAAACTTACCAATGAACTATGTACGATCTAAAAGTAAAAGTCATGGTAAACAAAATCAAATTGAAGGCGCACAAAGTAAAAATAAAAAAGTCGTTGTCGTTGAAGATTTAATTTCAACAGGGGGGTCATCAATTACTGCAGTGGAAGCTTTAAAAGAAGCAGGGGCTGAAGTCGTAGGTGTAGTTGCAATCTTTACTTATGGTCTAGCTAAAGCAGACGACATGTTCAAACAAGCGAATCTACCATTCTATACGCTAAGTAATTATAATGAACTTATTGAAGTAGCTAAAGAAGAAGGCAAAATTTCAGAAAATGATATTCAAACATTAGTGGATTGGCGCGATAATCTCTAAGTATCGCTTAAAGGGTGATAAAGTTGGCTAAAGACAAAGATAATAATGCATTTTATAATCATTTAAAACATGTGAATCAATTTTTATACAGTGAAAAAGAATTTAAACAAACAGCACATGTATTAACTATTAAAGAAAGTATTAAACATATGCATCACGCACAAATGGAATCTTTTGAGCATACAAGTGACTTCTTTAAAAAAGCCAAAGCACGTTTACGTCAAAAAGATAAAATCTAAATATAGAAAAAAGATACATATAAATAATGAATCAACATGTTTATATGTATCTTTTTATATCAATCTATAATTAACTTAACGTATAAAGATTTTAATTAACACCCATCCGATTAATAAAACGATGACCATTGCTAATAGTGGTAGAATATAATGCATCATATTAAGTGCCTCCTATTATACTTTTATTTAATTTTAACTGTTTATGGAAAGTTTTCAAAATTAAAGCTACTTTTAATTCAAAGTTCTTAATAGCTAACTTTTTATTATTTTTAAAAATAGTTTAAAATAGACATTAATTATAAATTATAGGAGGATTACAATGGAAATACCTAAAGTGACACCATTTTTAATGTTTAATAATCAGGCTGAAGAAGCAGTCAATTTATATACGAGCTTATTTAAAAACAGTGAGATTTTAACAATGGTAAAATACGGAGAAGACGGTCCTGGAGAACCTGGGACAGTTCAACATTCTATTTTCACATTAAATGGTCAAGTCTTCATGGCGATAGATGCCGATAATGGTGAAGAATTACCAATGAATCCTTCCATCTCTTTATATGTCACTGTTGAAGATGTTATGGAAATGGAACGTTTATTTAATGGTCTAAAAAAAGAAGGCGCTATACTTATGCCTAAAACTCCTATGCCACCATTTCGTGAGTTTGCATGGGTGCAAGATAAATTTGGAGTAAGTTTCCAACTTGCATTACCAGAAAAATAGACGCTATGATATATAAAATCCGTAGATGACTTGAAAAAAGCATCTACGGATTTTTATTTTTTTAATTTTTATCCTGCTTCATATGCTGGATTTGGTCATAATCAGGTGTTGCATATAACGTTTTTTGATTATCATATGTGACAAATCCTGGTTTAGCGCCAGAAGGTTTATGGACATTTTTAATTTCTGTATAGTCTACCGGTATCTGACCAGAATTTCCAGCTTTAGAGAAATAGCCCGCAAGCATTGCTGCCTCTTTTATCGTAGTCTCACTCGGTGCATCATTTAAAATGACAACATGCGAACCTGGAATATCTTTAGTGTGGAACCATAGATGTGATTTTTGAGCTTTACGATTTGTTAAATAATCATTTTGCTTATTATTTTTACCTACTAAAATCGTGTCACCATCTGAAGATATATATGTTTGTAAATGGATTTTATCTTGTTTTTTCTTTTTAGTATTTTTACGTTGTTTCATAAATCCTAGTTCTGCTAATTCATCACGAATGTCATCAATTTCATCAACTGTAATATGTTCTAATTGCTGTTCAATATTGGCAAAATAGTCAATATTTTCACGTGTAAGAGCAATTTGAAGATCGAGTTCTTTTTCTCGTGTCTTCATTCGGTTATATTGCTTATAGTAGTATTGAGCATTCACAGATGGTGATTTAGTAGGGTCTAATGGAATCGTTATTTCTTCATTAGTATAATAATTTAGAACGTTTATAGACGCGTCACCTTGTTGAATACGATAAATATTAGCAGTAATGAGTTCACCGTATAATTGTTGTGTATCTTTATCTTTAGCACTTTCGTATTCGTCTATAAGTTTACTTAACTTGTGTTGATATTTTTGTAATTGTTGTTGTACGAAGCGTACTAAATCATTCGCACGTTGCTTTACACGCTCTCGCTCACCTCTAGCATCATAATAACGATCTAATAAATCATGTAAAGAATCATAGATAACAATATCATCCGAGAATTGTTTTAATTTCATAAAATAGAAATCTTCTTTACCTGTTTCATGATTTTTATGAAATACTGGCACGGGTACTTTTAATGTTTGGTCAATGACTTCTTCAAAAGCTTGAGGAAGCGTATCTTGATTCATAAATGGGTAACGATTTGTAATTTCATTTGTAATTAGAGGACTAAAGCCTTCAAACGCATTGAGTAATTGTTTAGCAATTTTTCCGGCATTAAAGTCAACGAATTTGAGCACCTCATCACTTGAAATATCATATGGATTTCGTTTGTTTTGAGTAGGAGGAGCTTCATATTTGAAACCAGGCATCACTGTACGATACTGATTTGTATTTGGCGTCAAGTGTTTAAAGCCTTCTATAATTTTATATTGATCATCTACTAGTATTAAATTACTATGTTTACCCATAATTTCCAATATCACTGTTCGATATATCGTATCGCCAATTTCATCTTTACTTTCAATGTCAATTTCTACTCTACGATCATTACCTATTTGTCGTATTGATTTAACAATACCTCCCTCTAAATGCTTACGAAAGACACGTGCAAACATTGGTGGGTCAAAGGGATTGTCGTACTTTTTATTGGTGAGATGCATTCTTGAAAAGTTGGGATGAATGGATAATAATAGATGATGGTTTTTACGATTTTGACGAATAATCATAATGATCGTGTCATTTTCAGGTTGATTAATTTTGTGAATTCTACCTGTTACTAAAAATTGTAGTGATTCTATTATCTTTTTTGTGAATAAGCCATCATAAGCCATAATTTTTTTCCACCTTCAGTTTTGTCATTCATTATATTGTAACATGGTAACAATAGAGCGTCATGAGTTAAGTTTATCCTAGTACACTCTATACAATGTAAACAACAATGTGATATCATATTTAAATAATAGAAGAATAGCTTAGAGAGGTCGTAAGGCATGGATAATGAAAAAGGATTACTAATTGTTCTTTCAGGTCCTTCAGGAGTAGGTAAAGGAACTGTTCGTAAAGAGATATTTGACGATCCAACTACATCATATAAATACTCAATCTCGATGACTACGCGTCAAATGCGAGAAGGAGAAGTTAACGGTGTAGATTACTTTTTTAAAACGAAAGAAGAATTTGAAGCATTAATTCAAGAAGATCAATTTATTGAATATGCCGAATATGTAGGAAATTACTATGGGACACCCGTACAATATGTTAAAGATACAATGGCTGAAGGTCATGATGTATTTTTAGAAATTGAAGTTGAAGGTGCGAAACAAGTAAGAAAAAAATTTCCTGACGCATTATTTATCTTTCTTGCACCGCCAAGCTTAGATCATTTGAAAGAACGTCTTATTGGTCGCGGTACAGAAACAGATGAAAAGATTCAAAGCAGAGTAAATGAAGCACGTAAAGAAGTAGAAATGATGAATCTTTACGATTATGTCGTTGTTAATGATGAAGTTCATTTAGCTAAAGAAAGAATTCAATCAATTGTAGAAGCCGAGCACTTAAAAAGAGAACGCGTTGAAGCGATATATAGAAAAATGTTATTGGAGGCAAAAAAATAATGTTAAACCCACCGTTAAATCAATTACAATCACAAATTAATTCAAAATATTTAATTGCAACAACAGCTGCTAAACGTGCACGTGAATTAGACGAAAAGCCTGAAACTGCATTACTAAATGGTTATCATTCAGCAAAACCTGTAGGTGAAGCACTAGAAGAAATCGCAAGCGGAAAAATTTCACCTGTTGTACCTGAAGAATTTCAAGCATAAATAAAATTATTTCGTTATCAGTTAAGATGTTGTTCTGAAATATAAGTTATCATGTGTTTCAGACTTTTAAACATTTTTGCAATCTCTGATTCAATTGAAAATATACTTATATAAGCGTTTTTAGAATCAGTTAATCTTGCGGGAGTAGAACAGTGAATTAAAAATCTGTTCTACTCCCGTGTTTTTAGTTTTTCATCTTAGTTGTGTATAATAAATTTAAAAGTGAAGACTATAAATATAACTAAAGGAGTCGAATCATGAAGAACATTCTATTAGTTGTTACAGGAGGCATTGCTGCTTATAAAGCAATTGATTTAACTAGTAAACTTACTCAAGCGAATTATGATGTAAGAGTAATGCTCACGAATCATGCACAAGAATTTGTTACACCTTTAGCCTTTCAAGCCATTAGTAGAAACCCTGTATATACCAATACATTTATTGAAGAAAATCCTGAAGAAATTCAACATGTAGCATTAGGTGATTGGGCAGACTGCATCGTTGTTGCACCTGCTACTGCTAATACTATTGCCAAATTAAGTGTAGGCATTGCTGATGATATCGTCACATCAACGCTACTTGCTACAGAAATCCCTAAATTTATTGCTCCAGCTATGAATGTTCATATGTATGAAAATAAACGTACGCAACATAATATTTCTGTGTTAAAAGACGATGGATATCGTTTTATTGAACCTGGAGATGGTTTTTTAGCATGTGGGTACATTGCAAAGGGACGTATGGAGGAGCCTCTTCAAATTGTCAAAATAATCAATGATTATTTTAAAAATAAGAATAAACTATCACATAGATCTCATACTTCTTTTGAAGGGAAACATGCTTTAGTTACTGCAGGCCCTACAATTGAAGTGATTGATCCAGTAAGGTTTGTATCTAATCGTTCCTCTGGAAAAATGGGGTATGCAATTGCAGAAGCTTTAGCTAAAAGAGGTGCAAAGGTGACGCTTGTGGCAGGACCAACGCAACTTGATAATCCAGAGAATGTAGAAGTCATTCATGTAGAAAGTGCAGAAGAAATGTTTAATGCAGTTATAAGTCGATATGAAGAACAAGATATTGTTGTTAAAGCAGCAGCCGTCTCAGATTATACGCCGGCCGATGTATTGAATCATAAAATGAAAAAACAAGATGGCAATCTTTCTGTCACTTTTAAACGAACAAAAGACATTTTGAAATATTTAGGTGAACATAAAACGCATCAATACTTGGTCGGATTTGCAGCTGAAACCCAAAATATTAATGCTTATGCACAAGATAAATTAAAACGTAAAAATGCTGATGTCATTATTTCGAATAATGTAGGAGATCAAACCATTGGATTTCAATCTGATGATAATGAACTCACTATGCACTTTAAAGATGGACAACGTATTAATATAAAAAAAGGAAAGAAAGTGCAACTTGC
This sequence comes from Staphylococcus sp. HMSC057A08, assembly GCF_001812925.1. NCBI lineage: Bacteria > Bacillati > Bacillota > Bacilli > Caryophanales > Staphylococcaceae > Staphylococcus > Staphylococcus sp. HMSC057A08. Next base: position 496,408 of record NZ_KV810854.1, on the reverse strand, counting down.
ACAACAAATTTTAGATGAACTGGAAACTAGGTGGCAATAATGATTGCGAAGGTCATTGTAGATATTCCTTCTAAGAGTGTTGATTTTAAATTCGATTATCTCATACCTGACCATTTAAAAGATTTTATAAAAGTGGGTGTAAGAGTTGTTGTACCGTTTGGTCCACGCACAATTCAAGGATATGTTATGGATATACAACAACAACCAAGTGAAGATGTCAATATAGATAGATTGAAAGCAATTAAAGAAATTCGAGATATTCGACCAGAATTAACACCTGAACTTATTCAATTAAGTAAATGGTTGAGTCATTATCATATTTCAAAACGTATTTCTGTGTTAGAAGCAATGCTTCCAAGTGCGATTAAAGCAAAATATACTAAAGTATTTAAAATAGTCCGTCACAATGATATTGAAGATGATATATTAAAATACTTTGATAACAACGGATATTATAAGTATAAAGATGCGCAAAAAAATAATCATTTAAATCTATTAAATCGTTTACTGGAACAACACTTAATAGAAGAAGAAACAATATTATCTCAACATACAAAAAGAAAAACACAGCGTGCAGTACGAGTTGTTGAAGGATACAATCCAGATGATATATTAGCTTTACTAGAAAAGAAATTAAAACAATATGATGTGTATGCTTATCTTTTAGAAGAACATCATAGAAATGTATTTTTAAAAGAACTTGAAGATATGGGATTTTCTAAATCAAGTATAGATGGTCTCGTTAAAAAAGGTTTCCTAGAAAAATATGATGCAGAAATTGAACGAGATCCTTTTGCAAATCGTATCTTTGAAAAAGAAGAAAAACGAACGTTAACCTCTGCTCAAAATGATGCATTTCAACAAATTAAAGAAAAAATAGATCACAATGCACAACGTACATTTTTATTACACGGCGTCACAGGTTCAGGAAAAACTGAAGTTTACTTGCAAGCCATTGAAGAAGTATTAAAAAAGGATAAACAAGCCATGATGCTTGTTCCAGAAATTGCGCTGACACCACAAATGGTTTTACGCTTTAAGCGACGTTTTGGTGATGATGTAGCTGTCTTACATTCAGGTTTGTCAAATGGTGAACGATATGATGAATGGCAAAAAATTAGAGATGGCAGAGCACGTGTAAGTGTAGGTGCTAGATCAAGTATCTTTGCACCATTTAAAAACTTAGGCATTATTATTATTGATGAAGAACATGAATCAACATATAAACAAGAAGATTATCCACGTTATCATGCTAGAGACATAGCAGAATGGAGAAGTCAATTTCATCAATGCCCATTAATATTAGGAAGTGCGACACCAAGTCTTGAATCTTATGCACGGGCAGAAAAAAATGTATATCAATTACTTACTTTACCTGAAAGAGTGAATCAACAAGCTTTACCTTCAATAGATATCATTGATATGAGAGCAGAACTAAGTTCAGGTAATCGTTCCATGTTCTCTGAAGAATTAAGACAAGCGATTCAAGATAGACTGAATAAAAATGAACAAATCGTTTTATTTTTAAATCGACGGGGTTATGCTTCGTTTATGTTATGTCGAGATTGTGGATATGTCCCACAATGTCCACATTGCGATATTTCGTTAACTTATCATAAGACGACAGACCAACTAAAATGCCACTATTGCGGCTATCAAGACTTGCCTCCTAACCTGTGTCCTAATTGTGAAAGCCCACATATCAGACAGGTTGGAACAGGTACACAAAGGGTAGAAGAAATTTTACAACAAGAATTTGAAGAGGCACGTATTATTCGTATGGATGTAGATACGACGTCAAGAAAAGGTGCACATGAAAAGCTATTGACTGATTTTGAAAATGGAAAAGGCGATATTTTATTAGGCACACAAATGATTGCAAAAGGTTTAGATTATCCAAATATAACATTAGTTGGTGTGCTTAATGCCGACACAATGTTAAATTTGCCCGACTTTAGAGCGAGTGAAAGAACGTATCAGTTACTTACACAAGTTTCAGGTCGTGCTGGTCGTCATGAAAAACCCGGTAAAGTGATTATTCAAACATATAATCCAACTCATTATGCAATAGAAGATGTTCAAAAAAATGATTATTTAACGTTTTATCATAAAGAAATGCAATTTAGAAAATTAGGTAAATATCCACCTTATTATTATTTAATTAATTTTACTATTGCGCATAAAAATATGAAAAAAGTAATGGAAGCTGCTAAACATGTACATCAAATTTTACTGCAACATCTTTCAGAAAGAGCACTCGTACTTGGACCTTCTCCAGCGGCAATTGCTAGAATTAATAACGAACATCGTTTTCAAATATTGGTTAAATACAAGCGAGAGCCAGAATTAATTCATGCATTACAGTACTTAGATGATTATTATCATGAAGCATATATTAAAGATAAATTATCATTAAAGATTGATATCAATCCTCAAATATTAATGTAAAAAAAGAGTTGCACCATTTGCGTTTAGCTACGTGGTGTAACTCTTTTTGTATTTACAGGTTACATTGTTACGTTTCCATTTTCATCTGCTGGTCTTAGTAATGTCAGAATCGCACTGATGATTGCAATAATATGAGGAATTCCTGTCCAACAAAATAATAAATGAAGAAGACCAGACATCATTTTACCAGCATAAAATTTGTGTACGCCAAAGCCACCTAAAAAGACAGCTAGGATAATGTAAATCACTTTATTGACTTCCATTCTTTATACCTCCTTAGTCTATTTAATATATTAATGTCTTCATGATTATTTTAGATATGAAAAAAATTAAAAGCAATTAAAGTTATCTAAGAAGAGTGAAGGTAAGACTAAGGTCGCATTTTAATTTGAATTACGTTATAATAATATGATGAATTTTTTTCGGGAGGCGTTCTAAGTGGCAATAAAGAAATTAGTTCCATCGACTCATCCTGTTTTATTTAAAAAAGCAAAAAAGATAACAACTTTTGATGAAAATTTAAAACGTTTATTATTAGATATTGAAGACACTTTATATTCTGAAGAAGCATCAGCTTTATCAGCGCCACAAATTGGTGTAAGTCAACGTGTTGCTATGATTGACATGGAAGCAGAAGGACTTTTGCAATTAATCAATCCTAAAATCAAAACAGAATCTAATGAGAAAATCATTGACTTAGAAGGTTCGGTTAATCTTCCTAATGTATTTGGTGAGGTAGAACGTAGTAAAATGATAACTGTAGAAGCAAATGATTTAGAAGGTCACGAGATTGAATTAACTGCTTATGATGATGTAGCTAGGATGATACTACACATCATTGATCAATTAGATGGTATTCCATTTACCGAACGTGCTATAAAAATATTGACTGAAAAAGAAGTGGAGGCATATTTTGACAATGAGTAAGATAATTTTTATGGGAACACCAGATTTTTCAACAAAAGTACTAGAGATGTTAATCGCTGAACATGAAGTCATCGCAGTAGTTACTCAACCAGACAGACCAGTAGGACGTAAGCGTGTATTAACGCCTCCTCCTGTAAAGAAAGTGGCAGAAACATACCACATTCCAGTATATCAACCTGAAAAGTTAAAAGATTCTAATGAGTTAAATGAACTTATGGATTTAAATCCTGATTTAATTGTAACGGCAGCATTTGGACAATTATTACCTGAAAGTCTATTAAAGCTCCCTAAGTTAGGTGCTGTAAATGTACATGCCTCATTATTACCAAAATATCGCGGTGGAGCACCTATTCACCAAGCCATTATAGATGGGGAAGTACAAACGGGTATTACAATCATGTATATGGTGAAAAAGTTAGATGCAGGTAATATTATTTCTCAAAAGGCCATCGACATTGAAGATGATGATAATGTAGGATCAATGCACGATAAATTAAGCTTTTTAGGTGCAGATTTATTAAAAGAAACATTACCTTTTATTATAGATGGTTCAAATGAAAGTATTCCACAAGATGATTCAAAAGCAACGTTTGCGTCTAATATTAGCAGAGAAGACGAACGTATCGATTGGACTAAAAGTGCTAAAGAGATACACAATCATATTCGCGGATTATCACCATGGCCAGTGGCTTATACAACTATGAATAATAAAAATTTAAAACTATATCAAGCTCATATTGAAAAAGGAAAAAACGGAGAACCAGGTGAAATTATAGAAATCACTAAGACTGCAATTATTGTAGGAACTGGCTCTTTGGATGCTATTGCATTAACAGATATTCAATTATCTGGGAAAAAACGAATGCTTGTTGCTCAATATTTAAGTGGTGTACAAGATTCATTAGTGGGGACTAAATTAGTATGACACAATCAGTAAGAGACCTTGCATTTCAGTCTATTCAAGATATTTTAAACGATAATGCTTATAGCAATTTAAAAATTAACGAAGTCATTAACCAATATAATATTGCAACTGTCGATAAAGCATTGTTTACAGAATTAGTTTATGGAACAATAAAGCGTAAAATGACTTTAGATTTTTATTTAAAACCCTTTGTTAAGACTAGAATTAAAGGTTGGGTACGTCAATTATTATGGATGAGTTTATATCAATATGTCTTCCTAGATAAAATACCTAATCACGCAATTATAAATGAAGCAGTTAATATTGCTAAACGTCGTGGTGGCCAGCATAATGGGAACATTGTTAATGCTATACTTCGTCATATATTTAAAAGTGACTTACCGACATTGGAAACAATTAAGAATGAAAAGCAACGCATGACGATTGAGTATAGTATACCAAGATGGATTATTGAGCATTGGATTACACATTACGGAATAGAAACGACACATAAGATTGCAAAATCATTTCTAGTACAATCTGCAAGTACAGTAAGAGTGAATACAAGTCGTACGGATGTTGAAACAATAAGTAAGGCGCTTTTACAAGAAGGCTATCATGTGGATATCGATCAACTCATTCCATATTGTTTACATCTTACAGGTAAACCAGTGATTGAATCTCGAGCTTTTAAAGATGGACTTATTTCCATCCAAGATAAAAGTTCAATGTTAGTAGGGTATTTAATGGATGTTCAAAAAGACGATACCATACTAGATGCATGCAGTGCTCCTGGCGGTAAGGCTTGTCATATGGCAGAATTACTAGCATCCACTGGCCATGTAGATGCTACAGATATTCATAAGCATAAAATTGGTTTAATTAAAGAAAATATCAAAAAGTTAAAATTAAAGAATGTGTCCACTTTCGACCATGATGCAACAAAACCATATTCAGAACTATATGACAAAATTTTAGTAGATGCACCTTGTAGTGGATTAGGTGTATTAAAACATAAGCCTGAAATTAAATATGTACAATCTAAGGATAGTATTAATGATCTTGTAGAAATTCAATTAAGTATATTAGATAATGTTAAACATAACTTGAAACCAGGCGGTTCACTTATTTATTCAACCTGCACAATTGAACAAATGGAAAATGAAAATGTAATTTATACATTTTTAAAGGAAAATAAAGATTTTGAATTTGAATTAATAACGCATCCTATTACTGGTGAAAAAGTAAAAACACTACAAATTTTGCCACAAGACTTTAATTCAGATGGCTTTTTCATTACTAAAATAAAAAGAAAGGAAAGTTAAGATGATAACTGCTGAAAAAAAGAAAAAAAATAAATTTTTACCAAATTTTGAAAAACAATCAATATATTCGTTAAGATATGATGAAATGCAAAATTGGTTAGTTGAGCACGGACAACAAAAATTTAGAGCTAAACAAATTTTTGAATGGTTATATCAAAAGCGTGTAGACACTATTGATGAGATGACTAATTTATCTAAAGACTTAAGACAATTGTTAAAAGATAACTTTGTTATGACAACGTTAACTACCGTAGTTAAACAAGAAAGTAAAGATGGAACAATTAAGTTTTTATTTGAATTACAAGATGGTTATACTATTGAAACGGTATTAATGAGACACGATTACGGTAATTCTGTATGTGTAACGACTCAAGTTGGCTGTCGAATTGGTTGTACATTTTGTGCTTCAACTTTAGGTGGTTTAAAGCGTAACTTAGAGGCTGGCGAGATTGTATCTCAAGTACTTACAGTTCAAAAAGCACTTGATGCTACTAATGAACGTGTATCACAAATTGTTATTATGGGAATTGGTGAACCCTTCGAAAATTATGATGAAATGATGGACTTTTTAAAAATAGTCAATGATGATAATAGTTTAAACATTGGAGCGCGACATATTACAGTATCAACGTCAGGAATTATCCCACGTATTTATGACTTTGCTGATGAACAAATTCAAATTAATTTTGCAGTAAGTTTACATGCTGCTAAAGATGAAATTCGTTCAAAATTAATGCCAATTAATAGAGCGTATAATGTTGGAAAATTAATGGAAGCAATTAAATATTATCAAGAGAAAACGAATCGTCGAATTACATTTGAATATGGATTGTTTGGAGGCGTAAATGATCAACTTGAACATGCAAGAGATTTAGCACATTTAATTAAAGATTTAAACTGTCATGTGAATCTTATACCAGTCAATCATGTTCCTGAACGTAATTATGTTAAAACACCCAAAGATGATATTTTTAAATTTGAAAAAGAATTGAAACGTTTAGGCATCAATGCAACAATTAGAAGAGAACAAGGTTCAGATATAGATGCAGCATGTGGACAATTAAGAGCTAAGGAACGACAAGTAGAAACGAGGTAATCATCATGCTTAACGCACAGTTTTTCACAGATACTGGACAACATCGAGAAAAGAACGAAGACGCGGGAGGTATATTTTATAACCAAACACATCAACAATTGTTAGTGTTGTGTGATGGAATGGGTGGTCATAAAGCAGGTGAAGTTGCAAGTCAATTTGTTACTAATCAATTACAAGACTATTTTGAAAAAGAAAATTTTATTGAATTAGACCGAGCTGAATCATGGTTAAGTCAAACATTAAAAGATATTAATCTCGAATTATTTGAATATGCTACAACGAATGAAGAATATCGTGGTATGGGCACAACGTGTGTATGTGCCCTCATATTTGATAATAAAATTGTAGTAGCAAATATTGGTGATTCTAGAGCATACGTGATTAATTCAAGAGAAATTGAACAGATTACCTATGATCATTCATTTGTTAATCATTTGCTTATGACAGGACAAATTACTGAAGAAGAAGCGTTTAATCATCCTCAACGTAATATAATTACTAAAGTAATGGGTACCGATCGCCGAGTAAGTCCTGATATTTTTACAAAACGCATCAGTTACTATAATTATATATTACTTAATTCTGATGGACTGTCAGATTATGTAAGAAATCACGAAATAGAAACGTTAATGAATCAGTCTACATCATTAAATGAACTTGGAGAAGCACTGATACAAGCTGCCTTAGATCATCAATCTAAAGATAATGTGAGTGTACTATTAGCTGAAATTGAGGGTAATAATGTATGAATGGCAAGCTAATTAATGATCGCTATCAACTCTTAGATAAACTTGGTGGCGGAGGAATGAGTATGGTTTATCTTGCTGAAGACACTATACTTGAACGTAAAGTGGCTATTAAAGCAATTTCTATTCCCCAAAGCGAAAAAGATGAAACTATGAAACGTTTCTACAGAGAGGTAAATAGTGCTACACAAATTGTTCATGAAAATATCGTGGAAGTATATGATGTTGAAGAAGATGATGATAATTTCTATCTTATTATGGAATATATTGATGGGCCGACACTATCTGAGTATATACATAGTCATGGTCCATTGAATATAGAAACAGCTATTGATTTTATTAAGCAAATTTTAAATGGAGTAAAACAAGCGCATGAGCAACGTATTATACATAGAGATATTAAACCTCAAAATGTGCTAATTAATAAAGATAAAATTTTAAAAATTTTTGATTTCGGCATCGCAAAAGCGTTAAGTGAGACATCAATGACTCAAACAAATCATGTGCTTGGAACGGTTCAATATTTATCTCCAGAACAAGCTAAAGGAGATAAAACGAATGAAACAACCGATATCTATTCAATTGGTATAGTGTTGTATGAAATGTTAGTTGGTGAACCACCTTTTAGTGGAGAGACAGCTGTAAGTATTGCTATTAAACATATTCAAGAAACGGTTCCTAATATTACTGAAAAATATCCAAATATTCCACAATCTTTAAGTAATGTGGTACTTAAGGCGACTGAAAAAAATCCTAAAGATCGTTATCAAACGATAGAAGAAATGTATAATGATTTGAGTAGTGTGCTTGTTACAAGCAGATTAAATGAAGAAAAGCATACGCGTATAAGTGATACCACCCAAACAGTACCCATTGATAAAAAAGAAATAAAAAATAAACTCGAAGAAGAAACTCATAAAAAAGATATAGCGCAAACGATGCAAATTCCTATTATCAATCATCATAAATTTCAAGCAAGTGAAAATAATGTATACACACCTAAACGTAAAAAACGTTCTAAAAAGAAAAAGTTCGCTATTATTTTTATTTTAGCGCTTTTATTATTAAGTTTGATTGGGTTTATCGCTTGGGGCATGCTTAGTGATAAATATACAGAAATGCCTGATTTAACGGGTAAAACTGAAAAAGAAGCAGAAAAAGTATTAAAAGCTTCGCATTTAGAAATAGGACATATATCTAGAGAATATAATGATGACTATCCCGAAAATAAAATTATTAACTCCAATCCTAAAGCAGGAGAACGTGTTAACCAACAAGAAAAAGTAGATGTTGTGTTATCAAAAGGCCCAGAAAAGATAAATATGCCTAATGTGATCGGGATTAAAAAAGAAGAGGCTATAAAAAAACTTAAAGATCATAAATTAAATCATGTGACAATTAATCAAGAATATAATAGTCAAATGCCAAAAGGATATATTTTCAAGCAAAATATTAACCCTAATGAATCGGTGAAACTTAACGATCATCATATTGTACTGACTGAATCGTTAGGTGTAAAAAAAGTTTACGTCAAAGACTATGAAAATAAAAATTATCAAAATGCTAAAAAAGAATTAGAGTCGATGGGTCTAAACGTACAAGTTAAGACGACTAATAGGGATACTAAAGATAAGGATATCATTATTTCACAATCTCCAAAGCAGACTGAAGTAAATGAAGGAAGTACAGTAGAATTTATGGTTTCTAAGGGTAAAGATAAAAAAGAAGATTCAAAAAAGGACTCAGATTCTTCTGATGATAAGAAAGATAATCATACGACAAGCGTAAAAAATTATACGGAAACTTATCATATTCCGTATACTGGAAATGATGGAGAAAGTCAAAAGGTAAAGATTTATATTAGAGATAAAAATAATAGTGGTACACAGGTAAGTCAAACATACAATATTCACAAAGATAAGATCATTACTATTCCATTAAAAATTGAACAAGGTGATTCTGCTGGATATACGATTGAAGTAGATGACAATGTTATTGCAGATAAAGATATTGACTATGAATAAATTTCAAATATCAGAACAAGAGTAAGATAGTAATGATAAGTTATGCATCGTTTACTGTTTATACATTAACATGTATTTTATGATATAAATGATGTCAATTTTAAAAGGCAATTTCTATTGAAATAATATAGAAATTGTCTTTTTAACAACTATAATTTTATTATGTAAAGTTAACTTTTTTGAGCGATTTTAATGTCTTTCTATCCTTATCTTTATGATGATGGTATAGAATATATATTATTAATTCTATGTTTGCTATAATAATATAAATATAAATACTTAATTTGAGGTGTTAATTTGGAAACAGGACGTATTGTTAAATTAATTAGTGGAGTATATCAAGTAGATGTAGGTGGAAAAAAATATAATACTAAACCTCGTGGTCTTTTTAGAAAGAAAAAATTTTCTCCTGTAGTAGGAGATATCGTTGACTTTGATATTCAAAATGAAGATGAAGGTTATATTCACCACGTACATGAACGCCACAATGCATTAAAGCGTCCTCCAGTAAGTAATATTGATGGTCTGGTTATTGTAATGAGTGCGGTTGAACCTAATTTTTCAACACAATTGTTAGATAGATTTTTAGTGATTGCACATTCTTACAACTTATCTCCTAGTATATTAGTCACTAAAAAAGATATTGCTAGTGAAACGCAAATCAGTCATATCGAAACATTACTAAATACATATAAGGAAATAGGATATTCTGTTCAATTTGTAGGTAAAGAAACTGATAAAGTTGATATTGTGAATACCTGGCCTAATGGTCTAATTGTGCTAAGTGGACAATCTGGTGTTGGAAAATCAACATTTATAAATACGTTTAAACCAGAACTAAATCTTGAAACCAATGATATTTCTAAATCACTTAATCGAGGTAAACATACGACAAGACATGTAGAACTATTTGAAAGAGAAAATGGTTTTATAGCAGATACACCTGGTTTTAGTGCACTTGATTTTGATCATATTGAAAAAGATGATGTAAAGTATTACTTTAAAGAAATTAATGCTTTTGGAAATGATTGTAAATTTAGAAATTGTAATCATATTAAAGAACCTAAATGCAATGTTAAACATCAATTAGAAAACAATAATTTAGCGCAATTTCGCTATGAACATTATTTACAATTAGTTAATGAAATTTCGAATAGAAAGGTTAGATATTAATGAGACACATTTTTCCTTCTTTATTATCAGTCGATTTTTTGAATTTAAAACAGGAAATACAATTATTAGAAAAAGCAGGCGTTGACGGTCTACATTTTGATGTTATGGATGGTCAATTTGTACCTAATATATCAATTGGATTACCCATATTAGATGCAGTAAGATCAACTACGCAATTACCAATTGATGTACACCTCATGATTGAGAATCCTGAAAACTATATTGAGACATTTGCAAAACATGGGGCAGACATGATTTCAGTCCATATTGAATCAACCCCTCATATTCATCGTGCTATTCAACTTATCAAAAGTCTAGATAAAAAAGCAGGTGTAGTAATTAATCCTGGCACCCCTGTAGATAGGGTCGTACCTGTTCTTTCTATGGTGGATTATGTTTTAGTAATGACGGTTAATCCTGGATTTGGTGGACAAACATTTATCGACATGTGTGCTTCAAAAATTAAGTTATTAAATGATTTGAAGTCATCTTTTAATTTAAATTTTGATATTGAAGTCGATGGTGGTATAAATGATAAAACGATAGATATTTGTGCAAAACATGGGGCTAACCTTTTTGTTACAGGTTCATACTTTTTTAACCAAGATGATTATAAAACAGTGACTAAAATATTGAGAGGTTGAGATAATGAAAATTAATTTACTATGTGGAGATCGGCATTTACCCCCTCATATTTTTTCAAAATTATCAACTGAATCGTGGGGCGGAATAGACCGTGGGACTTTAATTCTTTCTGAACAAAGTATTGTACCTGTTTTTTCAGTGGGCGATTTTGACTCCGTCAATGATGAAGAAAGAGAAATTTTAAAAAAAACATTAAATATTCATCCAGTTAAAGCTGAAAAAGATGACACTGATTTAGCATTAGGCGTAGAACAAGCCATTCAAAAGGGATATACAGAAATAGATATCTATGGAGCAACGGGTGGAAGATTAGATCATTTTATGGGAACATTACAAATTCTTTTCAAGTCAGTCTATATAAAAAAAGAAATTATAATTAAAGTAATAGATAAGCAAAATGAAATCATGCTACTTAATACTGGGACACATCAACTTCATAAATCTGATAAATATCAATATGTTTCATTTATTCCAGTAAATGGAGAAGTGATAGTATCTTTATCTGGGTTTAAATATAATTTAGATCATCAGCATTTAGAAATAGGCTCTACACTGACAATCTCTAATGAAGTCGATCAATCAATAGCGATTATCGAAGTTGAAAAAGGTCAAGTATTGCAAATGAGAAGTAAAGATTTAGAGTAATAAAAAAATGCCTTCACCACATATGAAGGCATTTTTAGTGCATTATATTTATTAAACTCTAGTAACTTTACCAGATTTTAAAGCACGAGCAGAAACCCAAACTTTTTTAGGTTTACCGTCAACTAAAATTCTAACTTTTTGAAGGTTAGCGTTAAATCTGCGTTTGTTCGCATTTAAAGCGTGTGAACGATTATTACCAGTCGTAGCTTTACGACCTGTTACGTAACATTGTTTACCCATCAAAGTACCTCCTTTAATAAATATAAATACACTTAACTACTTATATACTTTAAATAAGATACCATATATCAATATTTAAAGCAATAAAATCATATGTAATTTATGTTAATTGTTTTGAAAATGTAAATCTATGGTATAATTAACTATTGTGGAGTTATTATAATATATTTTTATGTAGATTGGCTTATTTATAAAATAGTTATCTTTATCATATATGTATACATCATTTTTAAATATGATTTTAACCATAATTCAGGAGGATAATGAAGATGACATTAGAGATCTTAAATGACTATGGCAAAATTGATATCTCAAATGAGGTCATTGCTTCTGTTGTAGGAAGTAAAGCTGTAGAAAGTTATGGCATTGTTGGCATGGCATCTAGACAACAAGTAAGAGACGGTATTGCTGAAATATTAGGACATGAGAATTATGCTAAAGGTATTGTTGTTAAAGAAGATAATGGTGTGATTGATATAGATATGTACATCATTGTAAGTTATGGTGTCAAAATTTCTGAAGTAGCTAACAATGTACAATCATCAGTAAAATATACACTCGAAAGTTCACTTAATATTAAAGTGAATTCTATTAATATTTTTGTACAAGGTGTAAGACTTAATAACAAGGGCAAGAAGGTATAGGAGGACAAAGCACGATGATTAGCAAAATTAATGGTAAATTATTTGCCGATATGATAATACAAGGGGCACACAATTTATCTAATAATGCAGATTTAGTTGATTCCCTTAATGTATATCCGGTACCTGATGGTGATACAGGAACAAATATGAATTTAACAATTACCTCAGGTCGCGAAGAAGTTGAAAATAATTTATCTCAAAGTATTGGTGAATTAGGTAAAACTTTTTCTAAAGGACTTTTAATGGGAGCACGTGGTAACTCTGGTGTTATTTTATCTCAATTATTTAGAGGATTTTGCAAAAATATTGAAGATGAAAAGGAAATTAATGCTCAACAATTTGCTAGTAGTTTTCAAGCAGGTGTCGATACAGCTTATAAAGCAGTCATGAAACCAGTTGAAGGAACTATTTTGACTGTTGCCAAAGATGCAGCAAGTGCAGCTATGACTAAAGCAGAAGAAACAGATGATTGCATCGAAGTAATGGAATATACAATCGAAAAAGCTGAGCAATCTTTAAATAATACGCCAAATTTATTAGCAGTTTTAAAAGAAGTAGGCGTAGTGGATAGTGGCGGTAAAGGTTTATTGTGTGTCTACGAAGGCTTTTTAAAAGGACTAAAAGGCGAAAAAGTTGAAGCTAACAAACAAAAATTAGACACAGAAGATTTGGTTCATGAAGAACATGATTTTCATGGGGTTATTAATACAGAAGATATTAAGTACGGTTATTGTACTGAAATGATGGTACGCTTTGGAAAAGATAAAAAAGAATTTAATGAACAAACATTCAGAAATGACATGAGCGAATTTGGTGATTCGTTATTAGTTATTAATGATGATGAAATAGTTAAAGTCCATGTACATACAGAAACACCAGGTGAAGTGTTCAATTATGGACAACAATATGGTGAGCTTATTAAATTAAAAGTAGAAAATATGCGTGAACAACATCGTGAAGTAATTAGAAAAGAACAAAGTCATCAACAAGCAACAGCTTCGCAACAACCTAAAACAGTTGAAACAGCAGTAATTGCCATTTCAATGGGTGAAGGTATCTCTGAGTTGTTCACTTCAATGGGTGTGACACACATTATTAGTGGTGGGCAAACAATGAATCCTTCTACAGAGGATATTGTTAAGGTGATTGAACAGTCTGAATGCCAGCGTGCAATTATCTTGCCAAATAATAAAAATATTAGAATGTCTAGTGATCAAGCAGCACAACTTGTTAAAGCTGATACAGTAGTCATTCCAACTACATCTATTCCTCAAGGTATTGCAGCACTTTTCCAATATGATGTTGCATCTACGTTAGAAGAAAATGCGTCTCATATGAATACAGCGTTAGAAACTGTTAAATCTGGCTCAATTACATTTGCTGTCAGAGATACTAAGATTGATGGTGTAGATATTAAAAAAGATGAATTTATGGGATTAGCTGAAAGTAAAATTGTGACTAGTAATGCAGATGAATTTAAAACTATTACTGGCTTATTAAGTACATTGTTAAATGAAGAAAGTGAAATCTTAACAGTGATTACTGGTGAAGATGCACAATCTGATATGACAACTCAATTAGAAGAATGGGTAGAAAATGAATATCCAGATGTTGAAATAGAAATCCATAAAGGTGATCAACCAATTTATCCATATTTATTTGCTGTAGAATAAAGTGAGATTTAATAGTGGGAGTGATAACGATGAAATGATTATCGTTGTCACTCCCCATTTTATATTTAATAAAAGTATTGAAAAATATGACACTGGAAAACTTACTTTAATAGGTTTTTCAAGACATAATGACCAGTCAATATATATTAAAATAGAAAAATATGCTATCAATAATGAACTGTAAAATAGAGGAAGATATCACAATTAAGAAGATAACTAATATTCAAAGAGTAATTAAAAAAATATCATATAATTTAGCAGTAATAATAACTGGGAATGTATGTATAAATCGTTTTTTGATTTAAACCTTGATGGAACATAAAAATACTTCGTACTTCTAAAATTTAAATAAGATTAAGAGCTAATGCAAAATCATTTAAAATAGATTTATGCTCTCTTTCATATTATTAGTTAAGTATGATAAAACGATATTAGTATTAAAAGTGAATGTTGTACGTTTAAATGAAGTGAGTGATATTCATTTGTCAAGTGGACTATAGTAAGATAGTATCACTAAATATTTATAATAAACGTGATAAAATATAAATAAGATTAAAAATATTAGGTGAGAAATAATGTCGAAAGTTAGTTTAATTGAAAGTCCATATCCGCTTCAATCTATAAAAGGACTTGGACCAAAGAGAATTGCTTTACTACATGAATTAAACATTCACACAATAGAAGATTTAGTGTTGTATTTACCAACGCGTTATGAAGATAATACTGTTGTAGATTTAAACTTAGCTGAAGATCAATCTACTGTGACAGTAGCAGGAGAAATTTATTCTGTACCCACGGTAGCCTTTTTTGGTCGGAATAAATCAAAATTAACTGTCCATTTAATGATTGATAATATCGCAGTTAAATGTGTATTTTTTAATCAACCGTATTTAAAAAAGAAAATTGAGTTAAATCAAACAGTGACAATAAAAGGTAAATGGAATCGTGCTAAACAAGAAATTAATGGCAATCGTATTTTTTTTAATGACACTCATACCTCTACTGAAGAAGTGAGATTAGAACCGGTATATCGACTTAAAGAAGGTATTAAACAAAAACAAATGCGTGATATGATTCATCAATCTCTTAATGATGTCACTATACATGAATGGATTACGGAGGAATTAAGACAAAGGTACAAATTGGAATTACTAGATTATACTATTAAAACGTTGCATCTACCTAAAGATAAACAAGCTCTTATGCGTGCGAGACGTACATATGCTTTTACTGAATTATTTATGTTTGAACTACGTATGCAATGGTTAAATCGCTTAGAAAAAGCTTCAGATGAAGCCATTGAAATTAATTATGATATTAATAAAGTGAAGTCATTTATCCAGTCGTTACCTTTTGAATTAACAGATGCACAGAAATCGAGCGTTAATGAAATATTTAGAGATTTGAAAGCGCCAATACGCATGCATCGTTTATTACAAGGTGATGTTGGGTCAGGGAAAACAGTTGTAGCAGCAATTTGTATGTATGCACTCAAAACTGCTGGATATCAATCTGCACTGATGGTACCTACAGAAATTTTGGCTGAACAACATGCAAATAGTTTAACAGAACTTTTTGGTGACCATATGAATGTTGCTTTATTAACTGGATCGGTAAAAGGAAAAAAAAGACGTGTATTGTTAGAACAATTAGAGAATGGAACGATCGATTGTTTAATTGGCACGCATGCATTGATTCAAGACGATGTAAAATTTAAAAATGTAGGGTTAGTTATTACTGATGAACAGCATCGTTTTGGTGTGAATCAACGTCAATTACTAAGAGAAAAAGGTGCTATGACTAACGTATTGTTTATGACTGCGACGCCTATACCGAGAACGTTAGCCATTTCAGTATTTGGAGAAATGGATGTGTCCTCAATTAAACAATTACCTAAAGGTCGAAAGCCAATTATTACACATTGGGCGAAACATGAACAGTATGACCAAGTGTTAGCTCAAATGACAAGCGAACTAAAAAAAGGACGTCAAGCCTATGTGATTTGTCCACTAATTGAAAGTTCTGAACACCTAGAAGATGTACAAAATGTTGTTGAACTTTTTGAGTCACTACAAGAGTTTTATGGTAAAACACATGTAGGTTTATTACATGGGAAAATGTCAGCAGACGAAAAAGATGATGTAATGGCACGTTTTAGTAATCATGATATTGATATCTTAGTGTCGACAACCGTAGTTGAAGTAGGCGTTAATGTTCCTAATGCTACATTTATGATGATTTATGATGCTGATCGCTTTGGATTATCTACACTACATCAACTTAGAGGTCGTGTTGGACGTAGTGAACATCAAAGTTATTGTGTATTAATTGCATCACCTAAAACAGAAACTGGCATAGAAAGAATGACCATTATGACACAAACTACAGATGGATTTGAATTAAGTGAATATGACTTAGAAATGAGAGGCCCTGGTGATTTCTTTGGAGTTAAACAAAGCGGGTTACCAGATTTTATGGTTGCTAATATAGTAGAAGATTATCGTATGCTAGAAGTAGCTCGTGATGAGGCCGCAGAACTCATTCAATCTGGGGAGTTTTTTACTGAGAAATATGAACGTTTAAGAGCATTTATCAACGACCACTTACTTAACATGAGTTTTGATTAACATCAGTAAACTGATATTTAATTCAAATTATTTATTATATGAGAATGTAATATTTGTTGAGGATAATAAATAGAAAGTGTTATGATATGTGAGGAATGATTAAGACTTGGTACTAAAATATTTAAAGGGGAGGAAAGTATGAAATTAAAAAAAACAGAACGTCGTCATGAGATTAAGAAGGCGATTAATGAAAACCCCTTTATTACGGATAGTGAATTGTGTGAATTATTCAACGTAAGTATTCAAACTATCCGTCTGGATCGCACACAACTTAATATTCCTGAATTACGTAAACGTATTAAATCTGTAGCCAAACAAAATTATGAATATATCAAAGGATTGGAAGCTAATGAAGTGATTGGGGATCTTATTCAAGTTAAACCTAATTATTCTGCCCAATCTATTATAGAAATTACAGAAGAGTATGTGTTTCAAAAAACACGTATTGCACGTGGGCATATTTTATTTGCTCAAGCTAATTCATTATGTGTAGCCCTAATACATAACTCTACTGTTTTAACTCAAGAAAGTAATTTGAAATTTATTGAAAAAGTAAAGTTGCATGATAATGTTAGAGCAAAAGCAACCGTAATCAATAGAACAAATCGACATTATGATATAAAAGTGGAATCTTTTGTAAAAGATACACTCGTTTTTACAGGCATATTTAAAATGTTTTATATAAGTGAGGATGAAAACCATGGTTAAAATTGCTGTAGATATGATGGGTGGCGACAATGCACCAGACATCGTATTAGAAGCTGTAGAGAAAGCAATCAATGATTTTAAAGATTTAGAAATTATTTTATTTGGTGATGAAAAACAATATACATTAAATCATAAGCGTATAGAATTTAGACATTGTTCAGAAAAAATTGAGATGGAAGATGAGCCTGTACGTGCCATTAAAAGAAAAAAAGACAGCTCAATGGTACGCATGGCAGAAGCGGTTAAATCTGGTGAGGCAGATGGTTGTGTATCTGCTGGTAATACAGGTGCTTTAATGTCAGCAGGGCTATTTATCGTCGGACGTATTAAAGGCGTAGCTAGACCAGCACTTGTTGTCACATTACCTACTATCGATGGTAAAGGATTTGTCTTTTTAGATGTTGGAGCCAATGCAGATGCAAAACCTGAACACTTATTGCAATATGCACAGCTAGGTAATATTTATGCTCAAAAAATTAGAGGTATTCAACAACCTAAAATATCATTGTTGAATATCGGAACTGAACCAGCAAAAGGAAATGCCTTGACTAAAAAAACATATCAATTATTAAAAGATGAAGCGAGTCTCCGATTTAATGGAAATATTGAGGCTAAAACATTGATGGAGGGTGACACAGATGTAGTTGTCACTGATGGTTATACTGGAAATATGGTACTAAAAAACATCGAAGGTACTGCTAAATCAATTGGAAAAATGTTAAAAGGTACACTACTAGCTAATTTAAAAAATAAGCTTGCTGCTGCGATATTGAAAAAAGATATCAGTAAGTTTGCGAAAAAATTAGACTATGCAGAATATGGTGGGTCTGTTCTTTTAGGGTTAGATGGTACTGTAGTAAAAGCACATGGTGGTTCAAATGCACGTGCATTCTATTCTGCAATTCGACAAGCTAAAATTGCTGGTGATGAACAAATAGTAAAAATTATGAGAGAAACGGTAGGTGGTGACAATGAGTAAAACTGCAATTGTTTTTCCTGGACAAGGTGCACAAAAAGTAGGAATGGCTAAAGATTTATATCATGTTAATAAAGATGCGACTTCTGTTTTAGAATCAGCGCAAACAACTGTTGATTTTGATTTATTAGAAACGATGTTTACAGATAAAGAGAAAAAATTAGGAGAAACTGAGAATACTCAACCTGCATTGTTAACACATAGTATTGCATTACTAGAAGCACTAAACCGTATAGATGCTGACTATACAATGGGGCATAGTCTTGGTGAATATTCAAGTTTAGTGGCTGCTGGCGTACTAAAATTTGAAGATGCAGTGAAAATTGTGCGTAAGCGTGGCGAATTAATGACTCAAGCTTTTCCAAATGGTGTAGGAAGTATGGCTGCTGTTTTAGGGTTAAGTTATGAAGAAGTAAATGAAATTTGTAAAGAAATTTCATTTGGAGATCAATTAATTGAACCTGCCAATATTAATGCACCAGGTCAAATTGTTGTATCTGGGCATAAGGCGCTGATTGATAAATTAACTAAAGAAGGAAAAATTTTAGGTGCGAAGCGTGTGATTCCTTTAGCAGTATCAGGTCCCTTCCATTCTTCAATGATGCAAGTAATTGAAGAGGATTTCGCTTCATTTATTGATCAATTCACTTGGAATGATGCTCAATTTCCTATCGTTCAAAATTATAATGCTCATGGAGAAACAAAAGCAGAAACGATTAAACAAAATATGGTGAAACAACTCTATTCACCAGTACAATTTATTAAATCTACAGAGTGGTTAATAGACCAAGGCGTGGATCATTTTATTGAAATTGGGCCTGGTAAAGTATTATCTGGTTTAATTAAAAAAATTAATCGAGATGTAAAAATTACATCGATTCAAACATTAGAAGATGTGAAAGGATGGAATGAAAATGACTAAAAGTGCATTAGTAACTGGTGCTTCTAGAGGAATTGGACGTAGTATTGCATTGCAATTAGCAGAAGATGGATTCAATGTAGCAGTTAATTACGCGGGTAATAAAGAAAAAGCAGAAGCAGTGGTTAAAGAAATCAAAGAAAAAGGCGTAGAAAGTTTTGCAATACAAGCAAACGTTGCTGAAGGTGATCAAGTCAAAGCCATGATTAAAGAAGTTGTAAATCAATTTGGCTCTTTAGATGTTCTTGTAAACAACGCAGGTATTACAAAAGACAATTTATTAATGCGAATGAAAGAGCAAGAATGGGATGACGTTATTAATACTAACTTAAAAGGGACATTTAATTGTATTCAAAAAGCTACGCCACAAATGTTACGCCAACGTAGCGGTGCTATTATCAATTTATCTAGTATTGTAGCGGCTATGGGTAATCCTGGACAAGCTAATTATGTAGCGACAAAAGCAGGTATTGAAGGACTGACAAAATCAAGTGCACGTGAACTTGCTTCACGTGGTATTACTGTTAATGCAGTTGCGCCTGGGTTTATCGTCTCAGATATGACAAATGCATTAAATGAAGATCTTAAATCACAAATGTTGGAGCAAATTCCATTATCACGTTTTGGAGAAGATAAAGATATTGCCTATGCAGTGTCATTTTTAGCATCTAATCGTGCGAAATATATTACTGGTCAAACGTTATCAGTTAATGGTGGCATGTATATGTAATATATACGTCATGTATTTAAAAGGATAAATAGTCATTATATCCTTTTAATAAATACTTGTGTTTTAGCCCTTAAAATGGGAAAATATAATAGTCTATGGATAGACACTTTTAAAGGAGGTGAATCGACGTGGAAAACTTCGATAAAGTAAAAGATATCATCGTTGACCGTTTAGGTGTAGACGCTGATAAAGTAACAGAAGATGCATCTTTCAAAGATGATTTAGGCGCTGACTCACTTGATATCGCTGAATTAGTGATGGAATTAGAAGACGAATTTGGTACTGAAATTCCTGATGAAGAAGCTGAAAAAATCAACACTGTTGGTGATGCAGTTAAATACATCAATAGTCTTGAAAAATAAAAACTTACATCTGAGTCGTCGTCATGATGGCTCAGATTTTTTTCATAGGACATCAATAACATGAACGGAGGTTTATCAATCATGCACCCGAAACAATCAGAAATGATTAAAGATTTTCAATATCAATTTGATAAAAAAATGAAGATGCTTGGTCTTAGTTATACTCATTTAGATGTGTACCAACAAGCGTTTTCGCACTCTAGCTTTATTAATGATTTTAATATGGATCGATTAGCGCATAACGAGCGTTTAGAATTTTTAGGAGATGCGGTATTAGAATTGACGGTTTCACGTTACCTTTTTGACAAATATCCTAATTTACCAGAAGGAAATTTAACTAAAATGAGAGCGACAATCGTATGTGAACCCTCACTTGTAATATTTGCAAATAAAATTGAATTAAATCAACTCATTTTACTTGGAAAAGGTGAAGAAAAAACAGGTGGTAGAACAAGACCTTCATTAGTATCAGATGCTTTTGAAGCGTTTATTGGGGCTTTATACTTAGACCAAGGCTTAGAAGTAGTCTGGAAGTTTGCTCAAAAAGTCATTTTTCCATATGTAGAACATAATGAATTAATTGGCGTGGTCGATTTTAAAACACAATTCCAAGAATATATTCATAGTCAAAGTAAAGGGGATGTGACGTATCATTTGATTAAAGAAGAAGGTCCAGCACACCATCGTTTATTTACATCTGAAGTGATTTTAGAAAATAAAGCAATCGCAAAAGGACAAGGCAGAACAAAAAAAGAATCTGAACAAAAAGCAGCTGAAAGTGCTTATCATAAGTTAAGAGATGAGAACAAATAATAATGAACGCATTTCATATATTATCTTCTTTTCAACAAGAATGAGTATGAATGAATTAAGGAGAAGAGTATGGTTTATTTGAAATCTATAGATACCATTGGCTTTAAGTCATTTGCAGATCGTACGAATGTACAGTTCGATAGAGGCGTGACAGCAATTGTTGGTCCAAATGGTAGTGGAAAAAGTAATATTACTGATGCGATTAAATGGGTTTTAGGAGAACAATCTGCTAAGTCGCTTCGTGGCTCTAAAATGGAAGATATTATTTTCTCAGGGGCAGAACATCGTCAAGCACAAAATTATGCAGAAGTACAATTAAAATTAGATAATTCTACAAGAGGGTTGCAGATTGAGGCTGATGATGTGATTGTAACACGTCGTCTTTATCGTAGTGGAGAGAGCGAATATTATTTAAATAATGATAGGGCACGTCTACGCGATATTACAGAGTTATTTTTAGATTCTGGTCTAGGAAAAGAAGCGTTTAGTATTATTTCACAAGGTAGAGTAGATGAAATTTTAAATGCTAAACCTGTTGATCGACGTCAAATCATAGAAGAATCAGCGGGTGTTTTAAAATATAAAAAAAGAAAAACGGAATCTTTACAAAAACTAGGTCATACAGAAGATAATCTATCTCGAGTAGAAGATATTTTATATGATTTAGAAGGGCGTGTTGAACCTCTAAAAGCAGAAGCATCTATTGCTAAAGAATACTTACAATTATCAAAAGAGATGGAGCATAGTGATGTTGTCGTAACTGTACACGATATTAATCAATATGATGAAGAGAATCGTCAACTCGATGAACGATTGAATCATCTAAAAAGCCAACAAGCTGAAAAAGAAGGCCAACAAGCTCAATTAAATCAATATTTACAAAAACAAAAAACACAACGTCAAAAGCTTGAAAGAGATACCGACCACGTTAATATAGATTTAATTACTACAACTGAGGAATATGAAAAATGTATTGGAAAATTAAATGTCCTTGAAGAGCGAAAAAGAAATCAATCAGAAACGAATGCACGTTTTGAAGAAGAATTAGATAATTTACAGTATGAATTAAAGAATGTTCAAGATGAAAGAGAACTTTCTTTAGAACAAGTATCTAAACTTAAAAAACAGCATCAATCGCTTAATAAAGAGATTAAACAGTTAGAATCAAAACTTAATCTTACAGATGCACAACATGATGAAAAATTAGAAGCTATTAAAAATGAATATTATGAATTAATGTCCGAGCAATCTGAAGTGAATAATGATATTCGTTTTTTAGAACGTACTATTCAAGAAAATGAAACCAAAAAAACACGTCTCGATGCAAGATTAATAGAAGTATTTGATCAACTTAAACATATTCAAAAGGACATACATCAAACCGAACAAGCGCATACTACTACATCACAAAAAATGAATGTAACAGAGAAAGACATGCGTGACGTTGAATATCGTTTATCTGAAGCAAAACGTATAGAAGCGACATATGAAGATAAGTTATATCAAGCGTATCGATATACTGATAAAATGCGTGTGCGTATGGAAAGTTTAGAAACACAAGCAGAAGACTATTCCTACTTTTTTAATGGAGTAAAACATATATTAAAAGCAAAAGAGAATACTTTAAGTGGTATTCATGGTGCAGTAGCCGAAGTCATCAAGGTACCATCAAAATTAACACAAGCGATTGAAACAGCGTTAGGAGCCTCCTTACAACACATTATTGTAAATAATGAAAAAGATGGTCGCCAGGCGATAAAATTTTTAAAACAACGAGGATTAGGAAGAGCAACATTTTTACCACTAAATGTAATTAGAGCAAGAAGTTTATCTCATCATATCCAAAATGTAGCTCGAAATTTTGATGGTTTTATTAATATTGCATCTGAAGCGGTTGAAGTTAATCAAACGTATCAAGCTGTCATAGATAATTTGATGGGTACTACAATTATAGTGGAGAATCTTAAAATTGCGAATGAACTTGCAAGAGCGATTCAATATAAAGCGCGAATCGTTACCTTAGAAGGAGATATTGTTAATCCAGGAGGATCAATGTCAGGTGGCGGAATGCGTCAATCAAAAAGTATTTTAGCTCAAAAAGATGAATTGACAACAATGAAAACACAATTAAACGACTACGAAGAGAAAACAAAAGAATTCGAACAACAATTGCAAAATCAAAAAGAGGAAGTTGAGACATTAAGTAATAAGTATGTAGATTTAAGTCAACAATATCATCAATTAAAAGCCACCGCTCACGAAGAAACATTGACTTTAGATCGATTAAAAAAACAAGAAACACATATAAAAAGTGAACATGAAGAATTTGAATTTGAGAAAAATGATGGCTATCAAAGTGAAAAAAGTCGTCATACATTAAAACAACAACAATTACGGTTATCTGAAATTCAAGAGCAACTAAAACAACTTGAAAAGGACATAGAGGTATATTCAAAGCTCTCTAAAGAGGGTAAAGAAAATGTATCGCAAGTTGAAAAAGAATTAAATCAAAAACGTTCTGATGTTGCAGTCGTTAAAGAAAAAATAAGTCATCAAACTATGTCGTTGGAAAGAATAGACAAACAACATGCACAAATTAACCAACAAATCATAGCAACTAAAGAGAAAATAGAATTATTTAATTCTGACGATATGATGGGCGAAAAAGCATTTCAACAGCTTCAATCAAGTATCCAAGATAAAGCGTCTCAACGTGACACATTAAAACAAAAACTTGATGCTTTAAAAGAACAAAAAGAGTCTATAAATGAAGATATTGAAATTCATGAGTACAAACTCGAACAATGCCATCAAGATTTATTATCCATTGAAAGTTTTTATCAAGATATTAAGGCCCAACAGTCTAAATTAGATGTTCTTATTAATCATGCAATGAATCATTTAAATGAAACGTATCATCTTACACTTGAACGTGCGAGAGAAACGTATCAATCAGATGTTCCAATAGAAACATTAAGAAAAAAAGTGAAATTAACTAAGATGTCAATTGAAGAATTAGGTTCAGTTAATGTTAATGCTATTGAACAATTTGAAGAATTAAATGAGCGTTATACATTTTTGAATGAACAGAGAAATGATTTAAGAGAAGCAAAACAGACTTTAGAACAAATCATTGATGAAATGGATCAAGAAGTAAAAGATCGTTTCAAAGCTACATTTTTTGAAGTACAAGATTATTTTACATCTGTATTTCAATCACTTTTTGGTGGTGGTCATGCTAAGTTAGAGCTTACGGATGATGATTACTTGTCTGCAGGAGTAGATATTATTGTTCAACCACCAGGTAAAAAATTACAACATCTTTCTCTATTAAGTGGTGGCGAACGCGCATTAAGTGCTATTGCATTACTATTTGCTATTTTAAAAGTAAGATCAGCACCATTTGTTATACTAGACGAAGTGGAAGCAGCTTTGGATGAAGCCAATGTTATTCGTTACGCACAATTTTTAAATGATTTATCTGAAAAAACACAGTTTATCGTCATTACGCATAGAAAAGGTACCATGGAGTATTCGGATCGTTTATATGGTGTTACAATGCAAGAGTCAGGCGTTTCAAAATTAGTAAGTGTAAATTTAAATACAATAGATGAGGTTATGAAGGAGGAAAATGCATGAGTTTTTTCAAACGACTGAAAGATAAATTTTCTACAAAGTCGACTGAAGATATTGAAAAGGAATTAACGGAAGATGAGGAATTAGATCAACCATCAACAAAAGACAATGAACAAGAAAATGAAGAACCCGCACCAAAAAAGAAAAAACCACGTAAATTAAGCGAAGCTGACTTCGATGAAGATGGGTTAATTTCAATTGAAGATTTTGAAGAAATTGAAGCTCAAAAAATGGGAGCGAAATTTAAAGCAGGTTTAGAAAAATCAAGAGAAAACTTCCAAGAGCAATTAAATAACTTGATTGCACGTTATCGAACTGTAGATGAAGATTTCTTCGAAGCTTTAGAAGAAATGTTGATTACTGCGGATGTAGGTTTCAATACGGTTATGCAATTAACGGATGAATTACGTACAGAAGCACAACGTCGTAATATCAAAGAAACTGAAGGTTTAAGAGAAGTTATCGTTGAAAAAATTGTAGAAATTTATCATCAAGAAGATGATCATTCAGAAGCAATGAATATCGAAGATGGCCGATTAAATGTCATTTTAATGGTTGGGGTCAATGGTGTAGGTAAAACTACAACGATTGGTAAATTGGCACATCGTTATAAAATGGAAGGTAAAAAAGTTATGTTGGCTGCTGGTGATACTTTCAGAGCAGGTGCAATTGAACAATTACAAGTTTGGGGCGATCGTGTAGGCGTAGAGGTAATCAGACAAAGCGAAGGTTCTGATCCTGCAGCAGTTGTTTATGATGCAATCAATGCGGCTAAGAATAAAGGTGTAGATATATTAATTTGTGATACAGCAGGTCGTTTACAAAATAAATCAAACTTAATGCAAGAATTGGACAAAATGAAAAGAGTCATTAGTCGTGCTGTTCCAGATGCACCACATGAAGCATTATTATGTTTAGACGCAACCACTGGTCAAAATGCACTATCACAAGCACGTTCATTCAAAGAAGTAACCAACGTTTCAGGGATTGTGCTCACTAAATTAGATGGCACAGCAAAAGGTGGTATTGTACTTGCTATTCGAAATGAATTGCATATTCCTGTTAAATACGTTGGTTTAGGTGAAAAACTAGATGATTTACAACCATTTAATCCTGAAAGTTATGTATATGGACTGTTTGCTGATATGATTGAGCAAAATGATAATATCCCTGATGAAATGCAAAGCTTAACAAACAATAATGAGGAACACCAAAATGGGGAAAAATGATTTAGTTAAAACGTTAAGAATGAATTATCTATTTGATTTTTATCATTCTTTGCTTACTGAAAAACAAAAGAATTATCTTGAATTATTTTATCTAAATGATTACTCATTAAGTGAAATTGCTGAAACGTTTAAAGTGAGTAGACAAGCGGTTTATGATAATATAAGAAGAACTGGCGATTTAGTAGAAGACTATGAAACTAAATTAAAGTTATATGAGAAATTTGAACAACGTCAAATGATTTATAACGAAATGAAACAATCCATTCATGATACTAAAAAACTGGAACATTTAATCCAAAATTTAGAAGAACTAGAATAATTTATAAGGAGGTTGTTAATATGGCATTTGAAGGATTATCCGATCGTTTACAAGCCACGATGCAAAAAATTCGCGGTAAAGGTAAAGTAACAGAAGCGGATATTAAAACAATGATGCGTGAAGTTAGATTAGCATTGTTAGAAGCCGATGTTAACTTCAAGGTAGTCAAAGACTTTGTTAAAACAGTTTCCGAACGTGCTTTGGGATCAGACGTTATGCAGTCTTTAACACCTGGACAACAAGTTATAAAAATAGTACAAGATGAATTAACACAATTAATGGGTGGAGAAAATACATCTATTAAAATGGCTAATAAGCCACCCACAGTTGTAATGATGGTTGGTTTACAAGGGGCAGGTAAAACAACTACTGCTGGTAAATTGGCATTGTTAATGCGAAAAAAATATAATAAAAAGCCAATGTTAGTAGCAGCCGACATATATCGTCCAGCTGCGATTAATCAATTACAAACAGTAGGTAAACAACTTGATGTACCTGTTTATAGTGAAGGTGATCAAGTTAAACCACAACAAATTGTAGATAACGCATTAAGATATGCTAAAGAAGAACATTTGGACTTTGTAATTATCGATACGGCGGGACGTTTACACATTGATGAAACATTAATGAATGAATTAGCTGATGTTAAAGAAATCTCAAAACCAGATGAAATTATGCTTGTTGTAGATGCAATGACAGGACAAGATGCTGTGAACGTTGCGCAATCATTTGATGAGCAATTAGATGTCACTGGTGTGACTTTAACTAAATTAGATGGAGATACTCGTGGTGGTGCGGCACTTTCTATCCGTGCAGTAACACATAAACCAATTAAATTTGTTGGTATGAGTGAAAAAATGGATGGTTTAGAATTATTCCATCCAGAGCGTATGGCATCTCGTATACTAGGTATGGGTGATGTATTAAGTCTTATCGAAAAAGCGCAACAAGATGTGGACCAAGAAAAAGCTAAAGATTTAGAAAAGAAAATGCGTGAGTCTTCATTTACATTAGATGACTTCTTAGAACAATTGGATCAAGTGAAGAATCTAGGACCACTGGATGATATTATGAAGATGATTCCAGGTATGAATAAAATGAAAGGCTTAGATAAGCTAAATATGAGCGATAAACAAATTGACCATATTAAAGCTATTATTCAATCAATGACACCTAATGAAAGACAAGATCCAGCAATTTTAAATGTTTCAAGAAAGAAACGTATAGCAAAAGGCTCAGGCCGTTCATTGCAGGAAGTGAATCGTTTAATGAAACAATTTAATGATATGAAAAAAATGATGAAACAATTTACGGGTAATGGTCGTAAAGGTAAAAAAGGTAAACGTAGCCAAATGGAAAATATGTTAAAAGGCATGAATTTACCATTCTAGAAAGTAATGAAGACGGAATAACATTTTAAGTGTTATTCCGCTTTTTCATAAATAAGTAAAGGAATGCATGTATATTGGTATATGCATAACCAAAATGAATAAAGATAAGCCCTAGCTAAAGCTAGTACATAATCAAATTTACGATTTATTTCATAAATCTAGATTTGGTAAAGAAAAAAATCTTTACAAAGTTGAATGTTCCTGTTATTATTATTTCTTGTAGAAAATAAAAATTAAAAGATTTAAAGGAGAGTTTTATAAATGGCAGTTAAAATTCGCTTAACTCGTTTAGGTTCAAAAAGAAATCCATTCTATCGTATCGTTGTAGCTGATGCGCGTTCACCTCGTGATGGTCGTATCATCGAACAAATCGGTACTTACAATCCAGCAAGTGTAAATGCACCAGAAGTTAAAATCGATGAAGAATTAGCTTTGAAATGGTTAAAAGACGGTGCAAAACCAACTGATACTGTTCACAATATCTTATCAAAACAAGGTATTTTAAAAACATTTGATGAACAAAAACGTTCAAAATAATTGATAATAATATCATATAATAACTGGTCTGTGACATAAGGTATGTCACAGGCTTTTATTATATGTGCACTCTATAAGAAACATGTTAATATGTATAAATAAACGACTATGTAAGGAGGATAAGGATGCAAGTAGAAGTAGGACAAATTGTAAATACACATGGGATTAAAGGAGAAATAAAAGTAAAATCTAATTCCGATTTTACTGATACACGTTTTCAACCTGGAGAAGTCCTTATCGTAAATCACCACCATAATGAAATAGAAATGACTATTACATCATATCGTATACATAAAGGATTCCACATGCTTAAATTTGAAGGTATTAATAATATTAATGACATCGAACAATATAAAGGAGATTATTTATTCCAAGAACGTGATCATGAGGATATTGAATTGAATGAAAACGAATTTTATTATTCTGATATTATTGGGTGTACGGTGTTTAATAATGATACACCAATTGGAAGAGTAATTAATATTTTTGAAACTGGTGCCAATGATGTATGGGTTGTTAAAGGTGACAAAGAGTACCTTATCCCATATATAGCAGATGTCGTTAAAGAAGTAGATGTTGAACATAAAACAATTTGTATTACGCCAATGGAAGGATTATTAGAATAATGAAAATAGATTACCTAACATTATTTCCAGAAATGTTCGACGGCGTTCTAAATCATTCGATTTTGAAGCGTGCGCAAGATAAAAATATTATTGAAATTAATACTGTAAACTTTAGAGATTACGCTGAAAATAAACATAATCAAGTGGATGATTATCCGTATGGTGGCGGTCAAGGAATGGTTTTAAAACCAGAACCAGTATTTAATGCAATGCAAGATTTAAAGCGTACTGATAAAACGCGTGTCATTCTCATGTGTCCTCAAGGACGACCATTCTCTCAAGCAATTGCTGAAGAATTGAGTGAAGCTGAACATATTGTATTTATTTGTGGACATTACGAAGGATATGACGAAAGAATTAGAGAAAATTTAGTAACCGATGAAATTTCAATGGGGGATTATGTATTGACTGGTGGAGAATTACCAGCTATGACTATGACTGATGCTATCGTTAGGTTAATTCCTGGAGTACTTGGTAATGAACAATCCCATCAAGATGATTCTTTCTCAGATGGTTTACTTGAATTCCCACAATATACGCGACCAAGAGAATATAAAGATATGACTGTACCTGACGTATTATTATCTGGAAATCATGCAAATATAGAAAAATGGCGACATGAACAAAAATTAATACGCACTTTGCATAAACGTCCGGATTTACTAGAAAAGTATCAATTAAGTGATAAGGATAAAGAATTTTTAGAAAGCTATAAAAATCAATTGAAAAACAACTAGGAGTATGCTAATATATATCAAGTGTGAAAAGACACTAAAAATCACTATGATCCGCTGCTATATGATTGTCT
Source organism: Staphylococcus sp. HMSC057A08 (assembly GCF_001812925.1). Classification (NCBI taxonomy): domain Bacteria; kingdom Bacillati; phylum Bacillota; class Bacilli; order Caryophanales; family Staphylococcaceae; genus Staphylococcus; species Staphylococcus sp. HMSC057A08. The sequence goes on along the minus strand of NZ_KV810854.1, from coordinate 466,237 downwards.
AGGCAAGAACATAGGTTGAAGGAGAGTATAAAAATGAGTAATCATAAGTTAATCGAAGCAGTTACAAAATCACAATTACGCACAGACTTACCAACTTTCCGTACTGGTGACACGTTACGTGTACACGTACGTATCGTCGAAGGTTCACGTGAACGTATCCAAGTTTTCGAAGGTGTTGTAATTAAACGCCGTGGTGGAGGAATTTCTGAAACTTTCACAGTTCGTAAAATTTCTTCAGGTGTAGGTGTGGAACGTACATTCCCATTACACACTCCAAAAATCGAAAAAATCGAAGTTAAACGTCGCGGTAAAGTACGTCGTGCTAAATTATACTACTTACGTAGTTTACGTGGTAAAGCTGCAAGAATTCAAGAAATTCGCTAATCAGTATATAGAAAACCATACTAAAAAATGGGTAAGTTAATACGCATTTAAAAAAGAGTCCGGGACTAAAGTTCCAGGATAAGTAAAAAAGGACAATTTCTATTGAAATAATATAGAAATTGTCT
>NZ_KV810854.1:351311-465628 GCF_001812925.1 Staphylococcus sp. HMSC057A08 | reverse complement strand
ATTGTCTTTTTTATAATTTTTTTGATTATTTTCAACTCATCGAGCTATTACTTTTCTCATATTAAGTGCTATTAGCACAAATTCTAGTTCTCTTTTAGCTTTATTTATTTCTCTAATGGATATTCGAGGGAAACAAAATCGCCTTCATAAATGCAAAAACAGGCTCTACATCGATTTTTCTTTGACTGTAGATTGTAGATGGTTTTTGTTTTTGGTATTGTTTGGACAAATGAATTTATCGAATTCAGTCTTAGTAATTGTTTTTACAATATCGTTTATGGGAATGAGAACTGAAGTTTCCATTGGTAGAGTAAATTGTGTCATGTTATCATCTTTATACATAAGACACCTCGTTAATTTAGTTTAGTGAAGTTTATTAAATTATAGGAAAGAACCTTATTTTTTTTAAATATTTCAATGTAAAATTACATATAACAAAGTATTTTGGCAAGATTCTTGAGAGAACAGGACAAACTGAAGACTACAGGCTAAACCTGTCCCCTAAGAAAGTGAGTCAACAATACGTAGTATTTGTAAATAAAGAAGCCAGTAAATGAATTTATAATGAACTCATTTACTGGCTATTTTGCTAGAAATGATGTCCCAGCCTCTTTTTATTTTAATTGATTTTTTCTTTTTAAATATCTGCTAAATATTATACTGCTTATTATTCCGATAATGCTCAAAATTAATAGTTTATAAAAATGTGGTGGTGTATAAGATAATTCAATATGAGTATCATTTTTCTTGACTGGAATAGCTGTCATAATACCGTTAGCTTGTTTTACATCTACATCGTGTCCATTAACACTTGCGTGCATACCGTTAGTATAGACGATTGGGACCACTAAGTATCCAGAAGTTCCTTTAGGTTTAGTGAATGTATAGCCACTTCTAAATTGTGAAATAGTCACAGGTTTAAGTGATTTAGAAGCTTGTTTTAATGTATGATAATCTTCTCCATAGATACCTTTAATAGATAGTCGATAATGTCCTTTAGTAAGACGAATCTTTAATTGATCCGACGCTTTTACTCTCATTGTTACAGGAGTTACAAAACGTCGATATTTATAACTTAGCATATTACGATTTTGAGCATATTCATTTACTCCTATAGAATGCTCAATATCGGGAGCTAACAATTCTACATCCATTTCGACATACATATCTTTATATTGATTAGCTAAAGTTTTAGGTAATGTCAATGTGATACCACCATTATTTTTTTCTACGTTTAAATGAGTTTTATCTTTCCAAGTAGCATTATGTGTAGATTGATATGCTTTACTTAATAGGTTTTTATTTTGAGTGAAAGAAGTATTCGCTTTTATTGAATCATCATCTAATACTACACCTTGTAGCATCGCTTGCTCACGATCTAATGGCGATTTGAGATCATGTTTATTAAAAATCTTATTAGTAATATGAGTGGCTGGATAATTAATAGTATTTTCTGAATGAATTAATTTATCTGAACCATTATTGATAGTATCTACCTTTTTAAAACCATAAGGCATATTCAGATCGTTAGGATGTCGGAACCGATTTTGAACATCCCACATGGCTTCTAAATTTGCTCGGTTCCCTAAGTATCGATATGTACTATTCTTATCAACAGGCATATTAATTTGCATTTCTTTATCATAGTATTTTAATATATCACCATCAAAAATACTTGAATAAAGTGAAATGCCATTATAATGGTAAATAAATGGTGAATTGAGTGCATAGGCTGACATATAATCGATACGATGGAAAGGATTTTTATTATCTTTTTGTTTCTTAATATTATTAATTCTTTTAGCAAGTTTATGGTTATAATAACTTGAATCTGTTAATGTTTTTGTAGTTGTTGCATACGGATCAATAGTACGAGCTCGTGAATCGTGTGTCATCATAATTTGTTGTACAAAGAATAGTAACACAATAGCTATTAGTATATAGGGTTGATATAACCATTGTTTTTTCCATACTACAAAGGTTAAAACGATGATTAAAAATAATGGTACAATCATCCAATTGACATAAGTACTTGTAAATATATAGTGATATAAACCAAATATAAATACCGGAATTGCTACAAGTAAATATTGTTTTAATGTAAGTTCAGATAAATATTGAATATATAATGCAATTAAGATACTAGTTGAAATAGATAAAAAGTATACCCATCGACGTTGTGGCAGTGAAAAGCCATTAAATGCACTATCAAAGTATTGTGATAAAGATCCAATAAGTAAAAACCAAGTGATAATAGCAAAAATTTTATAATAGTAGTGACGATATAACTTAAACGTAAATAACGCCATCAATGCAATAATCGAAACTGTGATATAAAAACCATCAGAAAAAATATGATATTTATTTTGTGTTAAATCTGTAAACAATGTAATATTAAAGTCATTATTTTGGGCTCTATCATTATTTAGGAATGAAGATACACCTGTATAGAATCCTAAAATACTAGATAAAAGCGCAAGTATTGCACCAATAACGAGTAAATAAAATTTTTCCCATCTTGATACGATATCATAACGATATTTAAAAATGATTCTTAATATGAAATAAATCCCTAATACAATAGCTTGGTAGTAACTGAAATAAAAATTAGAAAATAAGGTCAGCGCAACTGAAAAGATAAATAGCCCTATTCTTCTTTTTTGGAAGAAACGTTCCATTCCCCATAAAGATAAAGGTAATAAAATCAATAAGTCTCCATAAAATGACCATGTATAGTTATAGTAAAGAACAAGAGTGGATGCACCATATAAAATAGTAGCGATAAGCAATGGCGCCGTTTTCAACTTTAGCCATTTTAAGTAGTAAAATACAACAATAATTGTAATAATCGTTCTAGCGTAAGCGATTATTAATTGGTTAGTTGCCCAAAAGGCGATGTGACTCGTTTGCCAATGAAATAAAAAGTGACTTACCCAGATTATAAAAAAATTAATCCACATTATCGGAGATAAAGAATAATAATAGGCTAACCCCTTAATGTAATCTCCACCTAATCCAAATGATTGATCATAGGCTCCTTTGAACTTACTATAATGTTCATATAAGTACATTTGAAATGGCATCATTTGTCTAAAACCATCTCCGGAACCACTAAATACAAATCCTTCTTTGACATAATCTCGAATAAATGGATAATAAACTGCCAAAGAAATGATATTAGCAATTATAAATATAGATAAAAAGGTCAATAATCGATTGGACCGAATTTTATTGATCAATGTTTTTCCTCATCTTTCTCTTTTTGGTATTAACAAATCTAACAAATACAACACTTATTATTATACTGATTAGTGAAATTAAAATCATAGTATTCCAATAAGGTGGTTGATATTTAATAATTATTTTTTTGGCAGATGAATTAACAGGAACGCCTGTCATCATGTAATTAACTTTCATAGGTTTAATACGGTGTCCATCAACATACGCTTGCATACCTTCTCTATAAGGAATATTAATTGAAGCAATCCCTTTATCATGTTTAGCTAAGTTGACTTCGACGCCATTTTTAATATCTTTATATTTGTTATTAAAATCAGCTTTTTCATGCATTTGTTTTAATATTTTATAGTTTTCACCATTTAATTGTTGAAGATTTAAATAAAATGTTCCTTTAGGAGATAAAGTGATATTGATGTTTCCTTTATTATCAGGTTGTGTTCGATAAAGTTGTGTATCAATACCAGTACGATAAGTAGAATTATTAAATAATCGGTGATTTGCATAATTATTCACAGAGACTGTGTAATTACTATCGGGATGACCACGCTTTATTTTCATCGTAACGTAAAAATCATCATACTTTTGGCGTAATGATTGAGGTAAGTGTATTGTTAATGTTCCACCTTTATCTCCAATTACTTTATAGACATTACCATTTAAATGTTTTAGATTTTTATAACTCAATGATGATTGAGTTAATAAATTAGGAGCTTTATCTTTATAACTTGTGCCTTCATTGTTTAAAATAACACCTTTTAACATTGCATGTTCTCTATCAATTGCAGTTGTTAATTTTTTACTATTGTATATAGAATCAGTTACTTTAACAGAGGGTAAGTTAAGTGTATTTTCATAAATACCATATTGCCCGCTTGATTTTATTTTTTTGAAGTAGGAAGGTAAGTTATTTTGATAATTTTTTAGCATCATATAACGCACTGAAAATAGACTCGCGATATTTTGTCGTCCATTCGTTGATTGATATCGACTCAATGACTCCTCAGCTAAATTAATTTTTAAAGCATCGTAATAATAATCGAGTATATTATGATGGAAAATACTTGAATACAAACTTAACCCTTTAAAATGTTGATACATCGGTGTATTATCTTGTTCGTTGACTCTCCAATCGATACGTTCATCCTCATGCTTATTTTGATTCATTTCTTTGACAAGCGCACGTTGTAAGTCGGAACTATATAAACTGGAATTAATATAAAACGTATTTCCACGATCAGTGTGATCTTTATAGTAAATTTGATTTTTAATGAATACTATAGAGACCAAGATACTTAATAATATAATTGAAATATTATATAAATAACTTAATTTAAAACGATATGTACGATCTTTAATGATAAGAACCATCAGTCCAATTAAAGATACAATAGGGACTAATATGAACCATGCTAAAAATTTATGATATATTATAGCGCTTATAAATATAACTAATTCTGCAATAATATTACTTATTAGATAAGATTTTGTAGTTAGTGTTTTGAAATATTTTAAAAATAATCCGATTAATAGTGTGGAATTAAAAGCTAAAATAAAATGCCAACGCTTTTGAGGCGCTGAAAAACCATTAAATACTTGGTCGATGAAAGGTATAAAACTAAATATGATAAATACAAAGGTAAGGATAGCAAATAAACGATAATAATAATGTTTATATAATTTAAAACTTAAAAGAGCTTGAATGGTAATAAATAATAATACAATTAAATAATTATCAAAGAAAATATTTGTATTAATATCTAATTTTTCAAATGTATCAACTGCTCCAGAAAAAGGCACACGACGGTTATTTAAAAAGCTTTGAGCACCATGAAAAAAGATAAATAAACTATTGCCTAAACCTAACAGGGCACTAATGATTAAAGTTAAAAATGCTTTACTTCTTGAGAGAATATCTTTTGGGTGTCTAAATATTACACGAATCAGTATATAACCCCCACCTATTAAACAAAGATAATATGCAAAATAAAAGTTATTAATTAGTATTAAAGAAACAGTAACAATGAATAGTCCAAACTTCTGTTTTTGCAAGACTCTTTCAATAGAGAGTAGTAATAACGGCATCCAAACAAACACATCACTAAAGAAGGGCCAATACACTGTAAAGCGATAATATAAGGGTGACATAACAAATAAAAACGCTACAACTAAGCTTAACCGTTTGTTATTTGAAATGTATTTACTATATAAGTAAGTGCAATACATAGCAATCGTTGCTTTAATCATGGACATAACAAGGGCATTAATCATCCAAAATAATATATCATGCGTATGTAAAGGAATAAAAATTTTAATAAGTGCAATAAATACTACATTTATTATAAATAAAATATTTGTGGAGAAGTAGTAACTAAGATCTGTAAAGAAATCTCCACCTAATCCAAAATCGGTGGAATAAAACAAATTGCCACTACTCCATTTATCAAATAAATACATTTGAATTGGAACCATTTGTTCCATTCCATCATTTGGACCTGTAAATAAAATGCCATCGTGAATAAAACGATAAATGACATAACTATGGCCTATGATGGACAGTGCTATAAAAATTCCTAGATAAGTAAAAAATTTTTTCATATTAAACCTCTGTAGTTAGAATGTCCTATTAATAATTAAAAAATGACTACATACTAAATTGTAGTGTATTAAACTTCCTAATAAAAGTATTTATATGTTTTATAAAAAATTAGAAATTTGTTTTTAATAGTAGCGATTTAATGAATATGAAATAGCATGTTAAAATATAATAGAATTGATAATAGTAGTGAAGATTTTAAATATTGATTATAATCGAACAGTTGAAATAAATTTAACGAAAGTAGGGTGAATGTCATGGTGATTCAATGGTATCCAGGGCATATGGCAAAAGCCAAAAGAGAAGTGACAGAACAACTTAAGAAAGTAGATGTGGTATTTGAACTTGTTGATGCACGTATACCGTATAGTTCAAGAAATCCAATGATTGATGATGTCATTAAACAAAAACCACGCGTAGTTATTTTAAATAAAAAAGATATGTCGAATTTAAATGAAATGCAAAAGTGGGAACATTTCTTTACTGATAAAGGTTTTTATCCTGTAGCAGTTGATGCGAAACACGGCAAAAATTTAAAAGGCGTAGAAAATGCTGCAATTGAAGCGACTAAAGAAAAGTTTGAGAAAGAGAAAGCGAAAGGACTTAAACCTAGAGCTATACGTGCCATGATTGTTGGTATACCTAATGTGGGAAAATCTACATTAATTAATAAGTTAGCTAAAAAAAACATTGCTCAAACAGGAAATAAGCCGGGAGTAACGAAACAACAACAATGGATTAAAGTAGGTAAAGCATTACAACTGCTAGATACGCCAGGTATTTTATGGCCTAAATTTGAAGATGAAACTGTAGGTAAAAAACTAAGCCTTACTGGTGCCATTAAAGATAGTATCGTGCACTTAGATGAAGTAGCAATATACGGTTTACAATTCTTAATTAAACATGATGTTGAAGGATTGAAGAATCATTACAATATTGATGTAGAAACTGATGCAGAAATTTTAGAATGGTTTGATGCTATTGGACGTCGACGTGGGTTATTACAAAAAGGAAATGAAGTCGATTACGAGGCTGTCATCGAATTGATTATTAATGATGTGCGTAATGCTAAAATTGGAACTTATTGTTTTGATATTTATTCAGAAATGAAAGAGGACTTAGATTATGCCTCAAACAATTAAAGAGATTAAAGCATTATTAGACACAATTGATTCAATTGAAGCACTTGAACAACATGAATTAATGAGTGATACAAGAAAAGGGGTACAGCAAAATATAGTACGACGTCGTAAACAGCTTTTAAAAGATCAAGAAACACAAGAACATTATCAACAAATGAATAAATATGAAAATAAAATATTAAAGGACAATCCTAATGCTTTAATATGTGGGATTGATGAAGTAGGTCGTGGTCCACTTGCTGGGCCTGTTGTAGCTTGTGCAGTCATTTTAAATAAAGAACATCAATATTTAGGATTAGATGACTCGAAGAAAGTTTCAGCAACAAAGCGAAAAATACTTAACGAACAATTGAAAGAAGGTGTTTATGACTATGCTTACGGGATAGCAAGCGCTGAAGAAATTGATGAGTTCAATATTTACAACGCAACCAAATTAGCTATGGAACGTGCTATTAATCAATTAAAACAACAACCTAATCATTTACTTATTGATGCTATGACATTGGATAATGCAATGCCTCAAACTTCTATTATTAAAGGAGATGCTAAAAGTGTTTCTATTGCTGCTGCTAGTATCATGGCAAAAGAATATAGGGATGGTTTAATGGCGGAAGTAGCACTGAAATATCCTGGTTATGATTTTGAAAAAAATGTAGGATATGGCACTAAATCACACCTTCAAGGATTAAAACAATTAGGCATAACGCCATATCATCGTAAAACGTTTGAGCCTGTTAAATCAATGATATAATTAAAATAAAATTAAAATTATTTGAATTTAAAAACTATTGCAAAAAGTATAACACTTTCAGTTTACAAAAGCGCTTACATTTTCTATAATTAAAGTGAACTTAACCTAAGAAACAGGAGGATGGAAGATGAATATCCACGAGTATCAAGGTAAAGAAATATTTCGTGCTATGGGTGTAGCCGTTCCAGAAGGACGTGTAGCATTTACTGCTGAAGAAGCGGTGGAAAAGGCAAAAGAATTAAATTCAGATGTTTATGTAGTGAAAGCACAAATTCACGCTGGGGGTAGAGGTAAAGCAGGTGGAGTTAAAATTGCTAAATCACTGTCTGAAGTTGAAACTTATGCTAATGAATTATTAGGCAAGCAATTAGTAACGCATCAAACTGGACCTGAAGGTAAAGAAGTTAAACGCTTATATATCGAAGAAGGTTGTGATATTCAAAAAGAATATTATGTAGGCTTTGTCATTGATCGTGCTACTGATCGTATTACATTGATGGCTTCTGAAGAAGGTGGAACTGAAATTGAAGAAGTTGCAGCTAAAACGCCAGAAAAAATCTTTAAAGAAACAATCGATCCAGTGATAGGGTTATCACCATTCCAAGCACGTCGTATTGCATTCAATATTAATATTCCAAAAGAATCTGTAAATAAAGCAGCAAAATTCTTACTTTCTTTATATAATGTTTTTGTTGAAAAAGATTGTTCTATTGTTGAAATTAATCCACTTGTAACAACTGGTGATGGTGATGTTTTAGCTTTAGATGCAAAATTAAATTTTGATGATAATGCATTATTCAGACATAAAGATATTTTAGAGTTACGTGATTTAGAAGAAGAAGATCCAAAAGAAATTCAAGCATCTAAATATGATTTATCATATATTGCCTTAGATGGTGACATTGGTTGTATGGTTAATGGTGCCGGATTAGCCATGGCTACAATGGATACAATTAATCATTTCGGTGGTAATCCAGCTAACTTCCTAGACGTTGGTGGCGGTGCTACAAAAGAAAAAGTAACTGAAGCATTCAAAATCATCTTGGGTGATGATAATGTAAAAGGTATTTTTGTAAATATCTTCGGTGGAATTATGAAATGTGATGTGATTGCAGAAGGTATTGTAGCAGCAGTTAAAGAAGTCGAATTAACTTTACCTTTAGTTGTTCGTTTAGAAGGTACAAATGTTAAACGTGGTAAAGAGATTTTAAATGAATCTGGTCTAGCAATTGAACCAGCAGCAACAATGGCTGAAGGTGCACAACAAATTGTTAAACTTGTTAAAGAAGCGTAAGGAAAGGATGGGAACACTAAAATGGGTGTATTTATAGATAAGAATACTAAGGTAATGGTGCAAGGTATTACAGGGTCTACTGCCCTTTTCCATACAAAACAAATGCTTGATTATGGCACACAAATTGTCGCAGGGGTAACACCAGGTAAAGGTGGACAAGTGGTTGAAGGCGTGCCAGTGTATAATACAGTAGCTGAAGCTAAAAAAGAAACAGGTGCTAACGTATCAGTAGTTTACGTACCAGCACCATTTGCTGCAGATTCAATTTTAGAAGCAGCTGATGCAGAATTAGATATGGTGATCTGTATTACTGAACATATTCCAGTTGTTGATATGATTAAAGTGAAACGTTATTTAGAGGATAGAAAAACACGTTTAGTTGGACCAAACTGTCCTGGTGTAATTACAGCAGATGAATGTAAAATTGGTATCATGCCAGGTTATATTCATAAAAAGGGACATGTAGGCGTTGTCTCTCGTTCAGGTACTTTAACATATGAAGCAGTACATCAACTAACTGAAGAAGGTATTGGTCAAACCACAGCAGTAGGTATCGGTGGGGACCCAGTTAACGGTACAAATTTTATCGATGTACTTAAAGCATTTAATGAAGATGAAGAAACAAAAGCTGTTGTTATGATTGGTGAAATCGGTGGTACTGCTGAAGAAGAAGCAGCTGAATGGGTCAAAGCAAACATGACTAAACCAGTTGTTGGTTTTGTTGGTGGACAAACAGCACCTCCAGGAAAACGTATGGGCCATGCAGGTGCAATCATCTCAGGTGGTAAAGGAACTGCTGCAGAAAAAATTAAAACGCTTAATGAATGTGGCGTTAAAACAGCAGATACACCATCAGAAATTGGTACAACACTAATTGAAGCGGCAAAAGAAGCAGGCATTTATGAAGAATTATTAACAGTGAAGTAGCAATGATGTAATGAATAATTGAATTCAAACTGTCAACAATTACTGAAATTTGTTGGCAGTTTTTCTTATATATATCGTAGACTACCAATATATTATAAATGACTGAACGCTCTATTTTTTTATGTTATGAAATCAAAAAGTATACATAATCTTTTAATATTATTACTCCTTACATTTATATTTCAAATTTGTCTTATAAATGAAATTTTACTATTAATTATTCACGGTATAATAAATTAAAAGGAGACATTTATTTCATGAATGATTTTATTTTATTAAAAATGAGATGGATAGGGTATACGACCCAACATATTCATCATTTACTCAATGTATTTCCAAAATTTTTCAATGTTAATGAACATGTTCAATTTGAAATGATTAATGAATGGGAATCTCTATATTTAAAAAAGAAGCGTTTTACTCAATTAGAAGAGATTTCTTACGATTACATTCAAACTCAACTTTCTAGATCTCAGGTTAACTATGTTACTTCATTTTCTTCTCAATATCCTCCATTGCTTAAAACTATTTACGACTATCCTTTTATATTATTTTATCGTGGAAATATACATTTATTATCATCTACATATACTTTAGGTGTTGTAGGTTCACGTGAGGCCACACATTATTCTAAGTGTGCACTAGATTATCTATTTCCTCACTTTATAAATATTCCACTAACGATTGTATCCGGTTTAGCGAAAGGTGCTGATAGCATAGCTCATCAATTCGCATTAAAACATCATCTCCCAACTATTGCAGTTCTAGGTTTTGGTCATTTAAATCACTATCCAAAGGAAACCCGAAAGTTACGTAATATAATTGAAGAAACTGGTTTAGTCATAAGTGAATATCCTCCTTTAACAAAAATAAACAAATATCAATTCCCTGAAAGAAATCGTCTGATAAGCGGGTTGTCTCGTGGTGTATTAATTACTGAAGCTAAAATTAAAAGTGGTAGTCAAATTACAATAGATTGTGCTTTAGATCAAAATAGAAATGTTTATGTATTACCTGGATCAATGTTTAACCCTTTGACAAAAGGAAATTTATTACGTGCTCAAGAAGGGGCAATGATTGTTTCAGAAGCAGAAGATATATTATATGATTATTGTTTTTTAAACGATTAAATATATATATTTAATTGTGAAAATTCAAAGGATAGTTCATAAAAAAATATCTATATTGGATTAAAATATTGACAAAAACAAAATTAACCGTTTATCATTTATCTTTAGTAATTGAAAAAGCAAGGGGGAATTCACTTTGGCAGATAATTTAGTCATCGTTGAGTCGCCTGCAAAAGCGAAAACCATTGAAAAATATTTAGGTAAACGATATAAAGTTATTGCTTCTATGGGACACGTACGTGATTTACCAAGAAGTCAAATGGGTGTAGACGTAGAAGATAACTATGAACCAAAATATATAACTATTCGAGGGAAAGGTCCCGTTGTTAAAGATTTAAAAAAATATGCGAAAAAAGCTAAAAAAATTTTCTTAGCTAGTGACCCTGACCGCGAAGGTGAAGCGATTGCTTGGCATTTATCAAAAATTTTAGAACTTGAAGAATCAAAAGAAAACAGAGTAGTATTTAATGAAATCACTAAGGATGCAGTAAAAGAAAGTTTTAAACATCCTCGTGGTATCGAAATGAATTTAGTTGATGCACAACAAGCGCGTCGTATTTTAGATAGACTTGTAGGTTATAATATTTCTCCAGTACTGTGGAAGAAAGTAAAAAAAGGATTGTCAGCTGGTCGAGTACAATCAGTTGCTTTAAGATTAGTTATTGACCGTGAAAATGAAATCCGTAATTTTAAACCAGAAGAATATTGGTCAATTGAAGGAGAATTTAGATATAAAAAATCGAAGTTCACTGCTAAATTCTTACATTATAAAAACAAACCATATAAATTAAAAACAAAAAAAGATGTTGAAAAAATTACATCCGAATTAAATGATGATGCATTTGAAATCACTAATGTAAATAAAAAAGAAAAAACAAGATACCCGGCAAATCCATTTACAACGTCTACGTTACAACAAGAAGCAGCACGTAAACTTAATTTTAAAGCACGTAAGACTATGATGTTAGCACAGCAATTATATGAAGGTATCGATTTGAAACGACAAGGCACAGTTGGATTAATCACATATATGAGAACAGATTCAACACGAATCTCACAAACTGCTAAAGATGAAGCAAAATCATATATTGAAGAGAAGTATGGTACTGAGTATACTTCAAACCGTAAAACAAAAGGTAAACAAGGGGATCAAGATGCCCATGAAGCTATTCGTCCAACAAGTACATTACGTACACCAGATGAAATGAAAGCTTATTTAACACGTGATCAACATCGCTTGTATAAATTAATTTGGGAACGTTTTGTAGCAAGTCAAATGGCTCCTGCAATTTTAGATACTGTGGCTTTAGATGTAACACAAAATGACATTAAATTTAGAGCAAATGGACAAACAATCAAATTTAAAGGCTTTATGACATTATATGTTGAAGCAAAAGATGACAAAGATAATGATAAAGAAAATAAATTGCCAAAATTAAATCAAGGTGATAAAGTAACTGCAACACAAATTGAACCGGCACAACATTTCACTCAACCACCTCCAAGATACACAGAGGCACGATTAGTTAAGACATTAGAAGAATTAAAAATTGGTAGACCTTCAACATATGCTCCAACGATTGACACAATTCAAAAACGTAATTATGTTAAACTTGAAAGTAAACGTTTTGTACCAACTGAACTAGGAGAAATCGTGTATGAGCAAGTGAAGGATTACTTCCCAGAAATTATTGATGTTGAATTTACAGTTAATATGGAAACCTTGCTCGATAAAATTGCAGAAGGTGATATCGGTTGGAGAAAAGTTATCGATAATTTCTATGGTAGTTTTAAATTAGATGTTGCGCGCGCAGAGGAAGAAATGGAAAAAGTTGAAATTAAAGATGAACCAGCCGGCGAAGATTGCGAAGTATGTGGAGCCCCTATGGTAATAAAAATGGGACGTTATGGTAAATTTATGGCGTGCTCGAATTTCCCAGATTGTCGAAATACAAAAGCTATTGTTAAAACTATTGGTGTCACTTGTCCAAAATGCAAAGATGGCGATGTAGTTGAGAGAAAATCCAAGAAAAATAGACTATTTTATGGTTGTTCGAATTATCCAGAGTGTGACTTTATTTCTTGGGATAAACCAATAGGAAGAGATTGTCCAAAATGTAATCATTACTTGATGGAACATAAAAAAGGACGTAGTTCTCAAGTGATTTGTTCTAATTGTGATTATAAAGAAGAAGTACAAAAATAGAATTTTTATTAAAGGAGAATGTATATGAGTCAAACTGTTAATGTTATAGGCGCAGGATTAGCTGGTTCAGAAGCAGCTTATCAATTAGCAGAACGTGGTATTAAAGTGAATTTAATCGAAATGCGTCCTGTTAAACAAACGCCTGCCCATCATACAGATAAATTTGCTGAGTTAGTATGTTCTAATTCACTACGTGGTAACGCATTAACAAATGGTGTAGGTGTGCTTAAAGAAGAAATGCGACGTTTAGATTCATTAATCATCGCAGCAGCTGATAAAGCTAGAGTTCCAGCTGGTGGTGCATTAGCAGTAGATAGACATGACTTTGCTGGTTATATTACAGATACATTGAAAAATCATCCTAATGTAACTGTTTTGAATAAAGAAATTCACAGTATTCCAGAAGGACATACAATCATTGCAACAGGACCGTTAACAACTGAAAATTTAGCTAAAGAAATTGTAGAAATTACAGGTAAAGATCAACTATATTTTTACGATGCAGCAGCTCCAATCATTGAAAAAGATTCAATTGATATGGATAAAGTCTATTTGAAATCACGCTATGATAAAGGTGAAGCAGCATATTTAAACTGCCCTATGACTGAAGAAGAATTCAATCGTTTTTATGATGCGGTATTAGAAGCTGAAGTTGCACCGGTAAATGAATTTGAAAAAGAAAAATATTTTGAAGGATGTATGCCATTTGAAGTGATGGCTGGTAGAGGTCGTAAAACATTACTATTTGGTCCAATGAAACCTGTAGGATTAGAAGACCCTAAAACTGGTAAACGTCCATATGCAGTAGTGCAATTACGTCAAGATGACGCGGCTGGTACGCTTTATAATATTGTCGGATTCCAAACACATTTAAAATGGGGCGCTCAAAAAGAAGTCATTCAATTAATTCCAGGTTTAGAAAATGTTGATATTGTGAGATATGGTGTGATGCATAGAAATACCTTCATCAATTCACCTGATGTTTTAAATGAAAAATATGAATTAATTAATAATGATAGAATTCAATTTGCAGGACAAATGACAGGTGTGGAAGGATATGTTGAAAGTGCAGCAAGTGGCCTTGTAGCAGGTATCAATTTAGCGCATAAGTTACTTGGGAAAGGAGAAGTGATTTTCCCAAGAGAAACAATGATAGGGAGTATGGCTTATTATATTTCTCATGCTAAAAATGAAAAAAACTTCCAACCGATGAATGCTAACTTTGGTTTATTGCCATCACTTGATCGCCGCATTAAAGATAAAAAAGAACGTTATGAAGCACAAGCATATCGTGCTCTAGACTATCTAGAAAATTTCAAAAAAACGTTATAGATTTAAATTATTCATAAATTCTCAAAAGATTTTGAATTCTATAGCTAATTATTTTAGTCCCCCTCAGTTTATATGCTACAATGCATATGATGGAGGGGATTTTTAGTGGAAGAAATCCAAAAGAAATTTTTGAATATGCTTAAAGTTGAAAGAAATTTCTCCGACCATACATTAAAAGCGTATCATGACGATTTAGCTCAATTTAATCAGTTTTTAGAACAAGAACTGTTAAATTTAAGAACGTTTGAATATAAAGATGCAAGAAATTATCTAAGTTATTTATATTCCAATAATTTGAAACGTACTACTGTATCAAGAAAAATATCAACATTAAGAACATTTTATGAGTTTTGGATGACTCAAGATACATCAGTAAATAATCCTTTTATACAACTTGTACATCCTAAGAAAGAGCAATATCTTCCTCAATTTTTTTATGAAGAAGAGATGGAAGCATTATTTAATACTGTTTCAAACGATGCAAAAAAAGGATTAAGAGATAGAGTAGTAATTGAATTATTATATGCAACAGGCATTCGTGTTTCAGAACTTGTGAATATAAAGGTTATGGATTTAGATATGAATCTTCCAGGGGTAAAGGTATTGGGTAAAGGAAATAAAGAACGATTTGTGCCTTTTGGAGAGTTTTGTAGACAAAGTATTGAACAATATTTAGAAAAATTCAAACCACTTAAAAGTAAAAGTCATCCTTATTTAATTGTTAATATGAAAGGTGATCCTATTACTGAGAGAGGTGTTAGATATCTTCTCAATGATGTAGTTGAACGTACAGCGGGGGTAACAGAAATTCATCCTCATAAATTAAGACATACATTTGCTACACATTTATTGAATCAAGGTGCAGACCTAAGAACAGTTCAATCTTTATTAGGACACGTTAACCTTTCTACAACTGGTAAGTATACACATGTATCTAATCAACAATTGCGCAAAGTGTATTTAAGTGCACACCCTCGAGCAAAAAAGGAGAGTAAATAAATGAGTAAGACATCATTACATGCTACAACGATATATGCTGTAAGACACAATGGAGAAGCGGCAATGGCTGGAGACGGCCAAGTTACACTTGGTGAACAAGTAATTATGAAGCAAACAGCTAGAAAAGTAAGACGCTTATACGAAGGTAAAGTGTTAGCAGGATTTGCAGGAAGCGTAGCCGATGCATTTACATTATTTGAAAAATTTGAAACTAAATTACAACAATTTAGCGGTAATTTAGAACGCGCTGCTGTAGAACTTGCTCAAGAATGGCGTGGAGATAAGCAATTACGTCAACTGGAAGCCATGCTTATCGTAATGGATAAAGATGGTATTTTAGTGGTAAGTGGTACAGGTGAAGTCATTGCGCCTGACGATGATTTAATCGCTATTGGTTCAGGAGGAAACTACGCATTAAGTGCAGGAAGAGCGCTTAAACGTCATGCTTCACATATGACTGCGAAAGAAATGGCATATGAAAGCTTAAAAGTCGCTTCAGATATTTGTGTATTTACAAATGATAATATTATTGTTGAGACTTTATAAATAACATATATAAACAAAACGGAAATGAATTGATATGGACATACATTAAGGTGGAGGTAATAGTAAATGGATACAAACGGTATAAAATTAACACCTAAAGATATCGTATCTAAATTGGACGAATATATTGTAGGTCAAGAAGATGCAAAACGTAAAGTAGCAATCGCGTTAAGAAATAGATACAGAAGAAGTCTTCTTGGCGAAGAAACTAAGCAAGAAATTGCGCCCAAAAATATTTTAATGATTGGCCCAACTGGTGTAGGTAAAACAGAAATTGCACGTCGTATGGCAAAAATCGTAGGTGCACCATTCATTAAAGTGGAAGCTACAAAATTCACTGAAGTTGGATATGTTGGACGTGATGTAGAAAGTATGGTTAGAGACTTGGTGGACGTGTCTGTAAGACTCGTAAAAGAGCAAAAGAAATCATTAGTTAAAGATGAAGCAACACAAAAAGCTAATGAAAAATTAGTAAAATTACTTGTTCCTAGTATGAAGAAAAAAGCAGCTCAAAATAATAATCCACTTGAATCTCTTTTAGGTGGTGCTATTCCTAATTTTAATCAGAATGACGAGGAAGAAGAAGCACCTACAGAAGAAATCAAAACAAAACGTTCAGAAATAAGACAACAACTTTTAGCAGGCAAGCTAGAAGAAGAAAAAGTTAGAATCAAAGTTGAACAAGACCCTGGTGCATTAGGAATGTTAGGCACGAGTCAAAATCAACAAATGCAAGATATGATGAATCAATTGATGCCTAAACGAAAAGTAGAAAGAGAAGTGCCAGTAAAAATAGCACGTAAAATTCTTACTGATGATTTTGCAGATGAATTAATTGATCAAGAAACTGCTAATCAAGAAGCTTTAGAAATAGCAGAACAAATGGGAATTATCTTTATCGATGAGATTGATAAAGTCGCTACAAACAATTCTAATAGTGGTCAAGATGTATCAAGACAAGGTGTTCAAAGAGATATATTACCAATCCTTGAAGGTAGCATGATTCAAACTAAGTATGGTACTGTAAATACTGAGCACATGCTATTTATTGGTGCTGGCGCTTTCCATGTTTCTAAACCAAGTGACTTGATTCCTGAGTTACAAGGGCGTTTTCCAATTCGAGTTGAACTTGAAAGCTTAACAGTTAATGATTTCTATAGAATATTGACTGAACCTAAGTTATCTCTTATAAAGCAGTATGAAGCACTGTTAAAAACTGAAGAAGTTACTGTCAACTTCTCTGACGAAGCGATAACACGATTAGCTGAAATGGCATATCAAGTGAATCAAGATACAGACAATATTGGTGCACGTCGATTACACACTATTTTAGAAAAAATGTTAGAAGATTTATCTTTTGAAGCACCAAATATGCCAAATGCAGTAGTAGATATAACACCACAGTATGTTGATGATAAGTTGAAATCTATTTCAACAAACAAAGATTTAAGTGCATTTATTTTATAATATAAATAAAGGAGAAATTTTATGAGCTTATTATCTAAAACTAGAGAATTAAATACATTATTACAAAAACATAAAGGCATTGCGGTAGACTTTAAAGATGTTGCTCAGACTATTAGTAATGTAACTGTTACAAATGTCTTCATCGTTTCTCGTAGAGGTAAAATTTTAGGGTCAAGTTTAAATGAACTTTTAAAGAGTGAACGAATTAGTAATATGTTGACTGAAAGTAAACATATTCCAAGTGAATACACTGAACTACTTATGCAAGTTCAACAAACTAAAGCGAATATTGATATTGATTCAGACTTGACAGTATTCCCTCCAGAACACAGAGAAGTATTTATTAATAGTAGAACAACTATCTTCCCGATTTTAGGGGGAGGCGAACGCTTAGGTACACTGATTCTAGGACGAGTTAAAGATGACTTTAATGAAAATGATTTAGTGCTTGGCGAATACGCTGCAACTGTTATTGGTATGGAAATATTACGTGAGAAACATAATGAAGTTGAGAAAGAAGCCCGTGATAAAGCTGCTATTACAATGGCAATCAATTCATTATCTTATTCTGAAAAAGAAGCGATTGAACATATTTTTGAGGAACTTGGTGGCAATGAAGGTCTATTAATTGCATCTAAAGTAGCAGATAGAGTAGGTATTACACGTTCTGTAATTGTAAATGCGTTACGTAAATTAGAAAGTGCTGGTGTAATAGAATCACGATCGCTTGGCATGAAAGGTACATTTATCAAAGTTAAAAAAGAAAAATTCTTAGATGAACTTAATCGAAGTGAATAAATTATTTTTAAAACTACTATCTATTAAAATTAAGATAGTAGTTTTTTTATTTTACGCAGTCAAAAAATGTTGCGTAATGATTCTATATATGATATCATTATTGACGGCTATAAAGCCAATACACACGTAGTGAATGTAAATATAAAGGGTGCAGTCTTAAGTATTGTCTTTATATTAGTTTACTATGGAGGTAATTAACCAATAGGAGGAATTTAACATGGCAGTAATTTCAATGAAACAATTACTAGAAGCCGGTGTTCACTTCGGTCACCAAACACGCCGTTGGAACCCAAAAATGAAAAAATATATCTTTACTGAAAGAAATGGTATTTATATCATTGACTTACAAAAAACAGTAAAAAAAGTTGAAGAAGCTTATAACTTCTTAAAACAAGTATCTGAAGATGGCGGTAAAGTCTTATTCGTAGGTACTAAAAAACAAGCACAAGAATCAGTTAAAGCTGAAGCAGAACGTGCTGGTCAATTCTACGTTAACCAAAGATGGTTAGGTGGAATCTTAACTAATTATAAAACAATCTCAAAACGTATTAAACGTATTTCTGAAATTGAAAAAATGGAAGAAGACGGTTTATTTGACGTTTTACCTAAAAAAGAAGTTGTTGAACTTAAAAAAGAATATGACCGTTTAATCAAATTCTTAGGCGGTATTCGTGATATGAAATCTATGCCTCAAGCATTATTCGTAGTTGACCCTCGTAAAGAGCGCAATGCGATTGCTGAAGCACGTAAATTAAATATCCCTATCGTTGGTATCGTTGACACTAACTGTGATCCTGATGAAATCGACTATGTTATCCCAGCGAATGATGATGCTATTCGTGCCGTTAAATTATTAACTGGTAAAATGGCTGACGCTGTCTTAGAAGGTCAACAAGGTATTTCAAACGATGAAGTAGCTGCAGAACAAAACATCGATTTAGATGAAAGTGAAGAAACTCAAAAAGCAGAATCAACTGAAGAAAATACTACTGTTGAATCAAACTAAGATATAGTTTAAATGGGTGATAAGATGTAATGCTTATCGCCCTTTTTTTAAAATATTTATTTAAAACGGATAGTAAATTGGGTATAAATATAAAGGATAAATATTCAATTATGCTTTTAAATCGTATTTTATTTTTAAAATAACCTTAATTAAAAAAATTATTAATAAATTGTAATAGAGTATTGGAAATAATAGTACCTTTAATGGTAATATTTAAATATCATCTATTATTACAATTAGACATATTGGAGGAATAATTAATGGCAATTTCAGCAAAACTTGTTAAAGAATTACGTGAAAGAACTGGCGCAGGTATGATGGATTGTAAAAAAGCGCTAACTGAAACTGATGGAGATATCGACAAAGCAATCGACTACTTACGTGAAAAAGGTATCGCTAAAGCAGCTAAAAAAGCTGATCGAATCGCTGCTGAAGGTTTAGTACATGTAGAAGTAAAAGGTAATGAAGCAGCAATCGTTGAAATTAACTCTGAAACTGATTTCGTTGCTCGAAACGAAGGATTCCAAGAATTAGTTAAAGAAATTGCTAATCAAATCCTTGAAAGTAAAGCTGAAACAGTAGAAGCTTTATTAGAAACTAAATTATCAAGTGGTCAAACAGTTGATGAAAGAATGAAAGAAGCTATCTCAACTATCGGTGAAAAATTAAGCATTCGTCGTTTTGCAATTAGAACTAAAACTGATAACGATGCTTTTGGTGCATACTTACACATGGGTGGACGTATCGGTGTATTAACTGTAGTTGAAGGATCTACTGATGAAGAAGCTGCTAAAGATGTAGCAATGCATATCGCTGCAATTAACCCTAAATATGTTTCTTCAGATCAAGTAAGTGATGAAGAAATTAATCACGAAAGAGAAGTATTAAAACAACAAGCGTTAAATGAAGGTAAACCTGAAAAAATCGTTGAAAAAATGGTTGAAGGTCGTTTACGTAAATATCTTCAAGAAATTTGTGCAGTTGATCAAAACTTTGTTAAAGATCCAGATCAAACAGTTGAAGCTTTCTTAAAATCTAAAGGCGGTAAATTAGCTGACTTCGTACGTTATGAAGTAGGCGAAGGTATGGAAAAACGCGAAGAAAACTTTGCTGATGAAGTTAAAGGTCAAATGAAATAATTTGTTCACATTATTCTAACAAGAAAGAAGACACCTTTAAGGATTCTATATAATAAAATTCTTTTATTATAGAAGACCATTAGTGTCTTCTTTACTTGTATATATTACATATCATTAATCATAGAGAGGAAAAAATAATGGCGCATACTTCTAAATATAAACGTGTAGTACTGAAACTTAGTGGTGAAGCACTTGCAGGTGAAAAAGGTTTTGGTATCAATCCTATCATCATTAAAAGTGTAGCAAAACAAGTCGCTGAAGTAGCTAAAATGAATTGTGAAATAGCGGTTATCGTTGGTGGCGGTAATATTTGGAGAGGTAAAACAGGTAGCGATTTAGGCATGGACCGTGGTACAGCTGATTATATGGGCATGCTTGCTACTGTAATGAATGCATTGGCATTACAAGATAGTTTAGAGCAATTAGATTGTGATACACGAGTATTAACTTCAATTGAAATGAAACAGGTTGCTGAGCCTTATATTCGTCGTCGTGCAATTAGACATTTAGAGAAAAAACGCGTAGTTATTTTTGCAGCTGGTATTGGTAATCCATACTTCTCTACTGACACAACTGCAGCACTACGTGCAGCTGAAGTAGAGGCCGATGTCATTTTAATGGGTAAAAATAATGTTGATGGTGTGTATTCTGCCGATCCAAAAATTGATAAAAATGCTGTGAAATATGATCATCTAACACATATTCAAATGTTACAAGAAGGCCTGCAAGTTATGGATTCAACTGCTTCTTCATTCTGTATGGATAATAACATTCCATTAAATGTATTCTCTATTATGGAAGAAGGCAATATTAAACGTGCCGTTATGGGCGAAAAAATTGGTACATTAATTACTAAATAATTAGAGGTGTAAATGTATGAGTGAGATAATTCAAGATACAAAATCTAGAATGAAAAAATCAATTGAAAATTTATCACGTGAATTAGCTAATATTAGTGCGGGTAGAGCGAATTCTAATTTATTAAATGGAGTAAATGTTGATTATTATGGTGCGCCAACACCAGTTCAACAGTTAGCGAGTATAAACGTGCCTGAAGCACGCTTACTTGTCATTTCTCCATATGATAAAACATCTGTAGCTGATATTGAAAAAGCGATTATTGCTGCTAATCTAGGTGTGAACCCTACTAGTGACGGTGAAGTTATTCGTATCACTGTTCCTGCTTTAACTGAAGAACGCCGTAAAGAATTAGTTAAAAATGTTAAAAAAATCGGTGAAGATTCAAAAGTTTCAATCCGTAATATTCGTCGTGATATCAATGATCAATTGAAAAAAGACGAAAAAAATGGAGACATTACTGAAGATGATTTAAGAAGCCAAACAGAAGATGTTCAAAAAGTAACAGACAATTCAATTAAAGAAATTGATAATTTAGTTGATGAAAAAGAAAAAGATATTATGTCTGTTTAATATTTCATCATACTCTTCTATGACAAGATTATAAATTGTTTTAGTCTAAACTGTGCCAAGTCAGACTTTGGTACAGTTTTTTAATTTGCTTATTCAATGCCATTATTTAGTATGATAAAATGATAGATGATTTCTTAAATAACCTATATAATATAACAGAAATGATCAGGCTCGGAGGAAAGACCATGTTTAGAAAGCTAATAAAAAGAAATAAGACTAAAATCAATCAAAATGATGATTTAGATATACATAATTTACCTGAACATATAGCAATTATCATGGACGGAAATGGTCGTTGGGCAAAAAAGCGTAAAATGCCTAGAATTAAAGGTCACTATGAAGGTATGCAAACCATAAAAAAAGTGACACGTCAAGCAAGTCATTTAGGTATTAAATATTTAACTTTATACGCTTTTTCAACGGAAAATTGGTCAAGACCTGAAAGTGAAGTTAATTATATCATGAATTTACCTGTGAATTTTTTAAAAACATTTCTACCAGAACTTATAGAGAAAAATGTTAAGATAGAAACTATTGGTTTTTTAGATGCAGTACCTCAATCAACAATTGAGGCAATTAATTATGCTAAAGAAAAAACCAAAAATAATACAGGATTGAAATTAGTATTTGCCATTAATTATGGTGGACGAGCTGAACTTGTTCAAAGTATGAAATCAATTTATGATGAACTTCAACGTAATGGTCAAAACAGTGATGATATTGATGAATTGATGATTTCCAAACATTTAATGACCCATCCATATCCAGATCCAGATTTATTAATACGTACATCTGGAGAACAACGCCTTAGTAACTTCTTAATTTGGCAAGCTTCGTATAGTGAATTTATTTTTAATGAGAAGTTATGGCCAGACTTTGATGGTGAAGAATTAAAACAATGTATAAAAATATATCAATCTCGCCAAAGACGTTTTGGAGGATTAAGTGAGGAGTAAATTATGAAAGTAAGAACATTGACCGCGATTATAGCATTGCTTATTTTTCTACCTATATTATTAAAAGGTGGAACTGTTTTAATGCTTTTTGCTTATTTGCTGGCGCTAATTGCTTTAAAAGAATTGTTAAATATGAATATGATTACATTTTTATCAATTCCAGGTAGTTTTAGTGCTTTAGCGCTTATCATTATTATGCTTCCTCAGTCTGCCGGAGATTGGGTGAGTGATGTTCAATTAAAAAGTTTAATTGCAATGAGCTTCATACTATTAAGTTATACTGTACTTTCGAAAAACAGATTTAGCTTTATGGACGCTGCATTTTGTTTAATGTCTGTAGCATACGTTGGAATAGGATTTATGTATTTTTACGCTACACGTTCTTATGGTTTACATTATATACTTTTTGCATTCTTGATCGTATGGTTAACAGATACTGGCGCATATATATTTGGACGATTAATGGGAAAACACAAATTATGGCCAGTGATTAGTCCAAATAAAACGATTGAAGGTTTTATTGGAGGACTCATTTGTAGTTTAATTGTTCCACTTGTAATGATGTTTTTTGTAGATTTTCATCTGAATATTTGGCTGTTATTATTAATTACAATTATTTTAAGTGTATTTGGTCAATTAGGTGACTTAGTAGAATCTGGTTTTAAACGTCATTTTGGTGTTAAAGATTCAGGCAGAATCTTGCCAGGACATGGTGGTATTTTAGATAGATTTGACAGCTTTATGTTTGTTTTACCACTGTTAAACATTCTATTACTACAAATGTAATAAAAAATTAATGTTTTATTTATTTATGAAAAGCATATAATGATATAATTGAGGAGTTATTGAGTTCACATTTGATTAATATTATACAATCGTGTACTTTATAGCTCTTTTTTTAAAACTGTTTTTTTATACTAGGAATTATTATAAAATTTAAAATCTTATAATCTAGATAATTTAAATATTAAAATTAATTGAGGTGTTGTAAGTGAGTTACTTAATCACAATCGTCTCATTTATTATCGTATTTGGTGTACTCGTTACAGTACATGAATATGGACATATGTTTTTTGCAAAACGTGCAGGTATTATGTGTCCAGAATTTGCGATTGGAATGGGACCCAAAATTTTCAGTTTTCGTAAAGATGAAACGTTATATACAATACGTTTACTTCCAGTTGGTGGATATGTAAGAATGGCAGGAGATGGGTTAGAAGAACCACCAATTCAGCCAGGAATGAATGTTAAAATAAAACTAAATGAACAAGATGAAATTACACATATTATTTTAGATGATCAACATAAATTCCAAAAAATTGAAGCGATTGAAGTTAAACGATGTGATTTTAAAGATGATTTATATATTGAAGGTATTACAGCATATGATAATGAAAGACATCATTTTAATATTGCTAAAAAAGCTTATTTTGTTGAAAATGGTAGTTTAATTCAAATTGCACCAAGGCATCGTCAATTTACACATAAAAAACCATTACCTAAGTTTTTAACTTTATTTGCGGGCCCATTATTTAACTTTATTTTAGCTCTCGTACTGTTTATTGGCTTAGCTTATTATCAAGGTACGCCTACCCCTACGGTAAAACAATTAGCAGACCATTATCCAGCACAAGAAGCTGGATTAAAACCTGGAGATAAAATTGTTCAAGTTGGACACTATAAAATTAACGATTTTAGCGATATTCAAAATGCACTTAATAAAACGAAAGACCATCAAACAACAATTAAAATTGTACGAGATGGTCACACCAAATCACTAGATGTTACACCTAAAAAACAAGTGATTAAACAAACAAAATTAAATTCTAAAACTTCTTATGTATTAGGTTTTCAACCTGCGAATGAACATTCACTATTTAAGCCATTAGCATTAGGCGTACAACAATTTTTTGATGCAAGTGTACTTATTTTTAAAGCAGTTGGAACAATGATTGGAAGTATTTTTACAGGTGGCTTTACTTTTGACATGTTAAATGGTCCAGTTGGTATTTATCACAATGTAGATTCTGTAGTAAAACAAGGTATTATTGCATTAACATACTATACGGCATTGTTGAGTGTTAACTTAGGGATTATGAACTTATTACCTATTCCAGCTTTAGATGGTGGTAGAATTTTATTTGTTATTTATGAAGCGATATTTAGAAGACCAGTAAATAAAAGAGCTGAAACTGCAATTATTGCTGTTGGAGCTATATTTGTAGTGATTATTATGGTCTTAGTCACTTGGAATGATATACAACGTTATTTCTTATAATTTAGGAGGATAAAAAATGAAACAATCGAAAGTCTTTATACCAACAATGAGAGAAGTCCCTTCTGAAGCTGAGGCTTTAAGTCATCAGTTGTTATTAAAAGCAGGTTTAATTAAACAAAGCACAAGTGGTATTTATAGTTATTTACCATTAGCAACACGTGTACTAAATCATATTTCTAGAATCATTCGTGAAGAAATGGAAAATATTGATGCAGTTGAGATTTTAATGCCAGCATTACAGCAAGCAGAACTTTGGGAAGAGTCAGGACGTTGGGGGGCTTATGGTCCTGAATTAATGCGATTAAAAGACCGTAATGGAAGAGAATTTGCTTTAGGACCTACTCATGAAGAAGTAGTGACTTCTATCGTTAGAGACGAATTAAAGTCTTATAAACAATTACCATTAACATTATTCCAAATTCAATCTAAGTTCCGTGATGAAAAACGTCCACGTTTTGGTTTATTACGTGGAAGAGAATTCATCATGAAAGATGCTTATTCTTTCCATGCTGATGAAGCATCATTAGATCAAACGTATCAAGATATGTATAATGCTTATAGTCGTATTTTCAAACGTGTTGGAATTAACGCGCGTCCAGTAGTAGCTGATTCTGGTGCTATTGGTGGTCATCATACACATGAATTTATGGCTTTAAGTGAAATTGGTGAAGATACGATTGTGTATAGTGAAAATAGTGATTATGCAGCAAACATTGAAAAAGCTGAAGTTAAGTATTATCCCAATGAGAAACATACAGACATTAAATCACTAGAGAAAATAGAAACACCAAATATTAAAACAGCTCAAGAATTAGCTGACTTTTTAAATCGTCCAATTGATGAAATTGTAAAAACAATGATTTTCAAAGTGGATGGTGAATTCATGATGTTCTTAGTAAGAGGTCATCATGAGCTCAATGATGTGAAGGTGAAAGCATACTTTGAAACTGATAGTGTGGAAATGGCGACTCAAGATGAAATTGTAAATTTACTTGGAGCAAATCCTGGTTCATTAGGACCTATTCATAATAAAGACATTAAAATTATTGCTGATAATTTTGTTAAAGATTTAAATAACATAGTGATAGGTGCTAATGAAGATGGCTATCACTATATTAATGCAAATGTTGAGCGTGATTTTAATATCGATGAATACGGAGATTTTAGATTTATTTTAGAAGGTGAACCATTAAGTGATGGTTCTGGAAATGCAAAATTTGCAGAAGGTATTGAAGTTGGACAAGTATTTAAACTTGGAACGAAATATTCTGAAGCAATGAATGCTAAATTTTTAGACAATCAAGGTAAAGCTCAACCTTTAATTATGGGTTGCTATGGTATCGGAGTGTCTAGAACATTAAGTGCGATTGTTGAGCAAAATAATGATGAAAATGGTATTATTTGGCCAAAGTCAGTCACTCCATTTGATTTACATTTAATTACAATCAATCCTAAAAAAGAAGAACAACTTGAATTAGGAGATAAATTATACTCAGAATTGCAATCTAAATATGATGTACTTTATGATGATCGTAAAGAACGTGCAGGCGTTAAATTTAATGATGCTGATTTAATTGGTTTACCGATAAGAATTGTTGTAGGTAAAAATGCAAGTGAAGGCATTGTTGAAGTTAAAGTGCGTCAAACGGGTGAAAGTGAAGAAGTTCATATTAATGAATTAGACAATCACATTGCTTCACTCTATGAAAAACTATAGGTACACATGAATAAAAATGGTTGGAACATTTTGTTGTTTCCAACCTCTTTTATTGTTTTTATTAGTTAAACTGTAATCATGAAAAATAAATGTGAAAGTAGTATAATATAAATCAAGTTTTTTAAAGTAAATGATAAGTTCGAAATAAGGTGGTTATTCTTTGTGGCAATGACAAGTCAGGAAAAATTTAGAGTACTTGCCGATCAAATTAAGATTTCAAATCAATTGGATAAAGAAATACTTGAAAAAGGTGAACTCACACGAATAGATGTATCAAATAAAAATAGAAGTTGGGAATTTCAGATTACGTTACCTTATTTTCTTTCAAATGAAGATTATTTAATCTTTACTCATGCAATTAAAGAAGAGTTTAAAGATATTGCACATGTGGACTGGCATTTTACAATTCAAAATACATCGAATCAAGATGAACATGTGATTAAATATTTTGGACATTGTATTGAACACACAGCTTTATCACCAAAAGTGAAGGGTCAACTTAAACAAAAACGTTTAATTATGTCAGGCAATGTTTTAAAAATAATGACTTCAAATGATATTGAAAGAAATCATTTTGATAAAGTATGTAATGGTAGTTTAGTAAAAGCATTTCAAAAATGTGGCTTTGATATAGATAAAGTAATATTTGAAACTGACGATTCGAATAGAGATGAAGATCTTGCTTCATTAGAGGCACATATTCAAGAAGAAGATCAACAAAGTGCTAAAGAAGCTACAGAAAAAATTGAAAAAATAAAAGCTGAAAAAGCAAAACAACAAGATAATAACGGTAGTAGTGTTGAAAAATGTCAAATAGGAAAGCCAATTCACGTTGAAAATATTAAACCTATTGAAACAATTATTGAAGAAGAATTTAAAGTAGCCATTGAAGGAGTTATCTTTGATATTAATATTAAAGAACTAAAAAGTGGACGTCACATCGTTGAACTTAAAGTGACAGACTATACAGATTCTTTAGTATTAAAAATGTTTACTAGAAAAAATAAGGATGATTTAAATCACTTTAAAGCCTTAAGTGTAGGTAAATGGGTGCGTGCACAAGGTCGTATAGAAGAAGATACATTTGTCCGTGATTTAGTCATGATGATGTCAGATATTGAAGAAATCAAAAAGACACCTAAACAAGATAAAGCAGAAGAGAAACGTGTCGAATTTCATTTACATTCATCAATGAGTCAAATGGATGGTATTCCAAACATCAGCGCATATGTTAATCAGGCTGCAGCATGGGGACATAAAGCAATAGCTGTTACTGATCATAATGTGGTTCAAGCTTTTCCTGATGCTCATAGTGCAGCGGAAAAAAATGGAATTAAAATGATTTACGGGATGGAAGGCATGTTAGTCGACGATGGCGTGCCTATTGCCTATAAACCTACCGATAGAAATTTAAAAGATGCGACATATGTAGTGTTTGACGTCGAAACAACAGGTTTATCTAATCAATATGATCAAATTATTGAACTTGCTGCTGTCAAAGTTAAAGATGGCGAAATTATAGATAAATTTGAAAGATTTAGTAATCCACATGAAAAATTATCAGAAACAATAATTAATCTGACACACATTACAGATGACATGCTAGTGGATGCACCAGAAATTGAAGAAGTACTAACAGAATTTAAGGAATGGGTAGGAGATGCGATTTTTGTAGCGCATAATGCTTCATTCGATATGGGCTTTATTGATACAGGGTACGAACGATTAGGTTTTGGTCCATCAACTAATGGAGTGATTGATACCCTTGAATTATCACGTACTATTAACACTGAATATGGTAAACATGGGTTAAATTTCTTAGCTAAAAAATATGGCGTTGAACTCACTCAACACCATAGAGCGATTTATGATACTGAAACAACAGCTTATATTTTCATTAAAATGGTTCAACAAATGAAAGAATTAGGTGTGGCTAATCATAAAGATATTAATAAAAAATTATCAAATGAAGATGCCTATAAACGTGCACGACCAACCCATGTCACACTCATAGTTCAAAATCAAGATGGACTTAAGAATTTATTTAAAATCGTAAGTGCTTCTTTAGTAAAATATTATTATAGAACACCTAGAATTCCACGATCATTATTAAATGAATATCGAGAAGGCATTTTAGTTGGTACAGCTTGTGATGAAGGGGAATTATTTACAGCTGTGATGCAACGTGATCAATCTGAAGTTGAAAAAATAGCAAAGTATTATGATTTTATAGAAGTACAACCACCTAAACTTTATCAAGATTTAATCGATCGTGAATTAATTCGTGATACTGAAACATTGTATGAAATATATGATCGTATTTTAAAAGCGGGAGAAAGTACAGGAATACCTGTGATAGCTACTGGTAATGCTCATTACCTATTTGAGCATGATGCTATTGCTCGTAAAATTTTAATTGCATCACAACCAGGTAATCCATTAAATCGTTCCACACTTCCAGAAGCACATTTTAGAACAACAGATGAAATGTTAGATGAATTTCATTTCTTAGGAGAAGATAAAGCCTATGATATTGTTGTTAAAAATACGAATGAATTAGCAGACCGAATTGAGAAAGTAATTCCAATTAAAGATCAATTATTTACACCACGTATGGAGGGCGCTAATGAAGAAATACGTGAATTAAGCTATACAAATGCAAAAAAATTGTATGGTGATGACTTACCGCAAATTGTAATTGATCGTCTCGAAAAAGAATTAGATAGTATTATTGGCAATGGCTTTTCAGTTATCTATCTCATATCACAACGGTTAGTTAAAAAATCATTAGATGATGGATATTTGGTAGGGTCACGTGGTTCTGTAGGTTCGAGCTTTGTTGCAACAATGACAGAGATTACAGAAGTAAATCCGCTCCCTCCACACTATATATGTCCACATTGTAAGACGAGTGAATTTTTTGATGATGGATCGGTAGGTTCTGGCTTCGACTTACCTGATAAAACGTGTGAAACATGTGGTGGCGAATTAATTAAAGAAGGTCAAGATATTCCATTTGAGACTTTCTTAGGATTTAAAGGAGATAAAGTGCCAGATATTGACTTGAACTTTAGTGGTGAATATCAACCGCATGCCCATAACTATACGAAAGTACTTTTTGGAGAAGATAAAGTATTCCGAGCAGGTACAATTGGTACAGTGGCTGAAAAAACGGCATTTGGTTTCGTTAAAGGATATCTAAATGACCAAGGTATTCATAAACGTGGTGCGGAAATCGATAGACTTGTCAAAGGATGTACAGGTGTTAAACGTACAACTGGACAGCATCCAGGAGGAATTATTGTAGTTCCTGATTATATGGATATTTACGATTTTACACCGATACAATATCCAGCAGATGATCAAAGTGCACCTTGGATGACAACACACTTTGATTTCCACTCGATTCATGATAATGTGTTAAAACTTGATATACTTGGACACGATGATCCTACAATGATACGTATGTTACAAGATTTATCGGGTATCGATCCTAAAACGATTCCTGTTGATGATAAGGAGACAATGCAAATATTTAGTAGTCCGGCCTCTTTAGGTGTAACAGAAGAGGATATTTTATGTAAGACAGGCACATTTGGTGTACCTGAATTTGGTACAGGTTTTGTTCGTCAAATGTTAGAAGATACTAAGCCAACAACATTTTCTGAACTTGTACAAATTTCAGGATTATCACATGGTACCGATGTGTGGCTTGGTAATGCGCAAGAGTTAATTCGCTCAGGCATCTGCGATTTATCCAGTGTAATTGGTTGTCGTGACGATATTATGGTATATCTTATGTATGCTGGACTTGAACCTTCAATGGCTTTCAAAACAATGGAGTCTGTGCGTAAAGGTAAAGGACTTACGGATGAAATGATAAATGCGATGAAAGCGAATGATGTACCTGATTGGTATTTAGATTCATGCTTAAAAATTAAATACATGTTCCCTAAAGCTCACGCAGCTGCTTACGTACTTATGGCTGTACGTATTGCATACTTTAAAGTGCATCATCCGTTATACTATTATGCAGCATATTTTACAATTCGTGCATCAGACTTTGATTTAATTACAATGATTAAAGATAAAGAAAGTATTAAGAACACAGTTAAAGATATGTATTCTCGTTATATGGATTTAGGAAAAAAAGAAAAAGATGTATTAACAGTATTAGAAATAATGAATGAAATGGCACATCGTGGGTTTAAAATGCAGCCGATTAGCTTAGAAAAAAGTCAAGCTTTTGATTTTATTATTGAAGATGATACATTGATCCCACCATTTATTGCTGTGCCAGGATTAGGGGAAAATGTAGCTAAACGTATTGTTGAGGCACGTGAAGACGGGCCGTTTTTATCCAAAGAAGACCTTAATAAAAAAGCAGGTTTATCTCAAAAAATTATTGAATACCTTGATGATTTAGGTTCATTACCAGATTTACCAGATAAAGCACAGTTGTCCATTTTTGATATGTAAATGGAGAACTTAGATGTATTAATAGTAGCTTCATTTGTTTAAGCATATAAAGTATGTTATAATTAATTTGTGTAAAAATTTAGACTCAGGCAGAAAGAGTGGGCATATACCCGCTCTTTTCTATTTGCCAAAAAAGGAGGCCTGTATGAGTAAAATTACTGAAGAAGTAGAAACTATCATTACTCCCATTTTAGATGATTTAAACTTTGAATTAGTTGATGTTGAATATGCAAAAGAAGGCAAAGATCGTTTTTTGAGAATCTCTATTGATAAAGAAGGTGGCGTAGATTTAAATGATTGTACGCTTGCTTCTGAAAAAATAAGTGAAGCAATGGATCAAAATGATCCTATTCCTGAAATGTATTATCTTGATGTAGCTTCACCTGGAGCTGAACGTCCACTAAAAAAAGAAAAAGATTATCAAAATGCGATAGAGCAACCTGTATTTGTATCTCTTTATGCGCCAATTGAAGGTGATAAAGAATGGTTAGGTATTCTGAAGTCTGTCGATGATGACACAATAACTATGGAAGTTAAAGAAAAATCAAAGAAAAAAACAATTGAGTTACCAAGAAATAAAATTGCAAAAGCACGTCACGCTGTAATGATTTAACGTGATGAGGAGGAATAATTGTGGCAAGTAATGAATTATTATTAGCAACTGAATACTTAGAAAAGGAAAAGAAAATTCCAAAAGAAGTTTTGATTGATGCAATTGAAGCAGCTTTAATTACTGCATATAAGAAAAATTATGATAGTGCTAGAAACGTTCGTGTAGAATTAAATATGGATGAAGGCACATTTAAAGTCATCGCACGTAAAGAAGTTGTAGAAGAAGTATTTGATGATCGTGAAGAAGTTGATTTAAGCACTGCTTTAGTTAAAAATCCTGCTTATGAAATAGGTGATATTTACGAAGAAGATGTCACACCTAAAGACTTTGGTCGTGTTGGTGCACAGGCTGCTAAACAAGCAGTAATGCAACGTCTAAGAGATGCTGAAAGAGAAATTTTATACTCTGAGTTTATTGATAAAGAAGAAGATATTTTAACAGGTGTGATTGATCGTGTTGATCATCGATATGTGTATGTTAATTTAGGTAGAATCGAAGCGGTTTTATCTGAAGCTGAAAGAAGTCCTAATGAGACATACGTTCCAAATGAAAGAATTAAAGTCTATGTTAATAAAGTAGAGCCAACAACAAAAGGTCCACAAATTTATGTGTCAAGAAGTCATCCGGGTTTATTAAAACGTTTATTTGAACAAGAAGTCCCAGAAATTTATGATGGAACTGTTATTGTGAAATCAGTTGCACGTGAAGCAGGAGATCGTTCTAAAATTAGTGTATACTCTGAAAATCCAGATATAGATGCAGTGGGAGCTTGTGTAGGTGCAAAAGGTTCACGTGTTGAAGCGGTTGTTGAAGAATTAGGTGGGGAAAAAATCGATATTGTTCAATGGGATGAAGATCCAAACGTTTTTGTACGTAATGCTTTAAGCCCATCACAAGTTTTAGAAGTTATTGTTGATGAAGATAACCAATCTACTGTAGTGGTAGTACCTGATTATCAATTATCATTAGCTATTGGTAAACGAGGACAAAATGCGCGCTTAGCTGCCAAACTGACAGGATGGAAAATTGATATTAAATCTGAAACAGATGCTCGCGAAGCAGGAATTTATCCTATAATTGAATCTGAAGAAAAAGCTGATGAAATAGTATTTTCTGAAGATAAAGATATTGAAATTGATGACATCAATTTAGAAGAAACAAACTTAACAACAGCTGAATTATCAGCGGAAGTTGATGAAACTTCAAATGAAGCACAAGACGCTTCAGATAATAAAGAAGAACATTAATACGTTTAAGCATGTGGGGTGAGTAGTAAATGAAGAAGAAGAAAATTCCAATGCGCAAATGCATCATCACGAATGAAATGCGTCCTAAAAAAGACATGATTCGAGTAGTAATTAATAAAGAAGGCGAAATTTTCGCTGATGGTACTGGAAAACAACAAGGTAGAGGTGCATATGTTTCAAAAGATGTTAAAAGCGTAGAAGATGCTCAAAAAAATGGTGTACTCGAGAAATATTTTAATGAAAGTCCTGAAAAATTAGATCCTGTATATAAAGAAGTAATTCGATTAATTTATAGAGAAGAGATTCCTAAATGACAAAAGAACAGATATTTAATTTTTTAGGCTTAGCGATGAGAGCTAGAAAAGTTAAAGTTGGAGAATCAGTACTCATATCAGAAATAAAAAAACGTAATATTAAGCTTGTGATTTTATCTACTGATGCTTCAGATAACGCTAAAAAGAATATAAAGAATAAATGTGACACATATCATGTTCCATTTAGAGTTTTCGGTACGAGAGTAGAATTAGGACAATCATTAGGCAAAGAAGAACGTGTAAATGTTGGCGTAACAGATTCAGGTTTTGCCAAAAAACTTATGTCGATGATTGATGAATATTGTAAGGAGTGATTATATGAGTAAAAAGAGAATTTACGAATATGCGAAAGAAGTAAATGTTAAAAGTAAAGAGATTATAGATGAGTTAAAGAAAATGGACGTTGAAGTATCCAATCACATGCAAGCATTAGAAGATGACCAAATTAAGATGCTTAATAAAAAGTTCAAATCATCAAAAAATGAAGAAAATAAAAAACAAAACACTCAAAATAATCACCAAAAACAGCAAAATAAAAAAGATAATAATCAAAACAAATCTAATTCAAAGAAAAAAAACAATAAAAATAGCAAAAACAATAAAAACAACAAAAATAATAAAAAAGGTAAGAATAACAAACCTGCTGCTGAACCCAAAGAAATGCCTTCAAAAATCACGTACGAGGAAGGTATTACAGTAGGAGAACTTGCTGATAAATTAAATATCGAATCATCTGACATTATTAAAAAATTATTTTTATTAGGTATTGTTGCTAACATTAACCAATCATTAGATGAAGAAACATTAGAACTTATCGCAGATGATTATGGTGTTGAAATTGAAAAAGAAGTTGTTGTTAATGAAGAAGACCTAACAACTTATTTTGATGATGAAGAAGACGACCCAGATGCAATTGAACGACCAGCAGTTGTAACAATTATGGGACACGTTGACCATGGTAAAACAACATTACTAGACTCAATTAGAAATACTAAAGTAACAGCAGGAGAAGCAGGCGGTATCACACAACACATTGGCGCATATCAAATTG
Organism: Staphylococcus sp. HMSC057A08; assembly: GCF_001812925.1. Classification (NCBI taxonomy): domain Bacteria; kingdom Bacillati; phylum Bacillota; class Bacilli; order Caryophanales; family Staphylococcaceae; genus Staphylococcus; species Staphylococcus sp. HMSC057A08. The sequence goes on along the minus strand of NZ_KV810854.1, from coordinate 430,972 downwards.
AAAATAATGGTAAAAAAATTACTTTCTTAGATACACCTGGACATGCAGCTTTCACAACAATGCGTGCACGTGGTGCTCAAGTAACAGATATCACTATTTTAGTAGTAGCAGCAGATGATGGCGTTATGCCTCAAACAATTGAAGCAATTAACCATGCTAAAGAAGCGGATGTACCAACAATTGTTGCGGTCAACAAAGTTGATAAACCAACTGCAAATCCAGACCGAGTGATGCAAGAGTTAACTGAATATGGTTTAATTCCAGAAGATTGGGGTGGCGACACAATCTTTGTACCACTTTCAGCATTAAATGGTGATGGTATTGATGACTTATTAGAAATGATTGGTTTAGTTGCCGAAGTACAAGAATTAAAAGCTAATCCTGATAAGCAAGCAGTAGGTACTGTTATTGAAGCAGAATTAGATAAATCACGTGGACCAGCTGCGTCATTATTAGTTCAAAATGGTACGTTGCATGTAGGTGATTCAATTGTAGTTGGTAATACGTATGGTCGCGTAAGAGCTATGGTAAATGATTTGGGTCAAAGAATCAAAACAGCTGGGCCTTCTACACCGGTTGAAATTACTGGTATTAACGATGTACCTCAAGCAGGTGACCGCTTCGTTATTTTCAAAGATGAAAAACAAGCGCGTCGTATTGGTGAAGCTCGTCATGAAGCAAATGTGATTCAACAACGTCAAGAAAGCAAAAATGTTTCATTAGACAATTTATTCGAACAAATGAAACAAGGCGAAATGAAAGATCTTAATGTCATTATTAAAGGCGATGTACAAGGTTCTGTAGAAGCTTTAGCTGCATCTCTTATGAAAATTGATGTTGAAGGCGTAAATGTTCGTATTATTCATACAGCTGTAGGGGCAATCAATGAATCAGATGTTACATTAGCTAATGCCTCAAATGGTATTATTGTTGGATTTAACGTACGTCCTGATGCAGGTGCGAAACGTGCAGCAGAAGCTGAAAATGTTGATATGCGTCTTCATAGAGTCATCTATAATGTTATAGAAGAAATTGAATCAGCGATGAAAGGTTTATTAGATCCTGAATTTGAAGAACAAGTTATCGGACAAGCTGAAGTACGTCAAACATTCAAAGTTTCAAAAGTTGGAACAATTGCCGGTAGTTACGTAACTGAAGGTAAAATCACTCGTAACGCAGGCGTACGTGTCATTCGTGATGGTATCGTTCAATTCGAAGGTGAACTTGATACGTTAAAACGTTTTAAAGATGACGCTAAAGAAGTATCACAAGGTTACGAATGTGGTATTACAATTGCAAACTTTAATGACATTAAAGAAGGTGACATTATTGAAGCATTCGAAATGGTAGAAATTGAAAGATAACTCATTTGTAAAGAGCTGAAGTGTATATGATATAGGTAGCCACTTTAGCCTTCTTTTCTAAATATATGTTAAATAATAAAGAGGTGACATATCTATGAGTAATATGAGAGCTGAACGTGTTGGCGAACAAATGAAAAAAGAAGTTATGGATATCATTAATAATAAAGTTAAAGATCCAAGAGTAGGATTTATTACTATTACTGACGTTGAATTAACAAATGATTTATCACAAGCCAAAGTTTTTTTAACAGTGCTTGGCAATAAAAAGGAAGTTAATGATACGTTTAAAGCTTTAGATAAAGCAAAAGGATTCATTAAATCTGAGCTAGGTTCAAGAATGAGATTACGTATAGTACCAGAGTTATTCTTTGAATATGATGAATCAATTGAATACGGTAATAAAATTGAAAAAATGATTCAAGATTTACACAAACAAGATAAATAATACTTTATCATTGTTATTAATCAGTGACATTCAATCAAATAACTTCAGAAAAAGAAATTTAGATGTAACATATAATGGGGGTAGGACGATAACATTTACATGAATTCAGTCCTACTCCTTTTTATATGATTAATACTGGTAAAACATTGATAAGACATTAGATGATTTAATAATACATAGTGAGACATAATAAACTAAAGGGTGTGAAAAAATGTACAACGGTATATTACCAGTGTATAAAGAGCGTGGTTTAACCAGTCATGATGTTGTATTTAAACTTAGAAAAATCTTAAAAACTAAAAAGATAGGTCATACTGGAACATTAGATCCTGAAGTTTCAGGTGTACTACCTATCTGTATAGGGACAGCAACAAGAGTGAGCGACTATGTCATGGATATGGGGAAATCTTATCAAGCAACCATTACATTAGGTGAAAGTACGACAACTGAAGATCAAACTGGAGAAGTAATAGAAAAAGTAAATATAGCGGCGAATACGATTACTTCTATAGAAGTTGATCGTGTTTTAGAAGAATTTAAAGGAGTAATAGAGCAGCTTCCTCCAATGTATTCCTCTGTAAAAGTAAATGGAAAAAAATTATATGAATATGCTAGAAAAGGAGAAACTATTGAACGGCCAAAACGACAAGTTAAAATTGATGAAATTGAACGAATATCTGATTTAACATTTATAGAACAAACATGTCATTTTGATATAAAAGTAACGTGTGGAAAAGGTACCTATATCAGAACGTTAGCAACAGATATTGGCAAAGCTTTAGGTTATCCTGCTCATATGTCGTTGTTAACTCGTATAAATTCGGGTGGATTTAATATAAATGAGAGTTTATCACTTGAAAAAATTTCTGAATTACATGAGCATGAAACATTACAACATTATCTATTTCCTATAGAATATGGTTTGAAAAGTTTACAACATGTAGTCATTGATGATGACACTTTAAAGTATAGAATCTTAAATGGTCAAAAACTCCTAAAAAAAGATTTTACTCTATCATTAGAAAAGCAATTTGTGTTTATTGATAAGATAAGTGAAAAAGCATTAGCCATTTATGAACATCATCCTGACAAAATTAACGAAATAAAGCCTAAAAAAGTATTTAATTAAAGGAGCCTTTGATTGATATGAAAGTGATAGAAATAACACATCCAATACAAAATGAACAACTCATAAAAGAAGATGTTGCAATGGCATTTGGTTTTTTTGACGGTATGCATCGTGGTCACAGTAAAGTATTTGAAGCATTAGATATACGTGCAAAAGAAAAAAATTTAAAAAAGGCAGTAACAACATTTGATCCGCATCCATCAGTAGTATTAAATCCTGAACGTAAACGTACAGATTACTTAACGCCACTATCTGATAAATTAGAAATGATAGAACAGCATGATATTGATTATTGTATTGTTATCAATTTCTCATCACGTTTTGCTAACGTCACAGCTGAAGAGTTTATCAAAGACTATATTATTAATAATCATGTTAAAGAAGTTGTTGCAGGATTTGATTTTACATTTGGTAAATTTGGTAAAGGAAATATGGCCGTGTTAAATGAAATAGATGAATTTAATACTACAATAGTCGGTAAATTAGATTTAGATTCTGAAAAAATTTCAACAACATCAATTAGACAAGCGTTACATGAAGGCAATCTACAAAAAGCTAATGATGAATTAGGTTATTTATATCGAATTAAAGGTACAGTTGTTCAAGGAGAAAAAAGAGGTCGAACAATCGGTTTTCCAACAGCTAATGTCCAACCTAGCGATGATTATGTACTTCCTAAAAAAGGGGTATATGCGGTAAGTATTGAAATAGGTGCCGAACACAAAATATATCGTGGGGTAGCTAACGTAGGTGTTAAGCCGACATTCCACGATCCATCTAAAGCAGAAGTGGTGATAGAGGTGAATATTTTTGATTTTGAAGAAAATATTTATGGAGAACGTGTAATCGTATATTGGCACCATTATTTAAGACCAGAGGTAAAATTTGATGGTATAGATGCTTTAGTCAGTCAAATGAATGATGATAAAGAACGTGCAAAATATCTTTTAGCAGTTGATTTTGGTGATGATGTATCGTATAATATTTAAAGTTGAGTTTTTAAAAAACTTATTACTATTGAATCCTTTATCTTGGCAGGTTGAAACTCCGACGCCTTGCTCAGATTAAGGTGTAAACAAAAATTAGGAGGAATTTAATTATGGCTATTACTCAAGAACGTAAAAATGAAATTATTAAAGAATATCGTGTACACGAAACAGATACTGGTTCACCAGAAGTACAAATCGCTGTTTTAACTGCAGAAATCACTGCATTAAATGAACACTTACGTGAACACAAAAAAGATCACCATTCACGCCGTGGATTATTAAAAATGGTTGGTCGTCGTAGACATTTATTAAACTACTTACGTAGTAAAGATATTCAACGTTACCGTGAATTAATTAAATCATTAGGTATTCGTCGTTAATTTTAAATATATTGAAGGGAAAGCACCATTTAGATTGGTACTTTCCTTTTTTGTATTTTTATCATAAACACTAATATAAAAATATATAAATAAATGATATGATGTAAGTATTAGATTTCAGAGAGGAGATTCATAATGTCTCAAGAAAAGAAAGTGTTCAAAACCGAATGGGCTGGAAGATCGTTAACGATTGAGACAGGTCAATTAGCGAAACAAGCTAATGGTGCAGTTTTAGTACGTTATGGTGATACTGTTGTATTATCTACAGCAGTTGCTTCTAAAGAGCCACGTGATGGTGATTTTTTCCCCTTAACAGTTAACTATGAAGAAAAAATGTATGCGGCTGGTAAAATTCCAGGTGGATTTAAAAAACGCGAAGGTCGTCCTGGAGATGAAGCGACACTTACTGCACGTTTAATTGATAGACCAATTAGACCATTATTCCCTAAAGGTTATCGACATGACGTTCAAATTATGAATACTGTATTAAGTGCGGACCCAGACTGCTCCCCAGAAATGGCAGCAATGATTGGATCGTCAATGGCATTGAGCGTGTCTGATATTCCATTCCAAGGACCAATTGCCGGTGTTAATGTAGGATATATTGATGGAACATACGTGATTAATCCAACACTTGAACAAAAAGAAGTATCTCGTTTAGATTTAGAAGTTGCTGGTCATAAAGATGCTGTAAATATGGTTGAAGCAGGTGCGAGTGAAATTACAGAACAAGAAATGCTTGAAGCGATTTTCTTTGGTCATGAAGAGATAAAACGCTTAGTTGCTTTCCAAGAAGAAGTTGTTGAGCATATTCAACCTGTAAAAAAAGAATTTATTCCCGTTGAACGTGATGAAGAATTAGTACAACGAGTAAAATCTTTAACGGAAGAAAAAGGATTAAAAGAAACTGTACTAACATTTGACAAACAACAACGTGATGAAAATTTAGATGCACTTAAAGCAGAAATCGCTACTGAATTTGTAGACGAAGCGGACCCAGAAAATGAGTTGCTTATCGATGAAGTATATGCAATCTTAAATGATTTAGTAAAAGAAGAAGTTCGTCGATTAATTGCAGATGAAAAAATTAGACCTGATGGACGTAAACCAGATGAAATTCGTCCGCTTGAATCAGAAGTTGGTTTATTACCACGTGCACATGGTTCTGGATTGTTTACCCGTGGACAAACTCAAGCATTATCTGTACTTACTTTAGGAGCATTAGGAGACTATCAACTTATTGATGGATTAGGACCTGAAATTGAAAAACGTTTTATGCACCACTATAATTTTCCTAATTTCTCAGTAGGTGAAACGGGTCCAGTAAGAGCGCCAGGTCGTCGTGAAATTGGTCACGGTGCACTAGGTGAAAGAGCGCTTAGATATATCATTCCTGACACTACAGAGTTTCCATACACAATTCGTATTGTGAGTGAAGTATTAGAGTCAAATGGCTCATCTTCACAAGCTTCAATTTGTGGATCAACATTAGCGTTAATGGATGCTGGTGTACCTATTAAAGCTCCAGTAGCCGGTATTGCTATGGGTCTTGTCACTCGTGAAGACAGTTATACAATTTTAACTGATATTCAAGGTATGGAAGATGCCTTAGGTGATATGGACTTCAAAGTTGCTGGAACTAAAGAGGGTATTACTGCGATTCAAATGGATATCAAAATTGATGGTTTAACACGTGAAGTGATTGAAGAAGCTCTTGAACAAGCTCGTCAAGGTCGTTTAGCTATTATGGATCATATGTTACAAACAATCGATCAACCACGTAGTGAATTAAGTGCATATGCACCTAAGGTAGAAATTATGCATATCAAACCTGAAAAAATTCGTGATGTCATTGGTCCGGGTGGTAAAAAAATTAATGAAATTATTGACGAAACTGGCGTTAAGTTAGATATTGAACAAGATGGTACTATCTTTATTGGCGCTGTTGATCAAGAAATGATAAATAGAGCTCGAGAAATTATTAATGAAATTACACGCGAAGCTGAAGTGGGTCAAGTATATCATGCAAAAGTTAAGCGTATTGAAAAATATGGTGCTTTTGTAGAATTATTCCCAGGTAAAGATGCTTTATTACACATTTCTCAAATTTCTAAAGATAGAATAAATAAAGTTGAAGACGTTTTAAAAATCGGTGATACGATTGAAGTTAAAATTACAGAAATTGATAAACAAGGCCGTGTAAATGCGTCTCATAAAGTTTTAGATGAATAAATGGATGAAGTTAAGGTTAGGACAAAATGAAGTCCTAACCTTCTTTATATATATAAAGAATGGTTTTATGAAAGTATATATTTTTTATTAAAGGTCTTTTACTCCTTAGTTACAACACACTTTAATAGTGTACATCCTTCGTAAATTAAATTATAATAAATTATGAGTTTATATGGACGGGAATTAATTATAGGAGGTAACATTTTGAGTTTAGTAAAGAAAAAGAATGACGATATTCGCATTATTCCACTTGGGGGCGTAGGCGAAATCGCTAAAAATATGTATATCGTCGAAGTAGACGATGAGATGTTTATGTTAGATGCGGGATTAATGTTCCCTGAAGATGAGATGTTAGGAGTAGATATTGTTATTCCTGACATCCAATATGTAGTAGAAAACAAAGATAAATTAAAAGGGATATTTTTAAGCCATGGCCATGAACATGCAATTGGTGCAGTGAGTTATATTTTAGAGCAAGTTGATGCACCAATTTATGGATCAAAACTTACTTTAGCTTTAGTTAAAGAAAGTATCAAAAAAAGAAATATAAAGAAAAAAGTACGATATTATACTGTGAATCATGATTCAGTGATGAGATTTAAAAACGTCAATATTACTTTCTTTAATACATCACATAGTATTCCAGATAGTTTAGGTATCTGTATTCATACTTCATACGGTTCAATTGTATATACAGGTGAATTTAAATTTGACCAAAGTTTACAAGGGCATTATGCTCCTGATATGAAACGCATGGCTGAAATCGGAGAAGAAGGTGTTTTTGCTTTGATTAGTGATTCAACTGAAGCAGAAAAACCTGGTTATAATACTCCAGAAAATGTCATAGAATCGCATATTTATGATGCATTTGCTAAAGTAAAAGGACGCTTAATTGTTTCATGCTATGCATCGAATTTTATTAGAATTCAACAAGTATTAAATGTTGCTAGTAAATTAAATCGTAAAGTATCTTTCTTAGGAAAATCTCTTGAAAGTTCATTTAATACTGCACGAAAAATGGGATATTTTGATATTCCTAAAGATTTATTGCTTCCAATCAATGAAGTTGAAAATTATCCTAAAAATGAAGTCGTTATTATAGCAACAGGTATGGAAGGCGAACCTATTGAAGCGTTAAGTCAAATGGCCCAACATAAACATAAAATTTTAAATATTGAAGAGGGCGATTCAGTTTACTTAGCCATCACTGCTTCAGCAAATATGGAAGTTATTATAGCCAATACGTTAAATGAACTTGTTCGAGCAGGTGCACATATTATTCCAAATAATAAAAAAATTCATGCCTCTAGTCATGGTTGTATGGAAGAATTAAAAATGATGATTAATATTATGAAACCTGAATACTTTATTCCTGTTCAAGGTGAATTTAAAATGCAAATTGCTCATGCAAAATTAGCAAATGAAGCAGGTGTTGCACCTGAAAAGATTTTCCTTGTCGAAAAAGGTGATGTGATTCATTTTGATGGCTCACACATGGTATTAAATGAAAAAGTAAATTCAGGTAATATTCTTATCGATGGTATAGGTGTAGGAGACGTTGGAAATATTGTGTTAAGAGATCGTCATCTTCTTGCAGAAGATGGTATCTTTATTGCAGTAGTAACATTAGACCCTAAAAATAGACGTATAGCTGCTGGACCTGAAATTCAATCACGCGGATTCGTTTACGTACGTGAAAGTGAAGAATTAATGAAAGAAGCGGAAGATAAAGTTCGAGAAATTGTGGAAGCTGGACTACAAGAAAAACGCATTGAGTGGTCTGAAATTAAACAAAATATGCGCGACCAAATTAGCAAGCTTTTATTTGAAAGTACAAAACGTCGCCCAATGATTATTCCAGTTATTTCTGAAATTTAAGAGACATACATTTAATAAAGAGGTCGGGACAATATCACTTTTATAAAATAATTAAAAATATAAACGTTTATCATTCTTATTTATAGATTCATTGATGTATTAAATTGAAAGTATATAAAAGATAAGACATTTACCCTAACTTTTATAGTGAACTCTATAAATTTAAAAGATGATTTGACTCATTTATTTTTAATGATTTTAAAATGGGCTTAAGAGTCTATGTGATATATATTGTCTCAACCTCTTTCATACTTTTAACTCTAAAACATAACTTACATTTTTTTATATTTTTGAAAATGTCATTATTATAATTAAAAATAAAAGAAGGTGTAACATTTGCCACGAACTAAGAAAAAAACAACGACTAGAAAAACCAATTCAAAGACGAAAACGAAAGCACGCCAATCTAAAAAGAAAAAGCAACAAAAAACAGATAGTTCTATAAGGTATATTATTACTATTATAATTGTGATTATATCTATTTTAGGAATATTTCAATTAGGGCTTGTTGGTAGAATGATTGATAGCTTTTTCAATTATTTATTTGGCGCAAGTCGTTACCTTACATATATTTTAGTAAGTTTAATTACGATTTATATTGCAATGCAAAGACATTTTCCAAAAACTCGTCGTACGTTCGGTCTCATTTTATTACAATTTGTATTACTGATTGTTTCTCAACTCATTTATTATTTTTCTAAAGGAGAAGTTGCGAAAAGAGAACCGGTATTGTCTTACGTCTATAAATCTTATGAACATACTCATTTTCCAAATTTCGGTGGAGGTATTATAGGTTTTTATTTATTAAAATTATTTGTACCTTTAATCTCTATTGCTGGGATTATCATTGTGGCTTTGATTTTACTGATATCAAGTTTTATCCTATTACTAAAATTACATCATAGAGATGTGGCGAGAAGCACAATTGATTATTTTAAACGTTCTACTCAGAGTGCTTCATCTACTCTAAAAGAAAAAAGAGAAGCAAATAAAATTAGAAGAGAAGAACGATTACGTGAAAAAGAAGAACAGCGTCAAGCATTGGCACATCAAAGAGAATTAGAAGAACAACAAAGGAAAGATGAAGTCATTAAAGATGTGAGTGATTTCCCAGAAGTGAAACAACAACATAAAGATATTCCTATATATAGTCATCATGCAGCAACGGAAGAAGAAAAAGTACGACCTAAACGTAAAAAACGTCAATTTGACATAGACCATCAAGATAAAGAACCTACTCATGTATCTTCATCAAATTCTATGAAAAAAGATAAAATAAAACACGTCTCTAATGATAACGATACGAATAATAGTTCAATCATAGAAGCGGGAGAAGTTGGCAATGTAGCCTATCACATTCCTCCTTTATCATTACTTAAACAGCCAACAAAACAAACGACAACTTCAAGAGCTGAAGTACAACGTAAAGGTCAAATATTAGAATCAACCATGAAAAATTTTGGAGTTAATGCTAAAGTGACTCAAATTAAAATTGGACCGGCTGTCACTCAATATGAAGTTCAACCCGCTCAAGGTGTTAAAGTAAATAAAATCGTTAATTTACATAATGATATAGCTTTAGCACTTGCTGCGAAAGACATTCGTATTGAAGCGCCTATACCTGGACGTTCAGCTGTAGGTATTGAGGTTCCAAATGATAAAATTTCTTTAGTTACGCTAAAAGAAGTTTTAGAATCTAAGTTTCCAGCAAAAAATAAATTAGAAGTCGGTTTAGGACGAGACATTTCCGGAGAACCAATGACTATTGAATTGAATGAAACACCTCACTTATTAGTGGCTGGTTCTACAGGTAGTGGTAAGTCAGTATGTATTAACGGTATTATTACGAGCATTTTATTAAATGCTAAGCCACACGAGGTAAAATTAATGTTAATTGATCCTAAAATGGTAGAATTAAATGTATATAATGGTGTTCCACATTTATTAATACCTGTAGTAACAAATCCTCATAAAGCATCACAGGCATTAGAGAAAATTGTTGCTGAAATGGAACGTCGTTACGATTTATTTCAACATTCGTCTACTAGAAACATTGAAGGATACAATCAATTTATAAGACGTCAAAATGAAGAACTTGATGAAAAGCAATCAGAACTTCCTTATATCGTTGTCATTGTTGATGAATTAGCAGATTTAATGATGGTAGCAGGAAAAGAAGTTGAAAATGCAATACAGCGTATTACACAAATGGCTCGTGCAGCGGGCATACATTTAATTGTAGCAACACAACGTCCTTCTGTAGATGTTATCACGGGTATTATTAAAAATAATATTCCTTCAAGGATTGCATTTGCTGTAAGTTCACAAACAGATTCTAGAACAATCATAGGCTCTGGAGGAGCAGAGAAATTATTAGGTAAAGGTGACATGCTTTATGTTGGTAATGGTGAATCTACACAGACACGTGTTCAAGGTGCATTTTTAAGTGATCAAGAAGTACAAGAAGTTGTAAATTATGTAGTTGAACAACAAAAAGCAAATTACGTAAAAGAAATGGAACCTGACGCCCCTGTAGAAAAATCAGAAATGAAAAGTGAAGATACACTATATGATGACGCATACGCTTTTGTAATTGAGAAACAAAAAGCAAGTACGTCGCTTTTACAAAGACAATTCAGAATTGGATATAATCGTGCTTCAAGATTAATGGACGATTTAGAGAGAAATAATGTTATTGGTCCACAAAAAGGCAGTAAACCAAGACAAGTTTTAATAGATTTTGAGAATGAAGAGGTGTGAGTATGACTGAATTAAACTCGGTTTTTAAAGTAAAAGAATATATTTTTAAAAAAATAAAAAATCATTCTTTGAAACCTGGTGATAAACTTCCTAGCAATTTATCTATTGCTAGAGAAGTTAACGTTAAAACAGATGATGTCTATGAAGCGATTGGAGAACTTATTATTGAACAAGTTTTAACTGATAATTTTGAGGAAGGAACAAGTATAAAGGCTCTACGTCCCTTTTATTATCCTTTAAATAAATTATTTAGTATTAGTGAAATGATTAAAAAAGCGGGATATGAAGCAAGTACAGAATATTTAAGTTTAGAGCAACAACCCGCTTCTTTATTGGATGCAAAAATGTTAGATATTGAAGATAAACAACCTATAACAATTATTGAAAGACTACGTACTGCGAATCATCAACCAGTTATTTATTGTTTAGATAAGATTGCTGAGCATCATTTAACTTGTACCGAATATCAAGAAAGTGATGGTTCGATGCTTAATGCAATTGAACTTAATACTGGTCATAAGGTAGCTTCTGCTGAAACTGAAATTGAAGCAATCAGTTATGAACCTCATATTTCTAGCATATTGAATGCTGAACCACATGAGGGATTAATGTTATTAAAGGTTGTACATTATGATGAAATGGGTAAACCTATTTTATATTCATTAAATTATATAAAAAGTAGCCTAGTGAAGTTTAAATTAACACGCACAAAAATTTAATAACAGGTAAAGGAGTGATTGATTATTTTGAAACAACATACTAATCATCAAATACATATTGATATTCTTCCGACTGAGAAATTTAAAACAACGATGATCACATTTAAATTTATGGCACCACTTGATTACGAAACAATTACTGCTCGTTCATTACTAAGTAAAGTATTGGTTCGTGCCACAAAAAAATGGCCAACAGATAGATCATTTAATCAACAATTATCAGAGCTTTATGGGGCTTATATTAATAGCTTTGTTTCTAAATTTAAAGATAAACATGTCATTACTATTTCTTTAGAAATTGTAAATGAACGTTATCTTAAAGATACTACACCATTATTTGAAAAAGGTTTAAATTTATTAAAAGAAGTCATCATGAATCCACTTGTTGAGAACAATTCATTCAACTCTACATTTGTTACTCAAGAAAAATCATTATTACATAAAAAAATAGAAGCGATGATTGACAATAAAGCGCAATATTCATTTATTAATTTATTAAAATATATGTTCAAAAGTGAAGCTTATCGTTATTTGGCTATAGGTCAAATAGAAAATATTGCGCGTATTACAAATGAAAGTTTGTATGATACATATAAATCTATGATAAATAATGACATGTGTTCAGTTTATGTAGTGGGAAATGTAAATAAAAAAGAAGTTACATCACTTATAGAAAATTCATTTAGTCTTAGCTCAACTACGTTTGACTTTAATCATAATGTAAATACTGACTGTAACGCCCAATCTACTGAAACAATCATTGAAAAAGATACCGTCGACCAAGCTAAATTAAATTTAGGTTATCGTTTTCCAACTCATTATGGGAATGAAGATTACTATGCACTTGTCGTATTAAATACTATGTTTGGCGGTGATCCTTCTTCAGTACTATTTAATGAAGTACGTGAAAAACAAAGTCTAGCTTATTCTATTCATTCACAATTAGATGGAAAAAATGGCTATTTATTTGTATTAAGTGGTGTATCTGTTGAAAAATACGATACTGCAAAAAACACAATTATTGAAGAATTCGAGAAGTTTAAAGTAGGGGAATTCTCTGAAGAAAAATTAGCATTAGCTAAAAAAATTATCATTTCACAACGACAAGAAATTGCAGATAGACCTAAAGGTATTATTGAAGTTATGCAAAATCAACTACTTTTGAATCAGCCTCAATCAGATAAAGAATACATGGAGTTAATTAATAAAGTGACTAAAGAAGATGTCGTTAAAATGGCAAACCAAGCCTATTTAGATACGATATATGTATTAACGAAAGGAGGTCAATCATAGTGCAAGAACAATATTATGAATTAATTGATGAACGCGTCTATAAACATGAACTAAATAATGGATTACGCTTATTTGTAATTCCTAAAAAAGGATTTCAAAAAACATATGTGACCTATACAACTCAATTTGGTTCGTTGGATAATACATTTAAACCTCATCATAAAGATCAATATGTGACTGTACCAGATGGAGTAGCACATTTTTTAGAGCATAAGTTATTTGAAAAAGACGATGATAAAGATTTATTTACTGCATTTGCCAATGATAATGCTCAAGTCAATGCATTTACAAGTTTTGATCGTACGAGTTATTTGTTTAGTGCAACTGATCAAGTTGAACGTAATATTCTACGTTTACTTGATATGGTAGAAACACCCTATTTTTCAAAAGAAACAGTAGATAAAGAAAAAGGAATTATTGCTGAAGAAATTAAAATGTATCAAGAACAACCAGGATATAAAATTATGTTCAATACATTACGCGCAATGTATCATCATCATCCAATTAAAGTAGATATTGCAGGTAGTGTTGAGAGTATTTATAGTATTACTAAAGATGATTTATACTTATGTTATGAAACGTTTTATCATCCATCTAATATGGTGTTATTTGTCGTAGGAGATGTGGACCCTAAACGTATTTGTAATGTTATTGAAGAACATGAAAATCGTCGTCATAAAACAAATCAACCTTCTATCCAAAGAGGAGCAATAAAAGAACCAAATGAAGTAGTTCAATCATTTGTATCTGAAAAAATGAAATTACAGTCTCCACGTTTAATGTTAGGATTTAAAAATGAACCTTTGAATGAAGCACCTGAGAAATATGTTCAAAAAGATTTAGAAATGACTTTATTTTTTGAACTCGTATTCGGTGAAGAAACAGATTTCTATCAATCTCTTCTTAATGATGATTTAATTGATGATTCATTTGGATATCAATTTGTTCTTGAACCTACTTATAGTTTCTCAATTATTACAAGTGCTACTCATAAACCAGATCAATTAAAGGATAGATTACTTACTGAATTAAAGAAATATAGAGGAAACTTAAAAGATTCAGAAGCGTTTGAATTATTGAAGAAGCAGTTTATTGGTGAATTTATCTCTAGTTTGAATTCCCCAGAATATATTGCAAATCAATATGCAAAATTGTATTTTGAGGGCGTAAGTGTATTTGATATGTTAGATATTGTAGAGAATATCACTTTAGATAGTATTAATGAAACTGCCAAACAATATCTAAATATTGACCGTCTTGTTGATAGCCGTTTGGAGATAGATTAAATATGAAAGCATTAGTATTTGGTGGTTCAGGTAGTATTGGTAGTGCGATTGTAGATCGTTTATTAAAAGATGGATATGAAGTAATACTTCAATATTATCAATCTGATATCTCATCCTTAGAAAAAAAGTATAAAGGTGAAGCCGTAGAATTTATTCAAATGGATTTGACTCATGATATTGATTTTAATGATATATTTAGTCATATAAAACATTTAGACTGTTTAATTTATAGTAGTGGTACATCATTATATGGGATGTTACAAGATATGAAAGATAAAGAGATAGATGAATGTTATCATATTCATGTTAAACAGTTAATTCGATGCTGTCGATATTTCATAGACATATTGAGAAAAAGTACAAATGGTAGAATTATTGTTATCTCATCAATTTGGGGCGAGACGGGAGCAAGTATGGAAACTATTTATTCAGCAATGAAAAGTGCTCAAATTGGATTTGTAAAGGCCCTCAGTCAAGAGCTAGCATTGACGAATGTCACTGTGAATGCTATAGCACCTGGTTTTGTTTCAGGACGTATGGCTAAAGCATTCAGTGATGAAGACAAAGCAGTTATCTTATCTGAACTACCACAACAAAGAATGATAGCTCCACAAGAAGTAGCACACGTGTGCGCTTATTTATGCCATCCTAATGCTAAGAGTATTACAGGAACAGTCCAAAAGGTTAATGGTGGTTGGTATATTTAAAAAGTATCCTAAATTTTAAATGCAGATTTGACGATTCGTTCTTTATAATCAATGATATAATAAATTTAATTATATAAGGGGAATATTTCAAATTGTATTTAAACAAGGGGTGGTTAGATGACTGTCGCTAAAAAAAAGGAATGGTATTTAGAATACGAGATAATTGTTAATCGAGCTGGACTTTTAGGAGACGTATCGAGTTTACTTGGTATGTTAGGAATTAGTATTATTACTATAAATGGTGTTGATCAAGGGCGTCGTGGATTACTTATTAAGACAGATAGTCTTGAAAAAGTCACACGTTTTGAAAATATTATTCATGAATTGAAAGAAATAGAAATAACAAAGTTAAGAATTCCAGAGTTACGTGATCGTTTAGCAGTGCGTCATGGTCGCTATATTGAACAAGATGCAGGTGACAAAAAAACATTTCGTTTTGAACGTGAAGATTTAGGTTTACTTGTCGACTTTTTAGCAGAGTTATTTAAAGAAGATGGTCATAAATTAATAGGTATTAGAGGGATGCCTCGTGTTGGAAAAACAGAATCGATTGTTGCAGGTAGTGTCTGTGCGCATAAACGATGGCTATTTATAAGTTCAACATTAATTAAACAGACAGTTCGTAGTTCTCTTATAAAAGGTGAATATGATGCTAATCATGTTTATATTATTGATGGTGCAGTAACTGCTAGAGAAACAAATCCTAAACATCAACAGTTAGTGGAAGAAGTGATGACTTTACCATCAATAAAAGTAGTTGAGCATCCAGATTTATTTATAGAAACAAATCAATATAGCATCGATGATTTTGATTATATTATCGAGCTACGTGAACATGAGAATCAAAAAATTGAATATGATCATATGAAACAACAAGTTAAACAACAAGCAATTAAAAGCAAAAACACATTAGATTTTGGAGAAGATGTGTTTGGCGGTGGCTTCGGTTTTTTTGAGTAATAAGGGTGGAGGCGTCAAACGTGAAAACAATTGGTGAAACCTTAAAAGGTAGAAGAGAAAGATTAGGAATGACATTAACAGAATTAGAACAACGTACACAATTAAAGCGAGAAACGTTAAAATATATTGAAGAGAATAAATTTGATCAACTTGCCAAAGTGGATTACGCTGAAGGATTTATTAGACGTTATGCAAGTGTAGTTAATATGGATGTAAATCAACTCATTAAAGTGCATCATGAAGAAATTCCTAATCACCACAATCAACTCGATACACTTTTACATCATTATCGACACAACGAAGTGCCCGAATATCGTACTAAAAATAAAGAACCTATTCAATTATTGATTATGATTAGTATTGTTATAATTATTACTTTAATTATATGGGTGTTAGCAGTATTATTAATATAATTTACATATAAATTAAGAAATGAGGTATTAAAATGAATATACCTAACCAGATTACAGTTTTTAGAGTGATTTTGATTCCAGTATTTATATTATTTGCTCTAGTAAACTTTGGTTTTGGAAATGTATCTGTATTAGGTGGCTATGACATAAGAATAGAGCAACTTATTGCTGCTATTATTTTTATTGTAGCTTCTTTAAGTGATTTTTTAGATGGTTATTTAGCAAGAAAATGGCAACTTGTGACAAATATGGGTAAGTTTTTAGATCCATTAGCGGATAAATTATTAGTTTCTAGTGCTCTTATTGTTATGGTTCAATTAGGGCTAACTAATTCAGTTGTAGCAATAATTATCATTGCTCGTGAGTTTGCGGTTACAGGTTTACGTTTACTTCAAATTGAACAAGGGTTTGTGAGTGCAGCAGGCCAATTAGGTAAAATTAAAACAGCTGTTACAATGGTAGCAATTATTTGGATTTTACTTGGTGATTTATTCTCAAATTGGATTGGATTTCAATTAGGACAAGTATTATTATATATTGGCGTATTCTTTACAATATTATCAGGAATTGAATATTTCTATAAAGGTAGAGATGTGTTTAAGCAATAAAAAGTATAATCAAATAAAGTGAAATGTAATGAGAGTCGCATAAAATGACTCTCATTTTTTTGAGTTATTTTTTAGATTATATAATAGATTAAGTATAAAATATGAATTAAGACTAAATAAGGGAGAGGGGCATATGAATACATCTATCATAGCAGTAGGTTCAGAATTATTATTAGGCCAAATAGCAAATACAAATGGCCAATATTTATCAAAACTTTTCAATCAAATTGGAAAGAATATAGTTGAACATACAGTTATTGGTGATAATCCTGATCGTTTAGAATTTATTATTAGAGAAGGACTAAAAAGATTTGACACACTAGTGCTCACGGGTGGATTGGGTCCAACTAAAGACGATTTAACTAAACAAACAGTAGCAAAAGTATTAAATAAAAACTTAGTGACTAATGAAGAAGCATTAAATTATATTGAAGGTTTTTTCAAAGAACAAGGGCAAGAAATGACACCTAATAATAAACAACAAGCACTTGTGATAGAGGGAGCGAAAGTGTTAAAAAATCATTATGGTATGGCTCCAGGCATGTTTATTGAAATGAATGATAAAAAAGTAATTCTGTTACCTGGTCCTCCGAGTGAAATGCAACCTATGGCTAAAAATGAGTTGCTTCCATTACTTATAGATAATGACAATACTATTTTTTCAGAGCAACTTAGATTTGCAGGAATTGGAGAATCGAAAGTTGAAACAGAACTTATGGATTTAATTGAAAAACAAACGAATCCTACGATAGCTCCGTTAGCAGGGAAACATGAAGTATATATTAGATTAACAGCAAATGCTTCTACACAAAGCGAATGTAAAACATTGATTCAACCTATAAAAGAAGAAATTCTAGAACGAATTGGTCAATTTTATTATGGTTCAGATGACACATTGTTAGAACAATCTGTAATGGAACAAATGAATTCTACAGTAAGTATATATGACGGAGTAACTGATGGAGCGATTTATACTCGTTTAAAACGCTTTGATAAACAAAATATATTAAAAGGAATATTACCAGATAATGACATATTTTTAAATCATCATTCAAGTATTGAAATGCAATTAAGAGACGCTGCATCATATGTAAAAGATTTATATAAAACTGAAATGGGTATAGCAATATTACATGAGAAAGAGAATGTTTATCTAGCAATTAATACAAAAGATGATTTTAAAATGACTACATTTAAGATAACGCAATCAAGAAATATACTGCCCAACAGAAGTCAAAATTATGTATTAATAAGATTATTAAATTGGCACTAAAATGTACTTAAATTAAAAAATAGTTATAATTTCAGGGCACATTTGTTCGATTTTTCGGATAGCGTTCTCTTTTTATGCGAACAAATATTCGCAAAATGCTTGTGTTTGAATATAGTTAAGAGTATAATATATATATAATATTAAATAGATAACTATCTCATATAGGAGGTTTCGCTTTGGATAATGATCGTCAAAAAGCTTTAGATACAGTTATAAAAAATATGGAAAAATCCTTTGGTAAAGGTGCAGTAATGAAATTAGGCGATAATAAAGGTCGTCGTGTATCTAGTGTATCAAGTGGTTCAGTTACTTTAGATAATGCACTAGGTGTAGGTGGTTATCCTAAAGGAAGAATTATTGAAATATATGGTCCTGAAAGTTCCGGTAAAACAACAGTAGCACTTCATGCTATTGCCGAAGTGCAAAAAAATGGAGGCGTTGCTGCGTTTATCGATGCTGAACATGCACTTGATCCAGTATATGCTGAAGCATTAGGTGTTGATATAGATAATTTATATCTTTCTCAACCTGACCATGGTGAGCAAGGTTTAGAGATAGCAGAAGCTTTCGTAAGAAGTGGAGCTGTTGACATTGTTGTTGTAGACTCAGTTGCTGCTTTGACTCCTAAAGCTGAAATTGAAGGTGAAATGGGAGATACACATGTTGGTCTTCAAGCACGTTTAATGTCTCAGGCTTTACGTAAACTTTCAGGTGCAATTTCAAAATCAAATACTACTGCTATATTTATTAACCAAATTCGTGAAAAAGTTGGAGTAATGTTTGGTAACCCAGAAACTACACCAGGTGGTAGAGCCTTAAAATTCTATAGTTCAGTACGTTTAGAAGTGCGTCGTGCAGAACAATTAAAACAAGGTCAAGACATTGTAGGTAACAGAACTAAAATTAAAGTTGTTAAAAATAAAGTAGCACCACCATTTAGAATTGCTGAAGTAGATATCATGTATGGTCAAGGTATTTCAAAAGAGGGAGAATTAATTGACTTAGGTGTAGAAAATGATATTGTCGATAAATCTGGCGCTTGGTACTCATATAATGGTGAGAGAATGGGTCAAGGTAAGGAAAATGTTAAAACATATCTTAAAGAAAACCCTCAAATTAAAGATGAAATCGATCGCAAATTACGTGAAAAATTAGGCATTTTCGATGGTGATGTTGAAGAAAATGAAGATAAATCATCACAAACATTATTCGATGAAGAATAATGTTGAATTTTTAATGCTTTAAATAGAATATACTTTTAATATATATTTAAAAATATTAAAATTATTTTGTGTGAGAGTGAATAATGAGTTCGAAATGAATTCAATGTCACTCTCTTTCTTTTATAAGTAGGTGTAGTGAAATTTCATATCTTGACACTACTGAGTACCTAAACGTACAATTAATATGTATATTATTTATACAATTTATAAAAAATCATAGAGATTTTAATATACAAGCAAATACCTAGAAAAAGGAGGTGTTTATGTGAATTTATTAGACCTCCTACTCATTTTGCTGGGGATTATTCTAGGGGTTGTTGTAGGGTATTTTTTAGCCCGAAATATATTACATCAAAAGCAAATTCAAGCTAGACAAACTGCTAATGATATTATCAAACAAGGACAAAAAGAAGCAGATAATATCAAAAAAGAGAAATTATTAGAGGCAAAAGAAGAAAATCAAATTATTAGAGAACAAGTTGAAACAGAGCTACGTGAAAGACGTAGTGAGCTTCAAAGACAAGAAGCCCGAAATCTTCAAAAAGAGGAAAATTTAGATCGTAAATCAGAATTATTGGATAAAAAAGATGAGATTTTAGATCAAAAAGAATCCAAAATTGAAGAAAGACAACAACAAGTAGATGCAAAAGAGAGTAGTGTTCAGACGTTAATAATGAAGCATGAACAAGAATTAGAACGCATCTCCGGTCTCACTCAAGAGGAAGCAGTTAATGAACAACTTCATAGAGTGGAAGAAGAACTGTCACAAGATATTGCAGTACTTGTTAAGGAAAAGGAAAGAGAAGCAAAAGAAAAAGTTAACAAAACAGCAAAAGAATTGTTAGCTACTACTGTACAAAGATTAGCTGCTGATCATACAACGGAATCTACTGTTTCAGTAGTTAATTTACCAAATGATGAGATGAAAGGTCGAATTATTGGTAGAGAAGGTAGAAATATTCGTACTTTAGAAACGTTAACAGGTATCGACTTGATTATTGATGATACTCCTGAAGCAGTGATTTTATCAGGATTTGATCCTATTAGACGTGAAATCGCTAGGACTGCATTAGTGAATTTAGTCTCTGATGGAAGAATTCATCCAGGTCGTATCGAAGAAATGGTAGACAAAGCTAGAAAAGAAGTAGATGACATCATTAGGGATGCAGGTGAACAAGCAACATTTGAAATCAATGTTCACAATATGCATCCAGATTTAGTGAAAATTTTAGGTCGTTTAAACTATAGAACAAGTTACGGCCAAAATGTCTTAAAACATTCTATGGAAGTCGCACATCTTTCTGGAATGTTAGCTGCTGAATTAGGCGAGGATGTTAGTTTAGCAAAAAGAGCTGGATTACTACATGATGTAGGTAAAGCAATTGATCATGAAGTTGAAGGTAGCCATGTTGAAATTGGTGTTGAATTAGCTAAAAAATACGGTGAAGTTGAAACTGTAATTAATGCGATTCATTCACATCATGGAGATGTTGAACCAACATCTATTATTTCAATTCTAGTAGCAGCTGCAGATGCATTATCGGCCGCACGTCCAGGAGCACGTAAAGAAACACTTGAAAATTATATTCGTAGATTAGAACGCTTAGAAACTCTTTCAGAAAGTTATGAAGGTGTTGAAAAAGCGTTCGCAATTCAAGCTGGTAGAGAGATTAGAGTTATTGTTTCTCCTGAAGAAATAGATGATTTAAAATCTTACCGATTAGCTAGAGATATAAAAAATCAAATTGAAGAAGAATTACAATATCCAGGACATATTAAAGTGACAGTTGTTAGAGAGACTAGAGCAGTAGAGTATGCGAAGTAATTTTTAAAATTAAATAGGGACTCACTGATTACTAAAAAACCTGAGACATATTTAAAATGTCTCAGGTTTTTTCATTATTTAAGTTGTAAATCTGTTTTTTTGATTTCAGAAAGAATTTCAGCTGTATCATAACAATTTGTAGCAATATTAGAATATCTTTCTGCTAAACGGTATGCGTTAATATATAATTCTAAGCTTTCTTTAGCCATATCTTCTGCATCTTCTGATTTTGATGGGTTTGCTTTTACAACTAGTTCTGCAAATTTTTCTGGATCGATATTAATTGACATCTAATTATACAACTCCTAAATTTTTATAATATTATAATAACATATGCTGTATGCATGCTAAAGTTAAGACTGTGTAATTTTAAAAAATATGAAACTCTACCTTTAATTATATAGTTATTTCAATTACACTATATTGTGAGAGGATGAACATTAATGCGAATTTTATTTATTGGAGATATCGTAGGAAAAGTAGGTAGAAATGCCATTGCTGAATATTTGCCTAAATTAAAGCAAGCTTATAAGCCTACGTTGAGCATTGTTAATGCAGAAAATGCTGCTCATGGAAAAGGTTTAACTGAAAAATTATATAAACAATTGCTTAGAGATGGCGTGGATTTTATGACAATGGGGAATCATACTTATGGTCAAAGAGAGATTTATGACTTTATTGATGATGCTAAAAGAATGATAAGACCTGCTAATTTTCCGAGTGAAGCGCCAGGTGTTGGCATGCGTTTTATTCAGGTTAATGATATTAAAGTTGCCATCATTAACTTGCAAGGACGTTCATTTATGCAAGATATTGATGATCCTTTTAAAAAAGCAGATCAATTGATTGAAGAAGCTAAAAAAGAAACTAATTATATTTTTGTAGATTTTCATGCAGAAACTACTTCAGAAAAAAATGCAATGGGTTGGTATTTAGATGGAAGAGTCAGTGCTATTGTAGGCACACATACTCATATTCAAACATCTGATGAGCGTATTTTGCCCAATGGTACAGGCTATATTACAGATGTAGGTATGACTGGTTATTATGATGGAATACTAGGGATTAATCGCGAGGAAGTTATTAAGCGTTTTATTACAAGTTTGCCACAACGACATGTAGTGCCTGATAATGGTAGAAGTGTACTTTCAGGTGTTATTATAGATTTAGATAAAAATGGAAGAACCAAACTCATAGAACGCATTTTAATCAATGAGGATCATCCTTTTGATAAATAGCGTATAGTCCATTAGTATGAATTTAAATAAAAGCCACTGTTGACATAGTAAGACGGTGGTTATTTTTGTTATGATTTAGTATGAATTAATTCCACAGGAGGCTAATGATATGAAACCACAAATATCATGGAAAGTGGGCGGACAACAAGGTGAAGGTATTGAGTCAACAGGAGAACTATTTGCTACTGCAATGAATCGAAAAGGTTATTATTTATATGGATATCGACATTTCTCAAGCCGAATTAAAGGCGGTCATACAAATAATAAAATAAGAGTCTCAACTTCTCCAATTCATGCAATTAGTGATGATTTAGATATTTTAGTTGCATTTGATCAAGAGACAATTGAATTAAATCATCATGAAATGAGAGAAGATAGTATTATTATTGCAGATGCTAAAGCTAAACCTTCTAAACCAGATGATTGTCGTGCGCAACTTATTGAATTACCGTTAACATTAACAGCTAAAGAATTAGGTACTGCACTGATGAAAAATATGGTAGCGATTGGTGCAACTTGTGCAGTAATGAAATTAGATACAACACCTTTCGAAACGTTAATTACAAATATGTTTACTAAAAAAGGTCAAAAAGTTGTTGAAATGAATATAGAAGCGCTTCATCAGGGTTATGAGTTGATGAAGGATAAATTAGATACAGTAAATGGTGATTTTTTACTAGAAGATAGTGAGGGCACACCACATTTATACATGATTGGTAACGATGCAATTGGATTAGGCGCGATTTCAGCTGGTTCAAGATTTATGGCAGCTTATCCAATTACGCCTGCTTCAGAAATTATGGAGTATATGATTGCAAATGTTCCAAAAGTAGGAGGTACTGTAGTACAAACTGAAGATGAAATTGCTGCAGCGAATATGGCAATTGGTGCGAACTATGCAGGAGTTAGAGCATTTACTGCGAGTGCAGGGCCAGGTTTATCTTTAATGATGGAAGCCATTGGTTTATCAGGTATGACTGAAACACCACTAGTTATTGTTAACACGCAACGTGGAGGCCCTTCAACTGGATTACCTACAAAACAAGAACAATCAGATTTAATGCAAATGATATATGGAACACATGGAGATATTCCTAAGATAGTAGTAGCACCAACTGATGCTGAAGATGCTTTTTATTTAACTATGGAAGCTTTTAATTTAGCTGAAGAATATCAATGTCCGGTTATCGTATTAAGCGATTTGCAATTGTCATTAGGTAAACAAACAGTAAAACAACTCGATTACAATAGAATTCAAATTAAACGTGGAGAGCTTATTCAATCAGATATTGAACGTGATGAAGATGATAAATCATACTTTAAACGTTATGCACTTACAACATCTGGAATTTCACAACGTCCAATTCCTGGTGTTAAAGGTGGTATTCACCATGTTACTGGTGTTGAACATAATCAAGAAGGCAAGCCAAGTGAAGCTGCTGATAACAGACGTGAACAAATGGAAAAACGTATGAGTAAAACTGCGAACTTACTTATTGAAACACCTGTTGATTATGATGAGAAACATGAGAAAGCAGATATTTTATATATCGGATTTATTTCAAGTAAAGGTGCAATTGAAGAAGGAAGTAAACGATTAAATAATAATGGTATTAAAGTTAATACGATGCAAATTCGTCAACTTCACCCATTACCAAAAGATATTATTCAACAAGCTATTGATAAAGCTTCAAGCGTCATAGTAGCTGAGCATAACTATCAAGGCCAATTATCAAATATCTTAAAAATGAATACTGCCATTCAAGACAAATTAGTTAATCAAGCTAAATATGATGGTACACCTTTTTTACCACATGAAATAGAAGAAAAAGGACTTTCAGTAGCTAAAGATATGAAGGAGATGATGTAATTGGCTACATTTAAAGATTTTAGAAACAGTGTGAAGCCAAACTGGTGCCCAGGATGTGGAGACTTTTCAGTACAAGCTGCAATTCAAAAAGCAGCAGCAAATTTAGGTTTAGAACCTGAAGAAGTGGCATTAATTACGGGAATAGGTTGTTCAGGTCGTTTATCAGGCTATATTAACTCTTATGGGGTACATGGTATTCATGGGCGTGCATTACCTCTTGCCCAAGGAGTGAAAATGGCTAATAAAGATTTAACAGTCATTGCTTCAGGTGGCGACGGTGATGGTTATGCTATTGGCATGGGTCATACAATTCATGCATTACGCCGCAATATGAATATTACTTATATTGTTATGGATAACCAAATTTATGGCCTAACTAAAGGTCAAACGTCTCCATCTTCTGCTGTTGGATTTGTAACTAAATCAACACCTAAAGGAAATATAGAAAAAAATGTTGCGCCATTAGAACTAGCACTATCATCAGGTGCTACATTTGTAGCACAAGGTTTTTCAAGTGATATTAAAGCATTGACAAAATTAATTGAAGATGCAATTAATCATGATGGTTTTTCATTTGTAAATGTGTTTTCTCCATGTGTGACATATAATAAAGTGAATACGTATGATTGGTTTAAAGAACATTTAACTAGTATTGAAGATATTGAAAATTATGATCCAACAGATAAACAATTAGCGATGAAAACTGTATTAGAACACGAATCACTAGTTAAAGGTATTGTATATCAAGACACAACAACACCTTCATATGAATCACAAATTGAAGAATTAGATGAAAGTGCATTAACTAAAAGAGATATCCATCTTTCTGAGCAAGAGTTTAATGACTTAACTGCTCAATTTGTATAATTTTTTTAAAGACATTCTTGAAAGCATCATATGACTTCAAGAATGTCTTTTAATTTAAGTTTAAATTTATAAAAATCTTGTTAAACTTCATTTATTTATTTTTATTAGGGAAGAAAATAATATAGTAAATAAAAGGAGTGGAAATGTTGGATAAATTTAAATCAATGCAAGAATTGGAAAAAGAAACGATTGAAAATGAAGACTGGAAAATAATAACTAAAAACCGAAATAGCAGCGTTTCAATACTAGCAATTCATGGTGGAGGCATTGAACCCGCTACAACTGAATTAGCAAGTATAATTGCTGATGAAGGCGGATATAATTACTTTACTTTCGAAGGTTTACGTAGTAAAGGAAATAAAGAGTTGCACGTAACTTCTACACGTTATGATAATAAAGATGCAATGAATTTGGTAACTGAAAGTAACCAAGCTATTGCTATTCATGGTTGTGAAGGGAACGAGAGCATTGCTTATGTTGGTGGGAAAGACGAACGTCTAAAATCACTCATCAAAGAACAATTAAATAATATTGGTATAAAAGCAAGTGAAGCACCAAGCCATATTTCAGGTCAACAGGATAATAATATTGTTAATTGTACGACTAGAGGTATGGGCGTACAAATTGAGTTAACTACCTCATTACGTAAAACTTTTTTCAAAAATAATAAAACAAATCGAAATAGTAGAGAAAATCAGTCAAATTGGGATAAATTAATGTGCGACTTTGCAAAAGCTATAAAATCTGCAATAGAAAATATAGAATAACTCAGATTTATAAAGATAATCATGATAAAATAAAATCATAAATAAATCATAGAGGTGAAATTTATGCAAGATACGTTAATGAGTGTACAAATAGTTCCTAAAACACCTAATAATGATGATGTTATTCCTTATGTAGATGAAGCGATTAAAATTATTGATCAGTCGGGACTACATTACAGAGTAGGTCCTCTTGAAACGACTGTCCAAGGTGATATGAGTGAATGCTTAATTTTAATTCAAAAATTGAATGAAAGAATGGTTGAATTAGAATGTCCTAGTATTATTAGCCAAGTGAAGTTTTATCATGTGCCAGAAGGTATATCTATTGAAACTCTAACTGGTAAATATGACGAAGCATAACATATTTTAAAGTTAAATAACGTTTAGTTAAAGTGGAGTAAGATTCAATATGACATCTATTCCACTTTTTATTCAATATTTAATAATAAAATATATTAATTTTTAACCTCTTTTTGCACTTTAATGCTAATTTTAATATAATGTACTAATAATATTAGGGCATATAGAAAGGATTTTTGTAAAGTGAACGAAGAGCAAAGAAAAGCTGGTACGATAGATATTTTAGACGAACGTAATAAAAAAGCAGAAAAAGACTATAGTAAATATTTCGAACATGTTTATCAACCACCTAATCTTAAAGAAGCAAAAAAACGTGGTAAACAAGATGTTCAATATAATCGAGATTTTCATATTGAAGATAAATATAAAGGTATGGGAAAAGGACGAACATTTTTAATTAAAACATATGGGTGTCAAATGAATGCACATGATACTGAAGTAATGGCAGGAATTTTGCAAGCTTTAGACTATCAAGCAACTGATGATATTAATGAAGCGGACGTTATATTAATTAATACATGTGCTATTCGTGAAAATGCTGAAAATAAAGTATTTAGTGAAATAGGTAATTTAAAACATTTAAAGAAAAATAGACCTGAAACGTTAATTGGTGTATGCGGTTGTATGTCACAAGAAGAATCCGTTGTAAATAAAATTTTAAAATCATATCAAAATGTGGATATGATTTTTGGAACGCATAACATACATAAATTACCTGAAATTTTAGAAGAAGCATATTTATCAAAAGCCATGGTCGTTGAGGTTTGGTCTAAAGAAGGCGACGTTATTGAAAACCTACCTAAAGTGCGTGAAGGAAGTACAAAAGCATGGGTTAATATTATGTATGGATGTGATAAATTCTGTACATACTGTATTGTACCTTTTACACGAGGAAAAGAACGCAGTCGTAGACCACAAGATATCATTGAAGAAGTTCGAGAACTCGCTCGTGAAGGTTATAAAGAAATTACACTTCTAGGACAAAATGTTAATTCATATGGAAAAGATATTAAAGATTTAGATTATGGCTTAGGTGATTTATTAGAGGATATTTCTAAAATTGACATTCCACGTGTACGTTTTACAACGAGTCATCCTTGGGATTTTACAGATAGAATGATTGAAGTGATTGCAAAAGGTGGAAATATCGTTCCTCACATTCATTTACCTGTGCAATCTGGAAATAATGCTGTATTAAAAATAATGGGACGTAAATATTCACGTGAAAGTTACTTGGATTTAGTTGATAGAATTAAAGAAGCTATTCCTAATGTCGCTCTTACTACTGACATAATAGTAGGATATCCTAACGAAACAGAAGAACAATTTGAAGAAACACTTTCATTATACGATGAAGTTCAATTTGAACATGCTTATACGTATTTGTATTCACAAAGAGACGGTACGCCTGCTGCTAAAATGAAAGATAATGTTCCAACTGAAGTGAAAAAAGATCGCTTGCAACGTTTAAATAAAAAAGTTGGTCAATATTCAGAAAAAGCAATGCAAAATTATGAAGGACAAGTTGTTACTGTTTTATGTGAAGGAACAAGTAAAAAAGATGAAACAGTTCTAGCAGGTTATACTGAAAAAAATAAATTAGTTAACTTTAAAGGACCTCGTGAAGCTATTGGTCAACTTGTTGATGTTAAAGTTAAAGAAGCAAAACAATACTCACTAAATGGTGAATTTTTACATTTTCATAATCAAGTTATGGTGACTAATTAATATGTATGAAAAAGAAGATATTCTAAAGCAAGCAAATAGTGTATCGAACAAAATAAAGGCACTAGAATTGATTAAACAATATCAAAATGTAGAGCAACAAATTCATGAGAATACATCAATTGAACAAAAAATGAAACAATTAAAATTGCAACAAAAACAGTCAGTAAATTTTCAAAATTATGGCAAGCATCAGGCTTATCAAAAATCTGAAGAAGAAATTTCTCAACTTGAAAAAGAAATCAATGCATTACCTATTGTTGAAGAATTTCGGTCAGCGCAATTTGAAGCAAATGAGTTGTTGCAATTGATAGTTTCTACTATGGAACAAAGTTTAAATAATCATAATGAAAAAGCACATCACGACTCATAAACAGAAGGGAATATTCAAAGATGAAAACTAAAAAACTTACCATTACAGCTTTACTCATTGCTTTTAATGTCGTATTTAGTAGTTTTATTATTATACCTTTAGGTCCAGTAAAAGCAGCCCCAGTACAACATTTTGTAAATGTACTATGTGCGGTTTTTGTAGGGCCATGGTATGGTTTAGCACAGGCTTTGATTTCTTCTTTAATAAGAATAACATTTGGAACTGGCAGTGCTTTTGCCTTTCCTGGTAGTATGATTGGTGTGTTTCTAGCTAGCCTCTTCTATATGTATAGAAAGCACATATTTATGGCTGCAGTTGGAGAAGTGATTGGAACTGGAATCATTGGTAGTTTAATGTGCATTCCACTATCTTGGATATTAGGTTTGCAACATTTCTTTATCAAACCATTAATGCTTGTATTTGTAGTTTCAAGTTTTCTTGGTGCAGCGATTAGTTATATCTTACTTATAGTGTTAAAAAAACGAGGATTATTAGATAAATTCAAATAAATATTTTATTTAAGATTATCATTTCATACACTTAATAAGTTTAGTGCTTATTAAGCGTAGTAAAGAGATGATAATCTTTTATTTTTAAGTTGTAGAATAATATTCTAATTTGGATAACGAGCGCTTCAGTATGACATATGTTAAAATATACAAGTTAAAATGTGAGAAGAAAAAAGTATATATCAGTAAGGTTGTGAAAAAATATGGCTAATGTGACACCTATGATGCAACAATATTTAAAAATAAAATCTCAATATCAAGATTGCTTATTGTTTTTTAGATTAGGCGATTTTTATGAAATGTTCTTTGAAGATGCTAAAGAAGCATCTAGAGTATTAGAAATTACCTTAACTAAAAGAGATGCTAAAAAAGAAAATCCAATTCCAATGTGTGGCGTTCCGTATCACTCAGCAAATAGCTATATTGAAACACTCATTAACAATGGATATAAAGTTGCTATTTGTGAACAGATGGAAGATCCAAAACAAACTAAAGGCATGGTTAAAAGAGAAGTAGTTAAAGTAGTCACGCCTGGAACAATGATGGAACAAGGCGGAATGGATGAAAATCAAAATAATTATATTCTTAGTTTCATTCAGAATGAAAATGGATACGCATTAAGTTATTGTGATGTTTCTACTGGTGAATTAAAAGCTACCAATTTTGAAGATGAAAGCACGTTAATTAATGAAATCATTACGATTAACCCAAATGAAATTGTAGTACGAGAAGACATAAATGAAGATTTAAAAAAACAAATTTCACTTACTACTGAAACGATTACAGTTAGAGAAGAAATTTCTGATATAGAATATAGTGTTAATACATTAGAAAATAATTTAATGTTTTTGACAACACAATTATTGTTAGATTATATTCATCATACTCAAAAAAGAGATTTATCTCATATTGAAGATGTGATAACTTATGCAGCGATTGACTTTATGAAAATGGATTATTATGCAAAACGCAATTTAGAGCTTACTGAAAGCATACGTTTAAAAAGTAAAAAAGGAACATTATTATGGTTAATGGATGAAACAAAAACACCTATGGGTGCAAGACGCTTGAAACAGTGGATTGATCGCCCACTTATTCATAAAGATAATATTGAACAACGATTAGATATCGTAGAATCATTTATTGATCATTTTATAGAAAGAGATACTTTAAGAGGTTACCTTAATCAAGTATACGATATTGAAAGATTAGTAGGACGAGTAAGTTATGGAAATGTAAATGCTCGAGATTTGATTCAACTCAAACATTCTATTTCTGAAATTCCAAATATTAAATCACTTCTTGAACAAATGGATAATGTGACAACAACGCAGTTTAGCACATTAGAACCATTAGAAGATTTACTGAAAGTTTTGGAAGATAGTTTAGTAGAAGAACCACCTATTTCAGTCAAAGATGGGGGACTGTTCAAACAAGGATTCAGTAAACAACTAGATGAGTATTTAGAAGCATCTAAAAATGGAAAAGATTGGCTAGCACAACTTCAAGCGAAAGAACGTGAAAGAACAGGTATCAAATCTTTAAAAATTAGCTACAATAAAGTTTTTGGTTACTTTATTGAAATCACACGTGCTAATCTTCAAGGATTCGAACCAAGCGAGCATGGCTATCATCGTAAACAAACTTTATCTAATGCAGAAAGATTTATTACAGACGAATTAAAAGAAAAAGAAGATATTATTTTAGGTGCAGAAGATAAAGCAATTGAATTAGAATATCAACTGTTTATTCGATTGAGAGAGCATGTTAAATCATATACTGAAAGATTACAAAGACAAGCAAAAGTGATATCAGAGCTTGATTGTTTACAAAGTTTTGCAGAAATTGCACAAAAATATAACTATGTTAGACCAGAATTTAGTGATGATAAGACATTGAACTTAGAAAATTCTAGACATCCCGTTGTAGAACGCGTGATGGATTATAATGATTATGTACCAAATGATTGTTATCTTGATCAAAATAACTTTATTTACTTGATTACTGGCCCAAATATGTCTGGTAAATCAACTTATATGCGTCAAGTAGCAATCATTAGTATCATGGCACAAATGGGAGCTTATGTACCATGTGATAATGCAATATTACCTATTTTTGATCAAATTTTTACAAGAATTGGTGCAGCAGATGATTTAGTATCCGGTAAAAGTACCTTTATGGTTGAAATGCTAGAAGCACAAAAAGCATTAACATACGCAACAGCAGATAGTTTAATCATCTTTGATGAAATCGGGCGAGGAACGTCAACATATGATGGCTTATCTTTAGCGCAAGCTATGATTGAATATGTAGCTGAAACATCACATGCTAAGACACTTTTTTCAACTCATTATCATGAATTAACAACATTAGATCAACAGCTATCTAGTTTGAAAAATGTACATGTAGCAGCAGATGAGTATCAAGGTGAACTTATTTTCCTTCATAAAGTTAAAGAAGGTGCCGTTGATGATAGTTATGGTATTCAAGTTGCTAAACTAGCAAATCTTCCTGAGAAAGTAATTGAAAGAGCTCAAGTTATTTTAAATGCGTTTGAACAAAATGGATTATCAGATGAGAATGTCAATCGTAAACAGTATAATGACAACTCTAAAGATATTGAAAATAAGGATCATTTAATTAATAAGGAAGAACACTCAACTATTAAACAAACAGATGTGTTTGAACAAACAAGTTTTGACTTATTTAATTCGAATGAAACACAAAGTGAAATAGAGGCACAAATTAAAAATTTAAATATTTCAAATATGACACCTATTGAAGCATTACTTAAGTTAAGCGAATTACAAAATCAGTTAAGATAGAGGTGTTAATTCATGGGTAAAATTAAAGAATTACAAACATCTTTAGCAAATAAAATTGCTGCAGGTGAAGTGGTTGAACGTCCTAGTTCAGTAGTAAAAGAACTACTTGAAAATGCAATTGATGCTAAGGCGACTGAAATTAATATAGAAGTAGAACAATCAGGTATTTCCTCAATTCGTGTAGTCGACAATGGAACTGGAATTGAGCAAGATGATTTGCAACTTGTTTTTCATCGTCATGCTACCAGTAAAATAAATGATGATGACGATTTGTTTCATATCAGAACATTAGGGTTTCGAGGTGAAGCACTGGCTAGTATTTCATCTGTAGCTAAAGTGACACTTAAAACGTGTACAGATAATGAAAATGGTCACGAAATTTATGCTGAAAATGGTGAAATATTATCTCAAAAACCAGCAAAAGCCAAAAAAGGAACAGATATTAAAGTAGAATCATTATTTTATAATACGCCAGCTCGGTTAAAATATATTAAAAGTTTATATACAGAATTAGGAAAAATTACAGATATTGTTAATCGAATGGCAATGAGTCATCCAAATATTCGTTTTTCACTTATATCTGATGGAAAAACGATGTTAAAAACGAATGGCTCTGGAAGAACAAATGAAGTGATGGCTGAAATATATGGTATTAAAGTTGCAAAAGATTTAGTTCACATTTCTGGCGATACGAGTGACTATCATTTAGAAGGATTTGTTGCTAAACCGGAACATTCTCGTAGTAATAAACATTATATTTCAATTTTTATTAATGGTCGATATATCAAAAATTTCGCTTTAAATAAAGCTATTACTGAAGGATATCATACACTTCTAACCATAGGTCGTTATCCTATTTGCTATATCAATATAGAAATGGATCCAATTTTAGTAGATGTCAATGTGCATCCAACGAAACTTGAAGTTAGACTTTCAAAAGAAGAACAACTTTATAATTTAATTATTGAAAAAATTAGACATGCATTTAAAGATAGAATATTAATTCCTAAAAATGATTTAGATCGAACACCTAAAAAAAATAAAGTATTGCATACGTTTGAACAGCAAAAAATCGATTTTGAACAAAAACAACAAAATATTTCAAATCAAACAAAACAATTAGAAAATAAAAATGACCCCAACGTTTCGACTAACAATAACTTTTCAACAATAAGTCATCAATATGATGAAGAACATACCTCTGATGATTCTTACACTAGAGAAGATAACGAACATTCTAGTGTCTATAATAATAAACGTAGTATGGATAAAGATTACTTCGACATTCAAAAAGATATTTTAAATAGTTTAAATCGTGCTGAGTCTTCAATCGATAACACTCGACATGATGAGACCAATATTTATAATTATGATGAAAATGAAGACTTTCAAGAGAATGTTACAAATCAAGAAGAACAAGATATTAAAGGTAAAGTAAGTTCAACACCGTCTCGACGTGTGCCATATATGGAGGTAGTTGGTCAAGTACACGGTACCTATATTATTGCTCAAAATGAAAATGGAATGTTTATGATAGATCAACATGCTGCTCAAGAACGTATTAAATACGAATATTTCAGAGAAAAGATAGGCGAAGTATCAAATGAAGTACAAGATTTGTTAATTCCTTTAACATTTCATTTCTCAAAAGACGAACAATTAATTATTGATCAATATCGAGAAGAACTTGATAAAGTAGGAGTTCATTTAGAACATTTTGGTGGATATGATTATATTGTAAATAGTTATCCAGTATGGTTTCCTAAAGTAGAAGCAGAGGAAATTATTAAAGATATGATTGAACTAGTATTAAATCATAAAAAAATTGACGTTAAAAAAATGCGCGAAGACGCAGCTATTATGATGAGTTGTAAGAAGTCAATTAAAGCAAATCATTACTTGAAAAAGAATGAAATGGCAGATTTAATTGATCAATTAAGAGAAGCGGAAGATCCATTTACTTGTCCTCATGGTAGACCAATTATTATTAACTTTTCAAATTATGAATTAGAGAAATTATTTAAACGAGTAATGTAGAAGGGATGCATAGAAATGAAAGAATACGTACTACCAGCAATTCGAAATATGAAAGATTTAGAGAAATTAACTCAAACGGATTATAAAGTGTGTGTCCTTTTAGATATGCATGTAGGTCATTTAAGAAGCATTATAGAGTTACTTAAAAAACATGACATTGAAGCATATATTCATATTGATTTAATTAAAGGAATGGCACATGATGAATATGCATGTGAATATATCATTCAAACTTATAAACCAAAAGGGATTGTTTCAACAAAAACAAAAGTCATTCAAAAAGCAAAATCATTAAATGTACTTACTATTTTTAGAGTTTTTATTATTGATAGTCAAGCACTCAATCGTAGTATACAACTCATAAAGAAAGTGGACCCAGATTATGTTGAAGTACTACCAGGTATTGCTCATAAAATTGTTGAAAATGTAAGAGAAGCAACGGGTGCTAAAATTATAGCAGGTGGGTTAATCGAAGAAAAAAAAGAAGTGAATGATGCGATTAATAGTGGTGCAAGCTATGTAACCACAAGTAATAGAAAATTGTGGTAGAAATTATCTTTTTAACCTGAGACAAAAATTGAGGTCTCAGGTTTTTTATGTATTACTAAAAAAATAATTATAGTACGTTGTTTTAATCTACAAAATAAATTGTGACAACTTTTTTACAAAATCTATTGACAACGCTTACAATTATTTTGTATGATTTATACAAGTTAATATTTGAATGAGAGATGAAGAGATTTCTGCAAGCCTAATTATATAGTTTGTAGAAGTCTCTTTGCCTTGTAGGAGGTTAAAACATGAATGCTTATTTAGCAGAGTTTTTAGGCACGGCCATTCTTATTTTGTTCGGTGGAGGCGTATGTGCAAATGTAAATTTAAAACGTAGCGCTGGACAAGAATCTGATTGGATCGTTATTGCCGCTGGATGGGGTTTAGCTGTAACTATGGGAGTTTATGCAGTAGGACAGTTTTCTGGAGCTCATTTAAACCCAGCTGTGACAATTGCTTTAGCAGTTGAGGGAAGTTTTAGTTGGGTAAAAGTACCAGGATATATTGTTTGTCAAATGCTAGGAGGAATTGTAGGAGCTACACTTGTTTGGTTAATGTATTTACCACATTGGAAAGCAACTACAGAGCAAGGTGCAAAATTAGGCGTATTCTCTACTGCACCTGCTATTAAAAATTATTTTGCTAACTTTTTAAGTGAAATTATTGGCACAGCTATTTTAAGTTTAGGGATTTTATTTATTGGGGTAAATAAAATTGCAGATGGATTAAATCCATTAATTGTGGGTAGTTTAATTATTGCAATAGGTTTAAGTTTAGGTGGACCTACAGGTTATGCCATTAATCCAGCTCGTGACTTAGGACCAAGAATTGCACATGCAATTTTACCAATTGCTGGTAAAGGCGGATCAAATTGGTGGTATGCTATTGTACCAGTACTAGGGCCAATTGCTGGCGGTATGATAGGTGCTGTGATTTATCAGGTTTTTTATAAAAATGAATTTACTTTTATGAGTGGTGTTAGCATTGTAGTTTTGATTGTTACATTACTGATTGGTTTAGCGCTTAATAAATCAAATAAACATAAAGATATTGAATCGATTTATTAAAAGAAAAATTTTAGTTTTAAATCATATAATATATTGACTATGTGATTCAAAGGATACTTAACACATACAGTCAGAATGAAAGAAGGAGAAAAATTATGGAACAATACATCATGTCAATAGACCAGGGCACAACTAGCTCTAGAGCAATTTTATTTGATAAAGAAGGACAAATTCAAGGCGTTGCGCAAAGAGAATTTAAACAATATTTTCCTAAATCTGGTTGGGTAGAGCATGACGCTAATGAAATTTGGACATCAGTATTAGCAGTAATGGCTGAAGTGATAAATGAAAATGAAATTGATCCTGAACAAATTAAAGGTATTGGTATTACTAACCAACGTGAAACTACGGTCATTTGGGATAAGAAAACAGGTCGCCCAATTTATCATGCAATTGTTTGGCAATCTCGTCAAACACAACATATTTGTAATGAATTAAAAGAACAAGGCCACGAAAAAACATTTCGTAATAAAACAGGTTTATTATTAGACCCTTACTTTTCTGGAACAAAAGTAAGATGGATATTAGATAATGTTAAAGGTGCAAGAGAGAAAGCCGAAAATGGGGATTTATTATTCGGAACTATCGATACTTGGTTAGTGTGGAAACTATCTGGTGGAGAAGCACATATTACAGACTATTCAAATGCCAGTCGTACATTAATGTATAACATTCATGAACTTAAATGGGATGATGAATTATTAGAATTACTAGACATTCCTAAAGCAATACTTCCAGAAGTTAAAGAATCTAGTGAAGTTTATGCACATACTAAAGATTATCACTTCTTTGGTCAAGAAGTACCAATTGCTGGTATTGCTGGTGACCAACAAGCAGCATTATTTGGTCAAGCTTGTTTCGAACGTGGTGATGTGAAAAATACGTATGGTACTGGCGGATTCATGTTAATGAATACTGGTGAAGAACCTGTAACGTCTGAAAGTGGATTGTTAACTACAATTGCTTATGGTCTTGACGGTAAAGTAAATTATGCCCTTGAAGGATCAATTTTCGTATCTGGATCAGCAATTCAATGGTTACGTGACGGTTTAAGAATTATTAATTCTGCACCGCAAACTGAAAACTATGCAACACGTGTTAATTCTACTGATAATGTCTACTTTGTTCCTGCATTCGTAGGTCTTGGTACACCATATTGGGATTCTGAAGCACGTGGCGCGATTTTCGGATTAACTCGTGGTACTGAAAAAGAACATTTCATTCGTGCAACATTAGAATCTTTATGTTATCAAACACGTGATGTTATGGAAGCAATGTCTAAAGATTCAGGAATTGAAGTAAATAATTTACGTGTTGATGGTGGCGCAGTAAAAAATAACTTTATAATGCAATTCCAAGCAGATATTGTTGATACATCAGTTGAACGTCCGGAAGTTCAAGAAACAACAGCACTTGGAGCTGCTTATCTAGCAGGTTTGGCTGTAGACTTTTGGGAAGATAAAAAAGACATTGCTGATGGATGGAAATTAGAAAAAGAATTTAATCCAGAAATGTCTGAAGAAACAAGAACTAAGTTATATAAAGGTTGGAAGAAAGCAGTAGAGGCTACTCAGGTCTTTAAATTAGAAGATTAATTTTTAATTATGGCTTAGTTACAAAGAATATGTTATGATGTAGTTAAGTTAATACATTAGTCGAGATTTGAGAGACCTGTTATCATGCAGTATGCTTCTGTGTGTGTATAGGTTTCTCTTTTTTTAATATAAATTTTGGAGGGTATATTATGGCATTATCTACTTTTAATAGGAACTTAATTAAAAAGAATTTAAGAAATAAAGAATTTGACGTTGTAGTTATTGGTGGAGGAATTACTGGTGCAGGTATTGCATTAGATGCTACACAACGTGGTATGAAAGTAGCTTTAGTAGAAATGCAAGACTTTGCGCAAGGTACAAGTTCTCGCTCAACTAAATTAGTACATGGTGGTTTACGTTACTTGAAACAAGCACAAATCAAAGTTGTTGCTGAAACAGGTAAAGAACGTGCAATAGTTTATGAAAATGGTCCCCACGTAACAACTCCTGAATGGATGTTATTACCGATGCATAAAGGGGGTACATTTGGTAAATTCACAACTAATATCGGGTTAACAATGTACGATCGTTTAGCAGGCGTTAAACGTTATGAACGAAAAAAAATGTTATCTAAACAAGCGACTTTAAATAAAGAACCTCTTGTGAAAAAAGATGGTTTAAAAGGTGGCGGTTACTACGTAGAATATCGTACTGACGATGCTCGCTTAACAATTGAAGTGATGAAACGTGCTGCTGAAAAAGGCGCTGAAGTCATTAATCACACTAAATCTACTGACTTCGTATACGATGCTAAAAATAAAGTAAGTGGTATTAAAGTAAAAGATATGCTTACAGGTGAAGAGTATCAAATCAACGCTAAAAAAGTAATCAATGCTGCTGGTCCATGGGTAGACGAAGTGAGAAAGAAAGATTATACACGTAATAATAAACAATTACGTTTAACAAAAGGTGTTCACGTAGTTATCGATCAATCAAAATTCCCATTACGTCAAGCGGTTTACTTTGATACTGAAAAAGATGGTCGTATGATTTTTGCTATTCCTCGTGAAGGTAAAGCATATGTAGGTACTACTGATACATTCTATAATAATGAAAAAACAAAACCTTTAACTAACCAAGAAGATAGAGACTATTTAATTGATGCAATCAATTATATGTTCCCTGATGTGCATGTTACGGATGCTGATATTGAATCAACTTGGGCTGGCGTGCGTCCATTAATTTTAGAAGATGGAAAAGATCCTTCAGAAATTTCACGTAAAGATGAAATTTGGGAAGGTAAATCAGGATTATTGACCATTGCTGGTGGTAAATTAACTGGATATCGTCACATGGCATTAGAAATTGTTGATTTATTAGCTAAGCGTTTAAAACAAGAATATGGTCTAAAATTTGCGGATAGCAAAACTAAAAATACACCTATTTCTGGTGGAGATGTTGGCGGTAGTAAAAACTTTGAAAACTACGTAAATCGTAAAGTCCAAGAAGGTAAAGCACTTGGATTAAGCACAGATGTGGCACATAATTTAGCTTCAAAATACGGTTCAAATGTAGATAAATTATTCGCAATTGCACAATTAACGAATGAAAAAGATTTAAATATGCCATTAGAATTATACGTTCAATTAGTTTATAGTGTACAAAACGAAATGGTATATAAACCAACTGATTTCTTAATTCGTCGTACTGGTAAATTATATTTTGACATCAATACAGTTAAACAATATAAACAAGCAATCATTGATGAATTAGATAAATTATTAAATTATACTGCTGAACAAAAAAATGAATTTTCTAAAGAAGTTGATGAAGCTATTGAAGAAGCAACACATGGTAATCATCAACCTGCAGAAAAATAAATATAGTTAAAATAGTATATTAACTGAGATTGGGTAAAAACACTCAATCTCAGTTTTTTTTATATTTTGATAAAATTTTTGAGTTTAAAGTATATATAACCTATTAAAAAGTGACAAACTATTTGATAACATTAAAGAGTATAGGTATATTAGTAGGAATAGTACGTTGTTAACAATACCATTATAGAAAGAGATTGGAGGCATATACGTGGGGCAAAGTGCTTATAAAATAACTGTAGAAGATGGAACAACTTTAGAAGTTAAAGTAGATAAGGCAAACATAGCGACTTATGGTATTGTACATATATTTCATGGTATGGCTGAACATATGGATCGATACGAAACACTTGTTAAAGCTTTAACACATCAAGGCTATGATGTGATTAGACATAATCATAGAGGACATGGGAAAGAGATTGATGAGAAAGAACGTGGACATTACGACAGCATGAATCAAGTCGTTCAAGATGCGTTTGAAATTGCACAAACATTATATGATAGTGAGAAAGGATTACCCTATATTGTATTAGGGCATTCAATGGGATCTATTATTGCACGTTTATTCGTTGAAACTTATCCAAATTTTGCTAATGGATTGATATTAACTGGAACAGGACAATATCCTAAATGGAAAGGAATTCCTGCAGGGATCAGTTTGAAATTAATTTCTATTTTTACTGGGAAGCGCAAGCGTTTAAAATGGGTCAATCAACTCGTTTACAAATCATTTAACAAAAAGATTGATCAACCAAGAACTGAAAGTGACTGGCTTTCATCACAGTCTACAGAAGTTGATAAATTCGTAAACGATGAGTATACCGGCTTTTTAGTTTCAAACCAATTAATTTATGAAACAGTAAAACATATGACACGTACTGCAAATTATAGTCAATTAAAAAAAATAAATAAACAGTTACCAATATTGATGATTTCTGGAAAAAATGATCCTTTTGGAGAGTATGGCAGAGGTATTAAATCCTTGGCCAGAAAATTTAAAAAAGCTGGTATTAAACATATTACGGTACAACTTTATGCAAATAGAAGACATGAAATATTATTTGAAGTTGATCAACAAATGATATGGAATCATATGTTTGATTGGATTCAAAAACAAGTATTGAAAAATAATCAGAGTGAGGCGTAATCATTGCAAGCATCAAAAAAACCTTTTCTAGTAGTCATTGTAGGGCCGACAGCTTCGGGTAAAACAGAATTGAGTATCGAATTAGCTAAAAAAATGAATGGAGAAATCATTAGTGGCGATTCGATGCAAGTATACCGTCAAATGAATATAGGTACTGCAAAGGTAACAGAAACAGAAATGGAAGGGATCCCCCATTATTTAATAGATATCTTAAATCCTGATGAATCATTTTCTGCATACGAATTTAAAAAAAGAGCAGAAGTGCTTATTGAAGATATTACAAAAAGAGGTAAAGTACCTATTATTGCAGGAGGTACAGGTTTATATATTCAATCTTTAATTTACGATTATCCATTTGATGATGAAAATATATCAGTAGAAAAAGAATTAAGAGTAAAAGAAAAAATAGATGTATTAAATCAATTAAATAATGATGACTTACATCGCTACTTAGCATCGTTTGATGAAACATCAGCTAAAGATATTCATCCAAATAATAGAAAAAGAGTACTTAGAGCGATTGAATATTACTTAAAAACAAAAAAACTTTTAAGTTCTCGAAAGAAAGTTCAACAATTTACAGAAAATTATGATACATTATTAGTAGGGATTGAAATGTCGCGCAAAACATTATATACAAGAATAAATAAACGTGTTGATATTATGTTGGGCCACGGATTATTTAATGAAGTGAAAGCACTAGTTGAACAAGGTTTTGAATCTAGTCAGAGTATGCAAGCAATTGGTTACAAAGAACTTGTCCCTGTTATAAAAGGAGAAATGGAATTAGAACCAGCTATAGAATTATTGAAACAACATTCAAGGCAATATGCGAAAAGGCAACTCACATGGTTTAAAAACAAAATGAATGTTCAATGGTTTGATAGAGAGACAATGTCACTTCAAATGATGTTAGATGAGATTACAACCCAAATAAATAAAAGGAGTTCTAAACATGATTGCAAACCAAAACATCCAAGATCAAGCACTAGAGAACTTTAAAGCAGAACAAACGGAAATTACTGTATTTTTCTTAAATGGTTTTCAAATGAAAGGCGTTATCGAAGACTTTGATAAATACATGATTAGCTTAGTTTCTCAAGGCAAACAACATTTGATTTACAAACATGCGATCAGCACTTTCACTGTGGATACAGAATCTACTGATTCAGAAGCTACAGGTGAAGGTGAAGAATAAGTTGTAATTAAAGTGCCAAGTTACTGACTTTTAGAGCGTAGTCCACGGTCAAAATGTATACGTAGCTTGCAAAATTCTCATCAATTTTTGCACTTTTGAACAAATAGAAGAAATGTTTGTAATAAAACAAAGCTTCAATATAGAACGATTGTCTATGACATAGTCATCTATATTGAAGCTTTTATTTATTTATAGAAGTTTTTCAATATCTTTTTCAATTTGAGCAGGTTTTTTCTGAGGTGAGAAGCGTTGAACAATATTACCTTCACGGTCTACTAAAAACTTAGTAAAATTCCATTTAATTTTTTCACTTAACATACCTTTAGCTTGACTTGTTAAATAACGAAACAATGGATGTTGGTTATCGCCTTTAACGTCAACTTTTTCGTGAATAGGGAATGTGACACCGTAGTTAATTTTACAATTTTGATTTGCTTCAGCACCAGAACCAGGTTCTTGACCACCAAACTGATTGCATGGGAAACCTAAAACAATAAATCCTTGGTCCTTATATTTATTATATAGTTCTTGTAATCCTTCAAATTGTGGTGTAAATCCACATTCACTCGCTGTATTAACGATAAGCATAACATCGCCTTTATATACATCTAATTTATAATTTTCACCATTAGATTTTTGAACTTCAAAATCATAAATATTTTCCATACTATCACCCTTTCAACTTAGCTTTAATTTAACATAGTTTTAGTCGTTAGTCTTTAAACTTGCTCTATGATAGAATATGTAAGACATGTTAAAAAAGGAGATGTATATCATGGCTCAGCAACACACTTATGATACTAAGAAAAAGCTAGAAACTGCTGTATTAGTTGGTGTACATGCTCAAAGTGATCATCAATATAATTTTGAATCTACAATGGAAGAATTAGAAGCTTTAGCGTTGACTTGTCAATTAGATGTTATAGGACAAGTCACTCAAAATAAAGATCAATTTGATTATAAATATTATGTTGGCAAAGGTAAGATTGATGAAATTAAAGCTTTTATAGAATTTCATGACATCGATGTTGTTGTGACAAATGATGAATTAACAACAGCACAATCGAAAACATTAAATGATAATTTGGGCATTAAAATTATCGATAGAACACAGCTCATTCTTGAAATTTTTGCTTTAAGAGCGCGTAGTAGAGAAGGTAAATTACAAGTTGAATTAGCTCAACTCGATTACTTACTCCCTAGATTACAAGGACATGGAAAAAGTTTATCTCGTTTAGGCGGGGGAATTGGTACGCGTGGTCCTGGTGAAACAAAATTAGAAATGGATAGACGTCATATTAGAACACGTATGAATGAAATTAAACATCAACTTAAAACAGTGGTCGAACATCGTGAAAGATATCGTAATCAACGCGAACAAAATCAAGTATTTCAAATTGCACTTATTGGCTATACCAATGCTGGAAAATCTTCTTGGTTTAATGTTTTAGCAAACGAAACGACTTTTGAAAAAGATTTACTATTTGCCACACTTGACCCTAAAACACGACAAATACAAATTAACAATGGGTTTAATTTAATTATTTCTGATACCGTAGGCTTCATTCAAAAGTTGCCTACAACATTAGTAGCAGCATTTAAGTCGACATTAGAAGAAGCAAAAAGCGCAGATCTACTTCTACATGTTGTTGATGCAAGTCATTCAGAATATCGCGCTCAATATGATACGGTTAATCAATTGGTAAAAGACTTAGATATGGATGACCTTCCACAAGCAATCATTTTTAATAAAAAAGATCAATGTTCTGAAGAAACTGATGTACCAGTATCAGACCATCCGTCTGTATTTGTATCAAGTCGCAATAGTGAAGATAAATTAAAAGTGAAGCAGTTACTGTTTGATCAAATAAAAGCGACTTTGTCATATTACGTAGAAACTGTATCTAGTGAAGATGCAGATAGATTATATTTTTTAAAACAACATACACTTATCGAAGAAATGAAATTTGATGAGAATAATGAAAGTTATATCGTTAAAGGATATAGAAAATAATTATATATAAAGGAAGATAAATTGCATGTCAGATATTCAACACATCGTTTCTGAAGTAGAAGAAACGTTAACACCCTTTTTTAAAGAAATTGAAGAAACTGCTTATATCAACCAGGAAAAGGTTCTTGATGCTTTTCATCATGTTAAAGCGAGTGAGAATGATTTAGTAGGTTCTACAGGATATGGTTATGATGATTTTGGACGTGATCATTTAGAAGAGATATATGCTTATACGTTTAAAGCAGAAGATGCAATTGTTAGACCTCAAATTATTTCAGGTACTCATGCAATTACATTAGCATTGCAAAGTACACTCAAATATGGCGATGAATTGATGTACATTACAGGTAGTCCTTATGACACCTTACTTGAAGTGATTGGTGTTAATGGTAATGGTATTGAAAGTCTCAAAGAGCATGGTGTGACATATAAAGAAGTTACATTAAAAGATGGAATGATTGATATTGAAATGGTTTTAAATACTATTTCGAAACAAACGAAAGTTGTTGCTATTCAACGTTCAAAAGGGTATGGCCAACGACCTTCAATTACAGTAGATGAAATAGAAAATGTTATTTCTCAAATTAAACAACGATATCCAAATGTAATTGTTTTTGTAGATAATTGCTACGGAGAGTTTGTAGAGCGTCGAGAACCAATAGAAGTGGGCGCAGATTTAATTGCAGGGTCATTAATAAAAAATCCTGGTGGTGGATTAGCCAAAATTGGTGGTTACATTGTAGGACGAAAAGATTTAATCGAACGATGTGGTTATCGTTTAACTGCACCTGGGATTGGTAAAGAAGCGGGTGCTTCATTATCTTCATTGCAAGAAATGTATCAAGGATTCTTTTTAGCACCGCATGTAGTGAGTCAAAGTTTAAAAGGCTCACTATTTACAAGTTTACTTCTTGAAAAAATGAATATGAACACAGTACCCAAGTACGATGCTAAGCGTACAGACTTAATTCAAACCGTTCAATTTGATACAAAAGAACAGATGATTGCATTTTGTCAAAGTATTCAACATGCTTCACCAATTAATGCACACTTTAGTCCTGAACCTAGTTATATGCCTGGTTATGAAGATGATGTCATCATGGCAGCAGGAACATTTGTGCAAGGCTCCTCTATTGAATTATCAGCAGATGGTCCGATTCGTCCGCCTTATGAGGCATATGTGCAAGGTGGTCTAACTTATGAACATGTTAAAATTGCAGTAACACGTGCAGTAATGAATTTAAAAGAAC
The DNA here is from genome assembly GCF_001812925.1 of Staphylococcus sp. HMSC057A08. Classification (NCBI taxonomy): domain Bacteria; kingdom Bacillati; phylum Bacillota; class Bacilli; order Caryophanales; family Staphylococcaceae; genus Staphylococcus; species Staphylococcus sp. HMSC057A08. The sequence goes on along the minus strand of NZ_KV810854.1, from coordinate 386,277 downwards.
AGAATTTAATTTAAGTAGTATAACAAAATATTCAAAAATAAATAGTAATAAAAATAATGAGAGTGAATTTCTTTTTGTATATGGATTTATTTTATGATAATATATCATGGTTAATTATGCGAGATACTAATGAATAAGAAGGTTTAAATCAATTATGAAAGAAAATTTTTGGAATGAATTACCACGTCCATTTTTCATTTTAGCGCCGATGGAAGACGTGACAGACATTGTTTTTCGACATGTAGTAAGTGAAGCAGCGAGACCGGATGTATTTTTTACTGAATTTACAAATACGGAGAGTTTTTGTCATCCAGAAGGGATACATAGTGTACGAGGGCGTTTAACATTCAGTGAAGATGAACAGCCTATGGTTGCTCATATATGGGGTGATAAGCCAGAACAATTTAAAGAAATGAGTTTTGGTTTAGCAGATATGGGCTTTAAAGGTATTGATTTAAATATGGGCTGTCCTGTCGCAAATGTTGCCAAAAAGGGTAAAGGGTCTGGGTTAATTTTAAGACCAGAAAGAGCAGCTGAAATTATTCAAGCAGCCAAGGCAGGTGGACTACCTGTTAGTGTTAAAACACGTCTAGGTTATTATAATATAGAGGAATGGAAAGAATGGTTAAGACATGTATTTAAGCAAGACATTGCAAACTTATCTATCCATCTTCGTACACGTAAAGAAATGAGCAAAGTCGATGCACATTGGGAATTAATTGAAGCCATTAAAGAAATGCGTGATGAAGTGGCGCCTCAAACATTATTAACTATTAATGGTGATATTCCAGATAGACAAAAAGGAATGGAACTTGCGACGAAATATGGTATTGATGGAGTGATGATTGGAAGAGGTATTTTCCATAATCCTTTTGCTTTTGAAAAAGACCCACGCGAACATACAAGTAAAGAACTCTTGGATTTATTTAGATTACATTTAGAGTTATTTGAAAAGTATTCAAATGAAGAAACACAACAATTTAAAAGTTTGCGACGTTTCTTTAAAATTTATGTGCGAGGTATTAGAGGTGCAAGTGAATTACGACATCAATTAATGAGTACAGAAACTGTGGATGAAGCTCGAGCATTACTTGATGATTTTGAAGCAAATATGGAAGATAACCATTAATGAAGCTTAAGTTTTTAAAACTTAACAATAAGAATACGCTATCGTATAGATGCCTTAAAAAATTTTTAAATAGTAAAAAGCCTGTAGATAACTGTATCTATAGGCTTTTATGTTTATATGTAAGAAACATTTAATTTCCATGTCAGAAAACCTAACATATTTTTGTATTTCATATTAAACTATGCTAAATTATAGACAAGTTCAAAAGTAGGGGTGAGGTTATAGTGTCTAACGATACAATAAGACGTAATATGGCCGTGTTCTCTATGAGTGTTGTTTGTAAATTGACAGAACTCACAGCAAGACAAATACGTTATTATGAAACACATGAACTCATTAAGCCCGAACGTACCGAAGGAAATAAAAGGTTATTCTCTATGAATGACTTAGAGAGCCTGTTAGAAATTAAAGCGTTAATTGAAAAAGGTTTTAATTTAAAAGGTATTAAACAAATAATTACAAATAATCAAGGGCACTTAACTACTGATGAACAAGAAACGAGAAAAAGAATGATTGTAGATGCAACTCAGAAACCGCGCAGTGAAGCTTTACCGATAAACCGTGGCGATTTATCACGATTTATTAATTAATTACTTGGAGGATGTCTACCATGCCAAAACGTACTTTTACAAAAGAAGATATTCGCAAATTTGCCAAAGAGGAAAACGTAAGATATCTAAGATTACAATTCACTGATATCTTAGGCACAATTAAAAATGTTGAAGTTCCAGTAAGCCAATTAGAAAAAGTGTTAGATAATGAAATGATGTTTGATGGATCTTCAATCGAAGGTTTCGTACGTATTGAAGAATCAGATATGTATTTATACCCAGATTTAGATACTTGGGTTATCTTCCCTTGGACAGCAGGTCAAGGCAAAGTAGCACGTTTAATTTGTGATGTTTATACAACTGATGGAGAACCATTTGCTGGGGATCCACGTACGAACTTAAAACGTATATTAAAAGAAATGGAAGACTTAGGTTATACAGATTTCAACTTAGGACCTGAACCGGAATTCTTCTTATTCAAATTGGATGAAAAAGGTGAACCAACATTAGAATTAAATGATAATGGTGGTTACTTTGACTTAGCACCAACTGACTTAGGTGAAAATTGTCGTCGTGACATCGTCCTTGAATTAGAAGATATGGGCTTTGATATCGAAGCAAGTCACCATGAAGTAGCACCAGGTCAACACGAAATTGACTTCAAATATGCAGATGCAATTTCAGCATGTGACAACATTCAAACATTTAAATTAGTTGTTAAAACAATTGCACGTAAACATAATTTACATGCGACATTTATGCCAAAACCATTATTTGGTGTAAATGGCAGTGGTATGCACTTCAACGTATCTTTATTCAAAGGCAAAGAAAATGCATTCTTTGATCCAAACGGCAAAGATCAATTAACTGAAGATGCTTATCACTTTACTGCAGGTATCTTAAATAATGCACGTGGATTTACAGCAGTATGTAACCCATTAGTCAATTCATATAAGCGTTTAGTACCTGGTTACGAAGCGCCATGTTACATTGCTTGGAGTGGTAAAAACCGTTCTCCATTAGTACGTGTACCTACTTCAAGAGGTTTATCAACTCGTATTGAAGTACGTTCAGTTGACCCAGCAGCTAACCCATATATGGCTTTAGCTGTGATCTTACAAGCTGGTTTAGACGGTATTAAAAACAAAACTAAAGTACCAGAACCAGTAAACCAAAATATTTATGAAATGAATCGTGAAGAACGTGAAGCAGTAGGTATTCAAGATTTACCATCTACACTTTATACTGCATTAAAAGCAATGCGTGAAAACGATACAGTTAAAAAAGCATTAGGCAATCACATCTATAATCAATTTATTAATTCTAAATCTATCGAATGGGACTATTACAGAACTCAAGTTTCTGAATGGGAACGCGATCAATACATGAAACAATACTAATCGCTAAGCAAAAAGGGGAAAGACTTAGGGATATAAGGAGTTAAGGCACATGCCTTAGCTTCTTTTTTGTTTGAAAATAATCTATTTTTACTTGACCACTTTCTTTAAAAGTAGTGAATTGGTCAAGTTTTGGTCAAGTAAGTATCAAAAAACATTCTTTATATACTTTTCAAAATTTTTTAGTTTAATCATAGATCGTTTAGCTTTTTATTTAATTTTCAATATTGGTTTATAAATGTTAATTTTTATTTAGCACATTCAAAGTAATATTATGACAGAAAGACAGAACAATAAGAATTTAGACAATAATGACGAACAAATATAGAAAATGAGAAAAACTTCTTTTAATTAGAAATATTCCGAAAATAAATAAAAGTATATACATTAATTTTAATGTTGCTTTGACCAATCAACTTGATATTGTATCTATTAATCAAGTGATTACGGACTTTTTGCTCTTCTTTCGTTCTGTAAATTTCGTTATGATTATAAGTTTTCTGGTTACTATTTTGTTGTGACGGAGATATATAGTACACTGTGTATCATCAGGTGTGATGTATCCAATCGTATCACAAGTTAATACCATTCATTATGATATTGATTTTGTTTACTATTATTATTTTGAATAGTATTGAATTGTATTGCTGCTTGATTCTTATTTGCAGTTTGATTGAGAGTTTTAAGTAATCAAATGATAAGATGATGTGTTTTTTATTTTTGTTATTATCTTGCTTTTTTTATCTTTTTTATCGATATTTTAAGAAGTATATTTTTTTTGTTTTTCATGTTCGCCTGCCACTAATTTTTTTCATAATATGTAAATCCTATTTTAGATAATATTTATTAAATATATCAGTAAAACCTTTATAAATTATAAAAATATTATGTAAACATAAAAATATAGACCCAAAGTACATCATCTTAAGGTCTATATTAAATAAATTAATAATTAAATTAATTCCAAAAGTTTATCTATATTTTCCTCAGTTGTTGCCCAACTTGTTGCAAATCTAACAACACGATGTGTATCATCGTATTTTTCCCAAATTGCAAATTTCACTTTACTCTGAAGATCTTTAATCTTATCATCACTTAATACGAAAAACTGTTGATTAGTAGGAGAATCAAAATACACTTTATAACCTTTATCGATAAATCCTTGTTTCATTTTATTCGCCATATTAATAGCATGTCGACTAATTTCAAAATACAAGTTATCAGTAAATAATTCCAAAAATTGAATACCAACTAAACGTCCCTTAGCAAGTAGGGCACCATGCTGTTTAATACGTGTAGTGAAATGTGTAGGTTCATTATTATTTGTGAATACAATCGCTTCACCACATAGTGCACCAATCTTTGTACCACCAATATAAAAAATGTCACAGTAATTAGCAATATCTTCAATTGTGACATCTGTTTCATTACTCATTAAACCATAACCTAATCGTGCACCATCCATAAATAATGGAATGTTATGTTCTTTACAGACGTCTGATAAATTCTTGAGTTCTTCTTTGCTATAAAGCGTTCCATATTCAGTAGGATGAGAAATATATACCATACCAGGAAATACCATATGTTCACGCTTGAAATCACTATAAAAAGTTTCAAGATAGGTATTTACTTCTTTAGGTGAAATCTTACCTTCATAAGATGGCACTGCTAATACTTTATGACCACTAAATTCTATAGCGCCCCCTTCATGTACTGCCACATGACCTGTATCTGCTGAAATAACTCCTTCATATGGCTTTAATACAGTATTAATAACAACTTGATTTGTTTGTGTACCACCAATTAAAAAGCGAACAGTGGCTTCAGGACATTGAATCGTTTTTCGAATTTGATCAGCGGCTTGTTTTGAAAATTGATCATCCCCATAACCCGAAGCTTGAATATAATTTGTATCAATAAAACGTTGTAAAATTTTTGGATGTGCACCTTCTAGGTAATCATTTTCAAAAGATATCATCGAATTCCTCCCTAACTTCCTTATGCTTATTCTAAACTGATTATTCTGAAAGTTCGAATAGAATGTGTTTAGTATACACCACCTTTTTACAAATGTGAATTTAAGTGAATAAAAATAAAAATGTAAGCGTTTTTAAAAGATATCCTATTATCCTTACAATTTAGTTGATAAATATATGTAAAAAGACTATGATTTAAACAAATATATGAAATGGAGTGTTACAAATGAGCAAAGTAAAATTTAAAAGAATTCAAGAACAAACAATTGAAGAATTGGAAAATGAAATTAATCAATATTTAGCAAGTGAAGAAGGTAGTCGCTATGAATTATTAAATGTTTCAATTGATAAAATTGAAGAACGCCAATTTCCTAATAATGAAGAAATATTAAGTGCCTTTTTAATATTAGCCGATAAATAAAAGTTGAATTTGAGAAGTAGGAGTTTAGAATTATGATAAGTCTTTTTGGCCCTAAAATTGGTACAATATTGAATATCATTTTAGTGCTTGGATTTTTAGTCAATTTAGTGTTGGCTTTTATTTTGATTTTTCTAGAGCGTAACAGACGTAGTGCATCTTCGACATGGGCTTGGATATTTGTATTATTTGTATTACCAGTGCTTGGATTTATTCTTTATCTATTTTTCGGTAGAACAGTTTCAAAAAGAAAAATGGAGAAAAATAATGGTAAAGAGTTAGATGTTTATAAAGATTTAATTGATGAACAAGCTCATAAAATTGATCATCACAACTATCATACAGAAAATAAGCAGCTACAAAATCATCAAGATATGGCAAGAATGCTATTAAAGAAACAAGATGCTTTTATTACTGAAGACAATAAAATTGATTTATTTATTGATGGTCATGAATTATATGACAAAGTAATCGAAGATATTTATAATGCGAAAGGTTACATACATTTAGAGTACTTTGGATTTGAAATCGATGGTCTAGGCAAACGAATTATCGATGCCCTAGAAACAAAGTTAAAAGAAGGTTTAGAAGTTAAATTACTCTACGATGATGTGGGTTCAAAAAAATTAAAACGTCACAAATTTAAACGTTTTGAATCATTAGGTGGAGAGGTAGAAGCATTTTTTGCATCTAAACTACCAATTATTAACTTTAGAATGAATAATCGTAACCATCGGAAGATTATTGTTATTGATGGTCAAATCGGGTATATTGGTGGATTTAACGTAGGTGACGATTATTTAGGTTTAGGTAAACTAGGATACTGGAGAGATACGCATTTAAGAGTACAAGGTGATGTTGTAAATGCACTTCAAATTAGATTTATTCTTGATTGGAACTCTCAAGCACATCGTCCACAATTTGAATATGATAATAAGTATTTTCCTAAAAAGAAAGTACACAATGGTCATTCAGCCATTCAAATTGGTTCAAGTGGACCTGCATATGAATTACATCAAATTGAGTTTGGATATACCAAAATGATTATGAGTGCGAAAAAATCTATTTATATTCAAACACCTTACTTTATACCAGATCGAGCTTACATTAATGCATTGAAAATGGCAGCCAATACTGGCGTTGATGTTAACATAATGATTCCATGTAAACCTGATCATCCCTTTGTCTACTGGTCTACATTTTCAAATGTTGCTGAATTACTTGAATATGGAGTAAAAGTGTATACGTATCAAAATGGATTTATACATTCTAAAATGTTAATGATTGATGATGAAGTCAGTAGTGTAGGTTCATCTAATATGGACTACAGAAGCTTTGTATTGAACTTTGAAGTTAATGCATTCGTATATGATGAACAATTAGCTAAGAAGTTAAAAGAGGCATATAAAGAAGATATTAAAAAGTCTAAACAACTTACAATTGAGAAATATAAAAAACGGCCATTATCAATTAAATTAAAAGAAGATATTGCCAAATTATTATCCCCAATCTTGTAAGAGTTAATAAAACCGACAAAGCATTGTGCTTTGTCGGTTTTATTAATGTGACAAATGTCACTTAAAAATAATGACATTTTTATCTGAAATTATAACTTGTTTGTTGATAAATTATTGATATTAACAAAAGGAAGTGATGAGTTATGATTCAAATTCGACATTTATCTAAAAGATATAATGGAAAGACAGTATTGAAAAACATATCACTAAATATAGAAAAGGGTATGAGTACTGCATTAATAGGAAAAAATGGAGCCGGAAAATCAACTTTAATTAATATTTTAATTAATCATTTGAAAGCAGATACGGGAGAAATTATAGATATAGATCATGTATTAAATTTAAATCATATTGGTGTATTATTTCAAAAAACATCTTTTCCTAGGTTAATAAAAGTAAAAGAATTATATAAATTATTTTGTCAACTATACAAGGATGCAATTTCAATAGATGAGTTTAAAAAAATTACAAAATTGAATGATAGCCAGTTGAATCTGTATGCAAATCACTTATCTGGTGGACAACAACGTATATTAGATTTTGGATTGTGTTTAATAGGAAAACCAAAGCTTCTCATTTTAGATGAACCTACTGCAGCTATGGATGTTGAAATGCGAGAACATTTCTGGACAATGATAGGGAAATTAAAAAAAGAAAATGTATCTATTTTTTATACTTCTCATTATATTGAAGAAGTAGAACGAATGGCAGATAAAGTTATATTTCTTGATCAAGGTATTATTAAGTTAAATGATTCACCTAGAAATATATTAACCAACCAACAATATTCAATAATTAAAGTGCCAAATACAGTAGACAATGATTTACAGAATTTAACAAATTATTTTGATGTAAAAATTGAAGATACTACTTTAAAAATTAAAACATCTGATGTTAAGAAAGTAATATATTATTTGGAAAAATTAAATATAAATTTAAATGACATTACTATTGAAAAGCAAACATTGTTAGAAACAATTTTATTTGCTGATGTAAAAGAGGGAGAGACTAAAAATGAATAATATCGCTTTATTAAAAACAGAATTTAAAATTATTTTTCGAAAGAAACTAACTACATTCTTATCAATCATATTACCGGTAGGCTTTTATTTATTATTTACTTCTTTACTAGACTTACCTGAAGAGGCGAAACAGCAGTTCTATAAAGAATATATGTATAGTATGACAGTGTTTAGCTTGATGAGTTTTTGTTTAATGCAATTTCCTATAGAGATTATTGAAGAAAGAAACACAGGTTGGTTTAAACGATTAATGGTAACGCCTCTATCTAGTAAAACCTATTTTACTACTAAAATAATAAAAACAATAATGCTATTTTTATTGGCTATTATTTTAATTTTTACTGTTGCTCATCTATATAAACACGTAAACATGAGTATACAACAATGGTTGCTTTCAGGTGTTTCATTATGGGTAGGTGCAAGTTTATTTTTAACATTAGGACTAATCGTTGCTCAATTTAATGAAACACAAAAAGCAAGTAGTATAGCCAATATAGTTAATATGGTATTAGCGATATTAGGAGGATTGTGGTTTCCAATTCAAACATTTCCAAGTTGGTTACAAAGAATTTCAAAAATTACTCCAACATATCATTTGAAAAATTTTGCATTAGAGTTAGCTAAAAATCAAGGTTTAAATATTACTTCATTATTTATTTTAATTGTATATAGTATACTATTTTTAATTATTACAGTGTGGATCAATCAAAGAAAAGAAGTGAGTTAGATGAAAAAAAGAAAATGGAGCGTTAGATTAGGAGAGCTATCTACGCTTATATATTTGTTATTTCCAATTATAAGTATCTTCAATGAAAAACGAGGTTCTCAAACTGTATATTTAATTGTTTTAGCTATTTTCATTGTGTCTTATCTTATGTTAGTAATATATTATTATCGATTTAACAATAACGTAATATATAGCCTATTAGTGGTTCATTATGTAGGAATTATATATTTTGTTTATACTATTAATCCAATGAATAGCTTATTCTTTTTCTTTAGCGCATTTGCATTACCTTTCATGTTTGAAGTAACAATTAACTCTAAAGAATTTATTACATTTATAATTGCAATGCTTTTATGTCTCACAATTACAAGTTTTTATCAAATAGAATATGTTTCTGTATTAATTATCTTTTATTTAGTTATTTTAATTATTACACTAGGAAATTTTAAAACTAAAAAAGATAGAGCATTAAAAAAAGAAATAGAAGAGAAAAATAAGTATATTAATACATTAATTGCAGAACAAGAACGTCAACGTATAGGGCAAGATTTACATGATACACTAGGGCATGTATTTGTAAGCCTTAGTTTAAAATCAGAATTGGCATATAAGTTGATTGATAAAAATCAAGAAAAAGCTAAAAATGAAATATTAGCGATTAATCAGATATCTAAAGCTACCTTAATTAAGGTAAGAAATATTATTGAAAATTTAAAATCTCAAAGTTTTGAAGAGGAAATTCAATCTATAAAAACTGTTTTAAAAGATGCAAACATTCAATTTGAATTAAAAAATATAAGAAAGGTAAATGTTTTAAATCCAACAAAGCAATCTATACTATCAATGATTTTGAGAGAAGCAATCAATAATGTCATTAAACATGCAAATGCTAGTAAAATCTGTTGTGAGGTTAGACAAGAAAAAAATGAACTCTACTTAATTATTCAAGATAATGGAAAAGGTTTAAACGATACAGAAGACATTAAGTTAGAAAGTATAGAAAATAGAGTTCAATTTCTTAATGGAAAGCTAGAAATTAAAGATAAAAGTGGTATGCATATACGTATTATAATACCAAGAGAGGATATTAAATGATTAGCATTATAATAGCAGAAGATCAATATATGTTGCGAAAAGCGATGGTTCAACTGATTGAATTCAATGACCAAATGAACGTGATTGAGGACTGTGGTAATGGGGTTGACGCATTTGATTTTATTGAAAAGTATCATCCAGATATTGCTATATTAGATATTGAAATGCCTGGACTGACAGGATTAGAAGTATTAGTTAAAATAAAAGAATTTAAATTAGATACTAAAGTCATTATTGTAACAACATTTAAAAGACCAGGTTATTTTGAAAAAGCTGTGGCTAATGATGTAGATGCATACGTATTGAAGGAACGTTCAGTAGAAGATTTAATACAAACTATCCAAAACGTCATGAAAGGTGAAAAAGAGTATAGTACTTCATTAATGACTACTTTATTTAAAGAATCTAATCCCTTAACACATAAAGAACAAGTTGTATTACGTGAAATTGGAAATAATCTAAGTAGTAAAGAAATTGCAGAAAAACTTTATCTCTCAGATGGAACAGTAAGAAATTATACGTCTAATATAATTGATAAATTAAATGCAGATAATCGGTTTAATGCTTGGAAGCAGGCGAAAGAAAAAGGATGGATATAAAAGTAAGTAAAAAATTTTAAATAATATATAAAAAAGACTGAATTGAATGATATTTAATGTTTTCAATTCAGTCTTTTATTGAGAGTGACGTTGTATGATACTCCCTTATTTATCTTTTCGTTTACGTATAATACTTTGAATAATATAAACAATAAATCCAACTAAAATGCCTAACAATACTGCTATAACAACCGAAACAATAATAGGCAGTTTATAAACGATTTGTAAAATAACGCCAACGATAATAGCAATTACGACAGCAATCATCGTGACTAAATTTTCATTACGTTCGCTCATGTATTTCACTCCTAACATGTATAATTATATCATGTTGAATATCAATTAATCATTTTTTGAAAATAAATTCAATATAGGTAGACTTTTTAGGTCGAAAGTATTGATTGATTATTAAATACATATTATATATTATATTTGAGTATTAAAAATATAATATAGGAGGCACCTATGAATTCAAAGAAAAATTTAACAATAATTGTTTTTGCTGTCATTGTTATTGGCGTATTAGCATTTCAATTTTTAAATCATACAGGGCCATTTAAAGACGATAGTCAACATTCTTCATCTAATTCACCACAGACAGAATTTAAAGGAAAAGAAAAAGTCCACGTTGATCGGGTTGTAGATGGAGATACATTTGTGGCTAAGAAATCAAATGGTGAGCAAATTAAGGTACGTTTAATTGGTGTTGATACACCAGAAACGGTTAAACCTAACACACCAGTTCAACCTTATGGAAAAGAAGCTTCTAATTACAGCAAACAACATTTAAATAATAAAGATGTGTATTTAGAATATGATAAGGAAAAAGAAGACCGTTATGGTCGTACATTAGCCTATGTATGGTTAGATGAAAAAACAATGTATAACGAAGAATTAGTTAAAAAAGGATTAGCTCGTGAAAAATACTTTTCACCTAACGGTAAATATAGAAGTACATTTGAAAAAGATGAACAGCAAGCTAAAAAAGATAAAGTGAATCTTTGGAGTTAAAAAATGAGTATGGGAGAACATTCGTCAAGAATGTTCTCCCATACTCATTGTTTAGTTATGAAAGTTTTCAACAATAGTATTAACTTGAGTTTCAGATAGAGGGTGTTTAGATAATTCAATAGCATTATTAATCACAGATTCTAAAGAAGATTTCGTGGATACTGTATCAATATATTTCTCTCTTTCGTCAGCACCTTCAATTATATTAACACTACCATCACTAAAATAAATGACCCCAATACTTTGAACTTTATGATTAAAATATTTTTCAATGCCATCTTTTAAGATTTTTGCATTAATAGCAGCTTGTTCATAAGGATCATGTTGATAAAATTCATAGATGACTCGATTGTTTTGAATTTTTTCAACAAAAGTATATATTTCATTACGATTTGAATCAAATTGACTATGATATTGCTTACTAATATAATGACCTACAATTTGTTCTACACTTTGATCCTTACCCTCTAAGTGATCAGAAGTAGGTAAATCAAAATGATAAAATGTTTTTTGTTTCCAACTTTTAACGTCAATATTAATAAGACCTACGTCAGATACAACTATATAGTCAAAGGTTCTTGCATACTCAAACAGTGGATGTTTAGTAGCTAAATTACTAGTCGTAATGATATTATAATATTTTAATTTTCCTGAAGCTTTAAAACGGTCTAAGATATCTTGTAATTCACGTTTAGCATTACGTTTTGAATGAGGACTAATCTCGTTATTAGAACTTAATATTTTATTTTTAAGTTCTAAATTTTCTTTACTGAGTAAAGAATTTTTAGAGACCATTTGATTTTTAGCGTAAACTTCAGTATCTATTCTATCTTGCATGTATCTTTGATTAAGTATAAATGCAAGTATAAGAATAACAATAATAATAATCAGAATAATCGTATGTGTCATATGTTCACCTCCTGTTTAATATTTGTAAATTAGAAGATTAATGATTAAATTAATTTTCTATAGAAATCAATAATTAATTATAAACAAAATATATTTAATGTTCAATAAACAAAAAATGATAATTTAAGTTGAAAAAGAACATAATAACAGGATATAATTTATTCATTATTATAAATATAAAATTGTGTAAAATTATATCTTATAACCTAAAGAAGAGTTAAAAGAATTACAAATTTTTCACAAATTAAAATTGAAAATATAAAATTGTGTCTGTATAATTAACTTATGAAAGCGTTTCCTTTAAGGAGGACAGTTGTATGTCTCATCACCAAAATCATGTAGAAGAACTAGTTGGAATATTAAAAAATCAATGCCGTACAGCGTTCAAATTTCACGGTGAAGTTGCTATTCAACTATTTTTAAATGAACTTTTTGAATTACCTTCGAAAGTCGATATTTGTGTAGAAAGAAAACGAATAGTAGAGGTTTTAAAAGTTATTCCTTCAAGTTATACATTTAAATATTATGATATGTCCAATCATAACATGGATAAAAATAATTTAGATATTCCATCTATTTCTCAAATAAACGTTGTTAATAATGATAAAGTTATTTTAAGTATTTTTATTTATGATGTTATAAATGAGGAATGGATATTTAGACTAAACACTAATATCCGACTACCTAAAAATAGTATTTATTTTCATTCATTAACTTGGGATGTCGATTATATTAAACCTGAAATCGTATTAATGTATGATTTATTAGATTATCAACAAAATAATTTAGAAGCCAATTATAAGTCAGTTTTAGATGCTCTAAGCTATTATCAATTTGTGATTTTAAAAATGGTAGTGGGAGAGCATAAAATTGAAAAAGCACTTACACTAAAAGTTTAATATAAAAAATCTGAGACAAATAGATGTCTCAGATTTTTTTATGTAATTGTTATTTAGGACATAAATTTTTTAAGCATACACCATGATAGCAATACTCATAAGTTGATAACACAGCTTTATCTGCATTTTCTCTTGAAATACCAAACATCATAGAAATTTCAGAAGCACCCTGATTAATCATTTTTAGGTTGATATTGGATTCTGCTAGAGCATGTGTGATTGTGTTAGCAGTCCCGACAGATTGAGTCATTCCTTCACCGACAATCATTAAGATGGCAAGGTCATGATCAATGCTTAATTCATCAATATCACATTTTTTTCTAATCGCACTCAATACTTCATTCTCTTTGTCTTTAATTTGATTAGAACGCATAATAATACTAATATTATCAATACCTGATGGCATATGATCGAAAGAGATATGATAGTCTTCTAATATTTCTAAAATTCTTCTTGTAAAACCAATTTGTCTATTCATTAAGTATTTTTTAATATTTATAACTGTGAAATCTTTATCGCAACTAATGCCAATAATTTGATTTTTATCTGTGACTTCACGATCATGGCGAATAAAGGTTCCTTTGTCCTCTGGATGATTTGTGTTTTTAATGACTACGGGTATTCTATGTTTATATAAAGGCTGTAATGCTTCATCGTGAAAAACACTAAAGCCGGCATATGATAACTCACGCATTTCTCTATATGTAATTTCTTCAATAAGTTCAGGATGTTCAATTACATTTGGATTTGCCTTAAAAATACCAGATACATCTGTAAAATTCTCATATAATGATGCTTTAATACCACGTGCTATGATTGCACCTGTGATATCTGAACCGCCTCTCGGAAATGTAACAACATAGTTATGTTTAGAAACACCAAAGAAACCTGGGATAATAATTTTTCCTTCAATTTCTCTTAATTTATAAATTTTATCATAAGCATCTTCTAAAATTTGTGCTTGTTGTGGTAAGTCAGTTACTAAGATACCAGCATCTTTTGGTGAGAGATATGTTGTTTTAATGCCTTGAGAATCGTTGTATTTAGCGATAAGTTGAGCATTAAAATTCTCACCGCATGATAACAATGCATCGTATAAACGATCATGCTTATCGTTTAATTGTTTAATGATTGTTTCAAGTGTTTCATCTATTGTTTCTAAGAGTGTAGACTCCATATTTAATTCTTCTAAAATATCTGCATAACGTTGAATAATCTCTCTTTTTTTATCTTGATAATCCAAATGATTGATTACTTTTTCATATAGACGAATAAGTAAGTCAGTTGTTTTAACGTCATTCTTATGTCTTTTACCAGGTGCAGATACAATAATAATTTTTCTGTCTGGGTCATCATTGACGATATTTAGGACTTTTTTAATTTGTGTTGCATTTGAAACAGAACTTCCACCAAACTTAGCAACTTTCATAAAATTTACCAACCTTTCTAAAAAATCAGAAAATTCTATTTAATTTCCTGATACTACATGATAATATATATCTACATATTCACTTTTTCTTTTAAAAGTCCTATTCAACTAATTTGATTTAATAGTATAATAAATTTAAGTGTTTTTCAATAAAACAATTGTACTTCTCAATAATACAAATGGGAGGAAGATAAAAATTATGAAGGAATTAAACGTCGCATTACTGGGGTTAGGAACAGTAGGCTCAGGTGTAGTAAAAATTATTGAAGAAAATCGACAACAAATTAAAGATACTCTAAATAAAGATATTGTTATTAAACATATTTTAGTAAGAGATACCACTAAAAAAAGACCTATTAATATTAGTCAATATCATTTAACAGAAGACATTAATGAAATTTTAAACGATGAAGATATAGATATCGTTATAGAAGTAATGGGAGGAATTGAACCAACTGTTGATTGGTTAAGAGAATCTTTAAAAAGAAAAAAACATGTCATTACAGCAAATAAAGATCTACTTGCTGTGCATTTAGAATTACTAGAGAACCTAGCAGAACAACAAGGAGTAGCCTTAAAATTTGAAGCAAGTGTTGCAGGTGGTATTCCCATTGTTAACGCGATTAATAATGGGTTAAATGCTAATAATATCTCTAAATTTATGGGGATTTTAAATGGTACGTCAAATTTTATTCTTTCAAAAATGACAAGAGAACAAACTTCATTTGAAGATGCACTTGCTGAAGCACAAAGATTAGGATTTGCTGAAGTAGATCCTACTGATGATGTCGAAGGTATTGATGCAGCTAGAAAAGTAGTGATTACTTCTTATTTATCATTTAACCAAGTAATTAAGTTAAATGATGTGAAAGTAAAAGGTATCAGTAAAACAACGTTATCTGATATTAATGTAGCAGACAAATTAGGTTATAAGATTAAATTAATTGGTAAAAGTACATATCATCATAGCGAAGTTAATGCATCCGTTGAACCAACCTTAATACATAAATCACATCAGCTTGCAGCAGTAGAAAATGAATACAATGCAATTTATGTTATTGGAGATGCTGTAGGGGATACTATGTTTTATGGTAAAGGGGCAGGTAGCTTAGCTACTGGTAGTGCAGTAGTGAGTGATTTATTAAATGTAGCACTCTTCTTTGAGTCAAATTTACATACACTTCCACCTCATTTCGAATTAAAAACAAATAAAACTCGAGAATTAATGGATAATGGTGACGCAATTGCTATTGGAGAAAAATTAAATTACTATGTTGTCATTCATAGTAATGAATCAATTGATAAACTTAAAGATCAACTTAAATCAGATTTACCCTTCCATAAATCACTTCAAATAGAACAACGTGATTCTAGTTCTTATGGCGTTGTGATTATCGGATTAGACCAATCACCTGAATCACTACTTAGTAAAGCAAATTACAACATTGAAAAAATTTATCCAGTTGAAGGAGTTTAATAATTATGAAAAGATGGCAAGGTTTAGTAGAAGAATTTAAAGATTATTTACCGGTTAATGAAGATACACCTAAACTTACTTTAAATGAAGGACATACACCACTGATTCACTGTGCTAATATATCAGAAATGCTAGATATTGATTTATATGTTAAATATGAGGGTGCTAATCCAACCGGTTCTTTTAAAGACAGAGGAATGGTAATGGCTGTAACAAAAGCGAAAGAACAAGCTAAAAAAGTAGTGATTTGTGCTTCAACAGGAAACACTTCTGCCTCAGCAGCAGCTTATGCTGCACGTGCAGGTTTAAAAGCAATTGTAGTGATTCCCGAAGGAAAGATTGCTTTAGGTAAACTTTCGCAAGCGGTCATGTATGGTGCAGAAATTGTCTCAATTGAAGGTAACTTCGATGAAGCATTAGAAATCGTTAAAGAGATTGCACAAAATGATGATGATATTGAATTAGTAAATTCTGTTAATCCATTTAGAATAGAAGGACAAAAAACAGGTGCATTTGAAATTGTGGATCAATTAGAAGAAGCTCCAGACGTTCTAGCAATCCCAGTAGGCAACGCAGGAAATATTACTGCTTATTGGAAAGGCTTTAAAGAGTATCATGAGAAAAAAGGAAGTCAACTTCCTCAATTATTTGGTTTCCAAGCAGAAGGAGCCTCACCAATTGTTCAAAATAAAGTTATTAAAAATCCTGAAACAATCGCTACAGCAATCCGTATCGGTAATCCAGCAAGTTGGAAAAAAGCGACTGTTGCGTTAGAAGAATCAAATGGCCTCATTGATAGTGTGACTGATGATGAAATTTTAGAAGCGTATCAATTAATGACATCTAAAGAAGGTGTATTTAGTGAACCAGCAAGTAATGCTTCAATTGCTGGTTTAATCAAATTACAACGTGCAGGAAAATTGTCGAAAGGTAAAAAAGTAGTAGCAATATTAACTGGTAATGGACTAAAAGATCCAGACACTGCTATCTCAGTTTTAGATAATCCAATTCAACCGCTTCCAAACAATAAAGAAAGTATTATCAATTATATTAAAGGAACACTTTAATATGAAGCCATCACTTCACCTGAAAATACCTGCATCAACTGCTAACTTAGGAGTAGGATTTGATTCTATTGGTATGGCAATTAATAAATATTTATACCTATATGTTGAGGAAGCGGAAGGAAGTAACTGGGAATTTAGATATTTAAATGAAGAGTTAGACTCATTACCGAAAGATAAAAGTAATTATGTCTATAAAGTTGCACAACAAGTAGCTGAAAAATATAATGTGACTTTACCTAATTTAAAAGTGTCGATGAGAAGTGAGATTCCATTAGCAAGAGGGTTAGGATCATCTGCATCCGCTTTAGTTGGAGCATTATATATCGCTAACTACTTCGGTAATATCCAATTATCTAAGTATGAGTTACTACAACTAGCTACTGAAATAGAAGGGCATCCTGATAATGTAGCGCCTACAATTTATGGTGGATTACTCGCAGGATATTATAATCCTGAAACCAAAGAGACAAATGTGGCACATATTGATATGCCTGATGTAGATGTGATTCTTACTATCCCAACATATGAACTCAAAACAGAAGACTCACGTAGGGTACTTCCAGATAATTATTCTCATGAGAAAGCAGTTCAAAATAGTGCGATTAGCAATACAATGATTTGTGCATTAATTCAACATAATTATGACCTTGCTGGAAAAATGATGACACAAGATGGTTTTCATGAACCTTATCGTCAACACTTGATTCTTGAATTTGAAAAAGTAAAAGTACTATCCCAAAAATATGATGCTTATGCTACAGTGATTAGTGGAGCAGGTCCAACGATATTGACATTGAGTCGTAAAGAAAAAAGTGGAGCACTTGTGAGAACATTAAAATCAGAAATAACAACTTGCGATTCTGAACTTGCAACAATTAATAATGTAGGTGTTATTGAAGAAGTTGTGTATCCTTCATAAAATTATTGTAAAATAGATAAGAGCAAAAATGAAAGGAGAGCAACTAAGAAATGAGTAACTATAAAATGATTGTTATGGATATGGATGACACTTTAATAACAAGTGATAATGTAGTTAGTCCTGAAACCAAAGATTATTTAATTCAACTACAAGAAGAAGGATATAAGATTGTTTTAGCCTCTGGAAGACCAACTGAGGGAATGATTCCAGTAGCTAAAGAATTAAAGTTAGATCATTACCAAAGCTATATCATTAGTTATAATGGTGGTAAAACAATTAATGCTAAAACAGAAGAAATTGAAGTAAGTAAAAGTGTAACTAAAGATCATTTTGATAAAATTACAGATTATTGTCGCGAAAAAGGCTTTTTAACATTAACGTATCAAGACGGACAAATTATCTTTGATACAGAACATGAATATCGTAAAATTGAATCAGAATTAACTGGTCTACCTATGAAACAAGTGGATGATATTAAAGCGTATATTCAGTCTGATGTACCTAAAGCAATGGGCGTTGATTATGAAGAAAATATTTCAAAAGCACGTAACGAATTAAATGGAACATTTAATTCTGATATTGATGTGACGACGAGCAAACCTTTCTTCCTGGAATTCATGGCTAAAGATGTTTCTAAAGGTAATGCAATTAAAGCTTTATGTGAAAAGTTAAATATTTCATTATCAGAAGTGATTTGTTTTGGAGATAGCCTCAATGACCAATCAATGTTTGAAGTTGTAGGATATGCTGTAGCAATGGGAAATGCGAGTGAAGAATTAAAAAAGATTGCAGATAAAGTTACATTAGATAATGATTCTAATGGTATACCAGCAGCACTTAAAGAATTGCTATAAAACATTTATATAAATTAAAAGGAAGCGGAATGAATTCGTATTGAATCAAGTTTCGCTTCCTTTTTTTATTATCATAACTAGTTATTTAGCAGTGTGTGTCCAATCACGTTTACCTTTATTTCTTTTTACATGAGCATATACTTGATCAGCTGCATAATCTAAATTTGTATATACTGTTACTGTATATGCAGATTGGTTATCGCGAAATGGCTCATCTTGAAATACATCTTTTAAATGTGTAAATAAGTTTTCCATTTGATCATGAGTTAGACTAGGATACTCACGCAATGTGCGTTTCAGTAATTGTCCATTTCTTTCTTCTAAAGATTGTACGACAATAACAAAACGTTCATCGCTCTTTATTACGTCATCAAATAAATTTGTTTGACCTACCATACTCAGTCACCTCTAAGTCGTTATCGTTATACTCATTATACAAAATAAACGACTATTAGAAAATATACATATTGTGTTTAGTAATAAAAACAGGAGTAGAATTGTATTTAATTCTACTCCTAAATAAACGATGATATTAATCATGATAATGATGAGCTGTAAGATCCATATGATCTAATTTTACAAATTTAGTTTTACGAATCAATTTATGTACGATAAAGATAATCGCTAAGACAATTAAAGGCATGATATTAACAAAAAAATCACCTATATTACCACTAAATAAATCACCGATAGAATTACCAAAGTATAAGAAAATTAATGTAGCAAATACAATGATAGGACCTAGAGGGAAAAGTGGTGATTTATAAGGCAATAATGTATTAATATCTTTGCCTTGACGTTTAATACCTCTACGTAAACGTATTTGAGCCCATGCACTTATTGCCCATACAATAATAACTAAAGAGCCAATAATATTTAACAAGCTAAATACTGCATTAGCATAGAAATTAGCTAGAATAATAATTGCTACTACTAAAATGTAAGTGGTGACTAATGAACGCATCGGTAATTTTGTTTTATTATTTAATTTACTTAAAAACTTTGGTGCTTGCTTTTCATCACTCAAAGAGAAAAGCATTCTACTTGTTGTATACATTCCAGAATTCGCTGCAGATAGTAACGATGTAAGAATAACAGCATTAATAATTGATGCTGCAAATGCTATACCGATTCGATCGAAAACTATAGTAAACGGACTTTGAGATACTGATTGATTTTTATTTAATAATAAAGGATCAGTATAAGGAATAATAGCTGCAATGACGACAATAGATAAAACATAAAATAATAAAATTCTCCAAAATACTTGCTTAACAGCCCTTGGCATAGTTTTTTCAGGATTATCAGATTCACCTGCAGTGACCGCTACAACTTCCGTACCACCCACAGAAAATCCTGCTACAAGTAATACTGCTAAGAAACCAGATAAACCACCTACAAAAGGTGCTTCACCTTTGGTATAATTCTCGAATCCATATGTATGTCCACCAAGAATACCAAAAATCATTAATATACCGACAACAATAAATACAATAATTGTGACTACTTTAATTAGTGATAACCAAAATTCTGTTTCGCCAAATGCTTTAACAGTAAAGATATTTAATAGGAATATAATCGTTATAAAAATTAAACTCCATACTAGAGGACTGAAAATTTTAAATACATCCCAATAAAATAAAACATTAGAAGCTACCATTACATCAACGCTTGATACTAATGACCATAGAATGTAATACAACCAGCCCATTGTAAAACCGATAGACGGATCAATGAAACGGGTAGCATATGAACTAAACGAACCAGATACAGGATAAAATGTAGCAAGTTCTCCAATAGATGACATTAAAAAGTAAAGCATGATTCCTATCAATAAATAAGCTAAGATAGCTCCTCCAGGTCCTGCTTGAGAAACGACACTACCTGTAGCAACAAAAAGTCCAGTGCCTATTGCACCTCCGATAGCAATCATAGATATGTGTCTTGACTTAAGACCGCGTTTCATATTGTTATCTTCCATATAATATCTCCTAAATTAAAATTTAAAATATACAAATCATTTTAATCGTTTTGGTTCAAGTATTCAATAACTTTTGAACAATTTGTTTTAAAAATTTTAAATTTTCTGATTTTTTAAACGATTAGTTTTTGTTATGTAGAAGGAAACTGACTAAATTAAAAGAAACTTATTGCGTGAAAATGAAGGATATGATAGAATTTTAAATCGTAAGAATTCCTAATTATATATAACAAGAAAGGATGTTATTGATGCGCGTTAATGTAACTTTAGCTTGCACTGAATGTGGCGATCGTAATTATATTACAACAAAAAATAAACGTAATAACCCTGAGCGTATTGAAATGAAAAAATATTGCCCAAGATTAAATAAATACACGCTACACCGTGAAACTAAATAATTCCTTATCTTTTAAATACGACAAAAAGATAAACTATTATAGACTCATACATGTTTAAGATGAATAACATGTATGAGTCTTTTAATTTTAAAATAAATGTCTTTGTAATTTTTTAAAAGTATGTTAATATATAAAACGTAATCATTACGATTTATAAAAAGGAGATAATATATGGCTAAAAAATCTAAAATAGCTAAAGAATTAAAAAGAGAAAAATTAGTAAATCAATATTATGAATTACGTAAAGAGTTGAAAGAAAAAGGAGATTATAAAGCATTAAAGAAATTACCAAGAGATTCATCTCCAACTCGTTTAACAAGAAGATGCAAAGTTACAGGACGTCCTAGAGGTGTAATGAGAAAATTTGAAATGTCTAGAATTGCATTTCGAGAACATGCTCATAAAGGTCAAATTCCTGGTGTGAAAAAATCTAGTTGGTAATTGAAACTAATACTTTAGTCCGTTTACATTGTATTTAAAAAATTGTAAAGTATATAAGGATATAAATAATAAGAGCGAGAAAAAGGTGATTTCTCGCTCTAGATTACGTTATAAATAATTTTGTAAAGAGTCAGATATTTTATTTATGTCTACAGTGTCTTTTAAATTTAAAATGTATAGGGGAAATTTAAAGTATGAAAATTTTTGATTATGAAGATATTCAATTAATTCCAAATAAATGTATTGTTAATAGTAGATCTGAATGTGATACGACTGTACAATTTGGGCCAAAAACTTTTAAGTTACCAGTGGTTCCAGCTAATATGCAAACAGTAATGAATGAATCTTTAGCAGAATGGTTTGCAGAAAATGATTATTTTTATATTATGCATCGCTTTAATGAAGTAGGTCGCATACCTTTTATTAAAAAAATGCAAAATAAAGGACTTTTTGCTTCTATTTCAGTGGGTGTAAAGGAAACTGAATTTGAATTTATAGAAAAATTAAAAACTGAGCACTTAATACCTGAATATATTACAATTGATATTGCTCATGGTCATGCTAATTCGGTTATTAATATGATTAAACATATTAAAAAACATATTCCTCAATCATTTGTTATTGCGGGTAATGTAGGAACCCCTGAGGGAGTAAGAGAGTTAGAAAATGCTGGTGCAGATGCTACTAAAGTTGGTATAGGACCAGGACGAGTATGTATTACTAAAATTAAAACTGGATTCGGTACAGGAGGATGGCAATTAGCTGCATTAAACATTTGTAGTAAAGCTGCACGTAAACCAATTATTGCTGATGGAGGTATTAGAACACATGGTGATATTGCGAAATCTATTCGTTTTGGAGCTACTATGGTTATGATTGGTTCATTATTTGCAGCGCATGAAGAATCTCCTGGCGAAACAGTTGAGTTAGATGGTAAACGTTATAAAGAATATTTTGGTAGTGCTTCCGAATTCCAAAAAGGGGAACATAAGAATGTTGAAGGGAAGAAAATGTTTGTGGAACATAAAGGTTCATTAAAAGATACCTTAGTTGAAATGCAACAAGATCTTCAAAGCTCAATTTCCTATGCTGGCGGTAAAGATTTAAAATCACTAACTACTGTTGACTATGTTATTGTAAGAAACTCAATTTTTAATGGTGATAGAGATTAATATATGTTTAGTAGGTGAATATTATTAAAAAGTTCCTTTTATTTACTGCAATATTTTTGTTATTTATCATTATTAAACCCATTGAAGAAAACCAGTTTTTTATTAATTTACAAAATAATGTAAGAGATAAAGTAGAAGTTTTATTAAATGAAGATACAAGTTTTAAAAATAATGTGCTTAAAGTTCCAAAAAAACAAGAATTTGCAGTTAATAATATTCAATTAAATATGTCTCAAAAGGAAGTAGAAAATAAGATAGGGCGACCAAAAAGAGTGACATCAAATGAATATGGTACAAAATGGTACACTTATTACAATGATGATTATCAAAATTTTTTAATGGTAAGTTACATTAATAATAAAGTTAATGCTTTATTTAGTAATCAAAATATTATAATTTCTAAATCTAAAATTAAATATAATACCCCTAAAAAAGTGGTTGAACAACGTCTCGGTAAACCAGTAGATAAAATTACAAAAGGACGTTATCGTTTTGTTGTAAAAAATAATGAATATGATGTTTTTTATAAAGATCACATTTATACCACTGCATTTTACGATAAACATAATAAAAATAACTTAACAGGGTTGTTGCAAGTGAGTGAATCGATGGAAAACCGATTACAAAAGCAATATGGTGCACCATCTACAACGCTAGAAAAAAGCTTTGAATATCAAAATTTTGATTTAGTTAATGCAGAAAGAAAACAACACGGATTAAATACATTGGATTACTCTAAAAAAATATCTCATACTGCAAGAAAACATAGTGAAGATATGGTTAAAAATAATTATTTTGATCATACTGATTTAAATGGTCATTCACCTTTCGATAGAATGAAACGTGATGGTATTCAATTTAATGCTGCTGCTGAAAATTTAGCTTATGGTCAACAAAGTAGTATTTATGCTCACGAAGGACTTATGAATTCTCTAGGACACCGAGAAAATATTTTAAATACGCACGTAAATACATTAGGTGTAGGTGTAGATTTTAATAAAAATCGACAACCATTTTGGACAGAAAACTACGCTGGATAATGTTTGATTTATAATATATAGGGGTATGTTCATTTTGCAAGGAAGTTGATATTATGCCTACAAAGAAAAATAAGAAAAAAGATATACTTGATAAAGTAAAAGAGATTTTAAATAAAAAATAAAACTAGAAGCGTCTATGCGCTTCTAGTTTTTTGTATATTAAACATATATAAGAGATTTTAACGTAACGAACAAGAGATAAACTATAATTCTCTATATAGACCAATGACTTTACCGATAACTGTTACATTATCTAAATATATGGGACTCATAGCACTATTTTCTGGTTGTAAACGATATCGATTTTTTTCTTTGAAAAAGCGTTTTACAGTAGCTTCATCATCTTCAGTCATTGCTACGATAATATCTCCATTTTCAGCAATAGTTTGGCTTCTTACAATTACTTTATCTCCGTCTAAAATACCCGCTTCAATCATACTTTCACCGATAACATTTAAAATAAACACATCACTATTGTGTGTAGACGTTAAATGTTCTGGTAATGGAAAGTATTCTTCTATATTTTCAACTGCGGTAATCGGAACTCCTGCTGTAACTTTACCGATAACAGGAACATAGATAGTTTCTTCTCTAGTCATATCATTATTTTGGTCACTCACGATTTCAATTGCTCTAGGTTTAGTAGGATCTCTTCTAATATATCCTTTTTCTTCTAATCTAGATAAATGACCATGCACAGTTGAACTTGAGGCAAGACCAACAGCTTCACCAATCTCTCTTACACTTGGTGGATAACCTTTTATTTGAACAACATGTTTAATATAATCATAAATCTCACTTTGTCTTTTAGTTAACTCTCTCATATATAGGCACTCCCTAAGTTTATTTTAATATAGTATAGCATTTTTTGATTTTTTAAACAAACGTTTGTTCGTAATTCTATTGACTAGGAACACTAGTTCTGTTAAAGTATTTATACAAACAAATGTTCTAGGAGTGAAAATAAATGCTTAGTAATCGTACTAGTAATATCATTAAAAATATAATTGTTCTAGTAGTATCTTGCATCGTTTTTCTGGTGTTTTTTACTAATTTATATCAGAACGCTCATACGGAACACATGTACGAAATTACCGATCATACGATCCCTAAAAAAGCGATTTTAAACGATGATTATAAGAACGATATACCCAACAATACAGAACAAACAGACTATAAAGTGTTCGCATTAGTTAAATAAATATTTAAGAGATACAGATAAAAAGTTATTACTTCTAAGAAATGGGAATATGAAGTATTATATAAAAATACTTCATTTATTTTAGAAAGAGTTTATGATGCTTAGATTTTTTATCTATGTCTCTTTTTTGTTATATTAATTAAGTATTTTATATGTATTAAAGAAAAGAATAGGAAGTGTAATGACATGTCAAATAATAATTTAAATATAGATAGAATTAATGAATTAGCAAAAAAGAAAAAAGAGCAAGGTTTAACAGAAGCTGAAGCAAAAGAGCAATCTAAGTTGCGTAAACAATATTTAGATTCTTTTAGAGAGGGATTTAAACAACAAATTGAAAGTACCAAAGTCATTGATCCAGAAGGCAACGATGTAACGCCTGAAAAACTTAAAAAAATTCAAGAAAGAAAAAAGAATGATCAATAGTTAATAACATTTTAATCATTAACATTATAATCTTATCATTTACTATATTTTTAAGTTATAATATATAAAAGATGATTAATTCTAGAAGGGAAGTATGTAAGATGTTTAATGAAAAAGACCAATTAGCTATTGATACTATACGTGCATTAAGTATTGATGCAATTGAAGAAGCAAATTCTGGTCATCCTGGTTTGCCTATGGGAGCTGCACCAATGGCCTACACGCTTTGGACTCGCCACTTAAACTTTAATCCACAATCTAAAGACTACTTTAACAGAGATAGATTTATATTATCTGCAGGTCATGGTTCTGCTTTACTATATAGTTTATTACATGTCTCTGGAAGCTTAGAATTAGAAGAATTAAAGCAGTTCAGACAATGGGGTTCTAAAACACCTGGACATCCTGAGTTTCGTCATACAGATGGTGTTGAAGTTACAACAGGTCCATTAGGGCAAGGATTTGCTATGTCTGTGGGAATGGCTTTAGCTGAAGCTCATTTAGGTGGTAAATTTAATAAAGGTGATATTAACGTTGTAGATCATTATACTTACGTGTTGGCTTCAGATGGAGATTTAATGGAAGGTATTTCTCATGAAGCAGCTTCATTTGCTGGTCATAATCAATTAGATAAACTTATTGTATTATACGATTCAAATGATATTTCACTTGATGGTGAACTTAACAAATCTTTCTCAGAAGATGTAAAACAACGTTTTGAAAGTTATGGATGGAACCATATTTTAGTAAAAGATGGCAACAATTTAGAAGAAATTGATAATGCGATTACTAAAGCTAAACAGCAAAATGGTCCTACGTTAATTGAAGTTAAAACAATTATTGGTTACGGCGCGCCAAACGTTAGCGGTACAAATGGTGTTCACGGAGCGCCACTTGGTACTGATGAAAGAAAACTTACATTTGAAGCATATGGATTAGATCCAGAAAAACGTTTCAATGTTCCAGAAGAAGTATATGAAATCTTCCAAACAACAATGTTAAAACGTGCAAATGAGCATGAAGATGAGTGGAAAGAAAAATTAGAAACATATACAGAAAAATATCCAGAATTAGCTGAAGAATTTAAATTGACAATCAGTGGTAAATTACCTGAAAATTATAAAGATGAATTACCAAAATTCAGTAGTGACCATAATGCAGCTACTCGTGCAGATTCTGGAGAAATCATTCAAGCAATTAGTAAATCTGTTCCTTCATTCTTTGGTGGTTCTGCAGATTTAGCAGGATCTAATAAATCAAATGTTAAAGAAGCTACAGATTACAATCCTAATACTCCAGAAGGTAAAAATGTTTGGTTTGGTGTAAGAGAGTTTGCTATGGGTGCTGCAGTAAACGGTATGGCAGCACATGGAGGTTTACATCCTTATGGTGCTACCTTCTTCGTATTTAGCGATTACTTAAAACCAGCATTACGCTTATCTGCAATTATGGGATTGAATGCAACATTTATCTTTACACATGATTCAATTGCTGTAGGTGAAGATGGTCCAACACACGAACCTATTGAACAGTTAGCAGGTTTAAGAGCTATTCCAAATATGAACGTCATTCGTCCAGCAGACGGTAATGAAACAAGAGTAGCATGGGAAGTTGCATTAGAATCTAAACAAACACCAACATCTCTAGTTTTAACTCGTCAAAACCTTCCTTATTTAGATGTAGATGAAGAAACGGTTGAAGAAGGCGTACGAAAAGGTGCATATATTGTATTTGAAACTGAAACTAAACCAGAATATCTATTGTTAGCAACTGGCTCAGAAGTAAGCTTAGCTATTGAAGCAGCTAAAGATTTAGATAAACAAGGTAAAGGTGTAAGAGTAGTTTCTATGCCAAACTGGTTCGCTTTTGAGCAACAATCAGACGAGTATAAAGAATCAGTTATTCCAAAAGAATTAACTAAACGTGTTGCAATTGAAATGGCTTCACCACTCGGTTGGCATAAATATGTAGGCACTGAAGGCAAAGTCATTGGAATCGATGGTTTTGGTGCAAGTGCACCAGGAGACTTAGTTGTTGAAAAATATGGCTTTACTAAAGAAAATATTTTAAATCAAATTCGCACTTTTTAATATTATGATTTAGTCAACATAGAGAGCGGGAAATGAATTCAAAATGAGTTCTTTCCTGCTCTTTCTTATTTTGTGAATAGTACTTTATATGAAGTGATTTATAATATTAGTATTCGTGTTAAACAGTTTGTTAATATAAAAGCGAAGTGGTGTTATTCTAAAACTAACTCTTGAAATCAAGATAGTTATTTAGTAAAATTCAGTAGGATATAGAAAGTGGGTGAAACAATGGCAACTTGGTTAGCAATTTTATTAATCATTGTAGCACTTATCATCGGACTAGTTGGTGGTTTCTTCTTAGCAAGAAAATATATGATGGACTATTTGAAAAAAAACCCACCTATCAATGAAGAAATGTTACGTATGATGATGATGCAAATGGGACAAAAACCGTCTCAAAAGAAAATCAATCAAATGATGACGATGATGAACAAAAACATGGATCAAAACATGAAGAGTTCAAAAAAATAATAGTTATTAAAGGATTGTATGCCATAAGGGTTTACAATCCTTTGTTTTTGTTGTAAAACATTTTTAGTTGGAGTATTTAAGAATTATAATAGTATTAAACTTTTAGTTATGTGAATATAAGAAGGTGTAAATTTGGCATATTTAGTTTTTTCCATAGTATTTGCATTGTTTATGGGGATTGTTGTCATAGTTATTCGTATGAAAGCACAAAAATTCCCTGTAAATGAAAAGAAAATTATTTTACCTCCTATCTTTATGTCGACAGGTGCTTTGATGTATGTCATTCCATATTTTAGATTAACTGGGGCTGAAATTTTAGAATCTATCATTTTAGGTGTGATATTTTCGTCTGTACTTATCTGGACAAGTCATTTTGAAGTTCAAGGTGCTGAGGTATATATGAAACGATCAAAAGCGTTTCCAATCATTTTAATTTCGCTTTTAATTATTAGAACAATCATAAAAATATTTATTAGTAGCTCTATTGATCCAGGAGAAATCGGAGGCATGTTCTTTTTATTGGCATTTAGTATGATTGTTCCTTGGCGTTTAGCTATGTTATATAAATATAAAAACGTTAAAAAATCTTTAGTCTCATAATAGAGATTAATAATATTAGCTTATCTAAAATTAAATAAAATATTATTTTTTGATATTAAATTGAATTGAAGTTTAGAGCGAGTATGTGAGTTCATTGAGAATTCAATCTCGCTCTTTTTTAAAATTAAATTATAATTCTTTAAAAAGTAAGGGGAATGTTATGAAAATTATACATACTGGAGATTGGCATTTAGGAAAGATACTTAACGGAAAACAATTTCTTGAAGACCAATCATTTATTTTAGAACAATTTATTCAATGTTTAAAAGATGAAAAACCTGATGTAGTTGTGATTTCTGGGGATATTTATGATACAACTTATCCGAGTAAAGAAACCATTTATCTTTTTGAAAATGCTATTCATACGATTAATATAGATATGAATATCCCCATGATTATTTCTAATGGTAATCACGACGGTAAAGAACGATTGAATTATGGTGCTTCATGGTTTGAACATTCCAAACTCTTTATACGTACAAAATTAAAACATATGAATCAGCCTATCGTATTTAATGATGTACATTTCTATGTACTTCCATTTGCTACTATTAGTGAAGTAAAAGAATTTTTTAAAGATGCTTCTATTCAAACGTATCAACAAGCAACAGAAAAATGTATTAATTATATAGTAGAAAATTTGAATAAAGAGAAAATAAATATTTTAATTGGTCACTTAACGATAAATGGGGGAAAAACATCAGATTCAGAAAGACCTTTAACAATTGGGACTGTTGAAAGTGTTACTAAATCGTGTTTTAACGTATTTGATAAAGTGTTATTAGGACATTTACATCATCCATTTAGTATTAAAGATGACATTATTGATTATTCTGGTTCACTGTTACAATATTCATTTTCAGAAATAAACCAGCCTAAGGGATATAAACGTTTGGTGATTAAAGATAAAAATGAAATATCAACATCATTTGTGCAACTTAAACCTTTAAGAGAGCTTGAAGTGGTTGAGGGCGAGTATGATGAAGTGATTCAAGGACATATTCAACCTAAAAATAAAGATAATTATATACATTTCAAACTTAAAAATATGTCGTATATTAGTGATCCAATGATTCATTTAAAACAACTATTCCCTAATACTCTTGCGCTTAGCAATATTACTTTTGAAAATGAGGGACCTTTACATCAGACACAAATACAACAACAAGACGACCAAACTATTATTAAGCAATTTTATAAGATGATTACAGATAATGAGATGACAAAATACCAGGAAGAAAAAATAAATAATTTAATCACTTTGGTATCGAATAAGGAGGTCTAAAATGAAACCAATAAAATTAACGTTACATAATTTTGGCCCATTCTTACATGAAATGATTGATTTTACTCAAATTAAAAATGATCAACTTTTTTTAATTAGTGGTAAAACTGGTTCGGGAAAAACCATGATATTTGATGCAATTGTATTTTCGTTATTTGGAAAAGCTTCTACAGAAGGCAGAAGTGAAGCGGGATTAAGAAGTCATTTTGCAGAGGCAAAATCTCCTATGTGGGTTGAATATGAATTTCAACTCAATAAAAAATATTTCAAAATTATTCGTCAAGGCGCTTTTACTAAAGAAGGAAACACTAGTCAAACACCAGGAAAACTAGATGTGTATGAATATGATTCTAAAAGTGAAACATATGAATTAAGAGAAAGTAAAATCAGCGTTGGAAATCAATATATTAAATCATTACTAGGAGTTAATGCTGAACAATTTAGACAGTTATTTATTCTTCCACAAGGTGAATTCAAAAAATTTTTAGTATCCAATAGTACAGATAAACAAGGGATATTAAGAACTTTATTTAATAGTATACGTTTTGAAGAAATTCAAAAACTTCTTCAAAGTGAAGTGAAAGAAGAGAAAAAACAAATTGAAAAAAGATACAATCAAATAAAATTACTATGGGAAGATATCGAAGCATTTGATGATGAGCAATTAATTCAATTTAAACAAATTCATCACATGAAAACTCAAGAATTAATACAGACTATTCCCGATTTTAGAGCAATAGGTCATCAAATCGAAGAAAAAAGACTGCATCTAAAAAATGAGCAAAACGAACAATTGCTTTCTATAACAAAACGTATTGATTTAAATAAAACGTTAGAACAACAACTGAGTGAACTGAAAGAATATCATCAATTAAAACATCAGTTAGATGAACAAATGGATGACATAAATGCATTAAAAGTAAAATTAAATCGATTAAATGATGCTGGCATGCTGTTTAATTTATATGATCAACAACACTTTAAAGAAGAAAAACGTCAAACAATAAAAACCAAAATAATAGAAACTGAAAATAAAATATCGCAATTAAATAATAAAATAAACATGCTTGAAAAAGAACGTAAACAATTAGACAAGATGAGTGACTCATATCATTTAAAAAGTGAGAGTTTAGAACAATCAAAGCCCTTTTATAATTATTTGAATAAATATCAACAAGCGTTTAAAGAGCAAGAACATATTATTCACAGTTATAATGAAATGATGAAAGAGCAAGAGCAGTTAATTAATAAAGAACATAAAATGAGTAAATCTATTGATAGCTATAAAGTGGATAATAAAGCTATTGATGAGCTGACTGAACAAATATATCAATTACAAAAACAATTAGATGAACAACAGAATTTAAAAGATAAGTATGAAAAGCAAGTTTCCCTAAAACGACAATATCATCAACATTCAAAAGAGGTACAAAATTTAAAAAATGACATTGATACACTCAATCAACAGTTAGGAATCATTGATAAACGTAATATTGATTTAAATGATAAACAAACCTTTATTATTGAAATACAGTCAGCGTTACGTATTGGCGATACATGTCCAATATGTGGAAATGAAATTGAATCTTTAAATCAGCATATTGATTTCGAAACTATTAATCAAAATCATCAATTACTTGATAAACTTTCTAATGAAATTAATGAAAAAAAACAGCATTTAAGTAAAAGCGAAGCGACGTGTGAATTACTCTCTCAAAGCATATCAGATTTAGGAGAGATAGAGTATAAATCGATTAATTTAGACCAAATCAAAGAAAAGTTACAAAGTGCAAAGTCTGAAAAAATACAATTACAACAACAATTAGAAGAGTTAGATAAATTACAACAAAAATTTCATACGTTACAGCAAGAGAAGCATCAGCAAGAACTTAAATTAGAGAAATTAGCTTCTCAAAAACGTCAGAATCAAACTTTAATTCAAGATTTTGAAATAAATACAGGATATTCAAGTATTGAAACTTTTAAAAATTATTACTTAAGTCTTCGAAAAGAGATTGATGAATATCATCAACATGTTAATGATACTAATAAAAACATGCAATCATATCAAAATGCGCTAGCTTTAGAAAATAATAGTGTTGATAATTATTTAGCTACGAGTAAAGAACTACAAAAAGAATTAGATTATTTTGCAACAACTATCCGAAAAGAAATGAAACGATTAGGTTTAGAAAATGAAGATGAAATAAAAAAATTAAAGCAGGAACTTCAAAATAAAGAACATATTGAGAAAAGAATTAATCAATTCGATAAGGAACAACATAAATATAACGTTGAAATAGAACGATTAACACGCCTTACAAGTGAAAAAGAACTTGAAGATATATCTAATCTTGAAATGCAAAAAGAACATATCGAAGAAAAATATAATCAGTATGTTAATGATGTTGTATCAATACAATATAAAATTAAGAAGAATGATGAAAAATTTGCAAAAATAGAAAAACATATTCACTATTTAGATGAAGAGTTAAAAGAGCAGCAACAAATTTTTAATTTATCTGAGGTTTTATCTGGAAAGAATCATCAAAAATTATCGCTTGAAAACTATGTATTAATTTATTATTTAGAAAGAATTATACATCAAGCAAATATTAGATTAGATATAATGAGCGGGCGAAGATACCAACTTAAACGAAGAGAATCAATATCACAAGGATATAGTGGATTAGAAATCGATGTATTTGATTTATATTCTAATAAGTCAAGACATATTAGTTCATTATCAGGGGGAGAAACGTTTCAAGCATCCCTGGCTCTAGCATTAGGATTAAGTGAAGTCGTACAACAAGAATCTGGAGGTATTACGTTAGAATCAATGTTTATCGATGAAGGATTCGGCACACTTGATCAAGAAACTTTAGAAACATCTCTTGATACATTATTAAATTTAAAAACATCTGGACGGATGGTAGGAATTATCTCTCATGTGAGTGAATTAAAACAACGAATTCCATTAATACTTGAAGTAAATACAAATCAGTATCAAAGTTACACAAAATTTAAATGGAAATAACAAAAGAGGCTGGGACATAATTTCTAAAAAATAGCCAGTAAATGAGTTTTTTATAAATTCATTTACTGGCTTCTTTATTTACAATACTACGTATTGTTGGCTCGCTTTCTTAGGGGACAGCTTCAGCCTGTAGTCTTCAGCTTGTCCTGTTCCCTCAAGAGTCTCGCCAAAACACTCTGTATTTATATGTAATTTTACATTGAAATACTTCAAAAAAATAAGACCCTTTCGTATAATTTAATAAACACTAATAAACTAAATTAACGAGGTGCCTTATGTATAAAGATTATAACATGACTCAACTTACTCTACCAATGGAAACTTCAATTCTTATCCCCACAAATGATATTTCACGACATGTCAATGATATTGTAGAAACCATTCCTAAGACTGAATTTGATAAATTCAGACATCATCGTGGTGCAACATCATACCATCCAAAAATGATGTTAAAAGTCATTCTATATGCCTACACACAATCTGTGTTTTCAGGACGTAAGATAGAAAAATGACTTAATGATAGCATCCGAATGATGTGGCTATCACAAAATCAAAATCCTTCTTATAAAATGATTAATCGATTTAGAGTCAATCCAAAAGTAGATGCTTTATTAGAATCATTATTTATTCAATTTCATAGTCAGTGTTTGAAACAACATCTTATAGATGAACAGGTCATTTTTATTGATGGTACGAAAGTTGAGGCGAATGCCAATCGATATACATTTGTATGAAAAAAGAGTATTCAAAACCATGAGTCAAGGAAGAATGAAGATTCTAAAGTGCTCTATCATGAATGGGTGACAAATAAAATCATAACTGAGATTAAAGAAGATCGCGATAATGACTTAACAAAAAAAGAAATAGATTTGATTGGTAGTCATTTCGATAAAGAAATCGAAGATTTAAACCAACATATCGATAATGAAAAATGGACTAAAATAAGAAAACAAATACGGCTCAAAAGAACTAAAATTAAAAAATATAAAAAGCAAATTAATAATTACTCTGAGCGAAAGCATAAATACGAAGGCTAAAAATTTATTTTAAAGCATAGAAATAGTTATTCTAAAACAGATCATGAGGCCACATTTATGAGAATGAAAGGAGATTATATGAAAAATGGACAACTCAAGCCAGGTTATCATTTACAAATAGCGACAAATTCTCAATTCGTTTTATCTTATCATGTGTATCAAAATCTTACTGATACAAGAACGATGATACCATTTTTAAATTCAATTCAAGAGACCTACGGTCATTTACCTGAATATATCGTAGCTGACGCAGGTTATGGTAGCGAACCCAATTATATGGCAATTATAGATGATTTTAATCGAACATCGCTTATAACTTACGGTATGTTGATAAAAGATAAAACTAAAAAGTATAAAGTGACATCTTTAATACTCAAAATTGGGATTATGACGAAATTAACGATGAATACATTTGTCCAAACAAAAAGCGATTAGGTTTTAAAAGATATGCCTATCGTCATGATAAATATGGTTTTAAACGGGACTTTAAATTATATGAATGTGATGATTGTTCAGAATGTTCTTTGAAGCACCAATGGATGAAATTCAATTCAAAAACAAATAAAAAAATAATGAAAAATTATAATTGGGAATATTTTAAAGCCCAAATTAATCAAAAGCTTTCAGAAGCAAAAACAAAAACCATCTACAGTCAAGGAAAAATTGACGTGGCGCCTGTTTTTGGATTTATGAAGGCTATTTTGGGTTTCACTCGAATGTCCATTTGAGGGATAAATAAAGTCAAAAGAGAACTAGAATTTGTATTAATGGCACTTAATATAAGAAAAGTA